>JAUCGG010000227.1 GCA_030378015.1 Desulfococcaceae bacterium HSG8
GGAGAACTTTCCATAGATGAAGAGGTTGAAAACGCAGTAATATCAGGAATAAGAATTGTCGTGGAACACGTCATTTCGGGGATAAAAAGATGCCGCATAGTCAAAGATGTGTTCCGCAACACGAAGAATGATTCCGGCAGAACCCTGTGACCCTGACGGAGAAGACGGATATTCTCCTGGAAAAGGGGATCAGCAGAGTTGCCCGCCTCATCGAGTTGGATGAAAACAAACAAAAGTTGACACGAGCCCGATCCGCGGCCAATGCATACAAGGACGCCATGAATCGTGTTCTTGAGACAATCATCAAGTTAAATGAAGTGAACACAAATCGGAATAATGCCGGAAATGAAGTACTGGAAGCAACGCTGAAAATTTCAACGACCGGAATGGATCAGACAGCGGAATTATCCCAAAATGCGGTTGACAGTCTTTCCAAAGGCTTAAAAATAGTCGTAATCGGGCTGATTTTTTGTGTCCTCGCCGGAATCGTATTGGCCCTCATCATTACCCGCGGTGTTACCGATCCTGTTCGCAAAGCCGTGGAAGTTGCGGATATCATGGCGAAAGGGGATATGACCCAACGGGTTGGCATTGATTATAATAATGAAATCGGAAAACTGGCGCAAAGCCTGGATGCCATGTCCGAGTCATTGGAAAACAGTTTCTCGGAGGTGGCACTGGTGTCGGAACAGCTTACCGGCGCGGCTACGGAGCTTTCCGATTCCAGCGAATCTCTTTCCCTGAGTGCGGGTGAACAGGCCGCTAACCTCGAGGAAATTTCCAGCACCATGACCGAAATTGAGGCCCAGGCTAAAAGCAATGCTGAAAACTCTTCCAAAGTGAAGCAGACTTTAAACAGTGTCAGAGAGATGGGCGACACAGGAATAAAGGAAATGGAAAACTTGAAGGCTGCCATGCAGGAGATCGCGCGGGCCAGCAAATCCATTTTTAAAATCATTGATGTCATTGATGATATTGCATCCCAGACCAACCTCCTGGCTTTGAACGCTACCATTGAGGCGGCATCCGCCGGCGAAACCGGCCGGGGCTTCGCTGTCGTGGCAGATGAAATCAAGGAACTTGCCAATCAGAGCTCCGAAGCGGCAAAGGAGATCGCGGAACTGATCGAAGATTCCATGGAAAAAGTTGAAAAAGGCGGTGATATCACAAATCAGACCGCCGAAGCTTTGAAGCAGATTGCCAGGGGTGCCTCTGAGGCCTCGGATATGGCGGGCGAAGTCGCGGCATCTGCCAATGAGCAGGCTCAGACTATTGTTCAGATCACCCAGTCCCTTGGGCAGATTGATCAGGTCACCCAGGGCAATACTGTCAATGCGGGAGAAACGGCCGCGGCCGCGGAAGAGCTTAACGCCCAGGCAGAACAACTACAGCAAATTCTTGCGGGATTCAAACTAAGTTGATATACTCGATTCTGGAAACTGTAGGGTGGGTGGAGCGAAGCGCAACCCACCGTTTTCCGATTTTCCCTTCGGCAGGCTCAGGGGGCAGTGAGCCTGTCGAACTGCAAGTCGAAGCAAAAGACAGAGTATCATACTGAAGGACCAGTTGACCGAAGGCCTGTGATGTTTCAGAAACCTCGCAGGTCTGACATTCGGAAGGCTTTTTTTGGCATCCTTCATTTGTCAGTTTACACTTTATTGTAGAACGATTTTTCAAATCGTTCCGAACGACTTGAAAAGTCGTTCTGCTTTTCATCTTCTGTGAAAGATGCCTTTTTTCTTTTGCGAATCTGCCATAACAGGCAAAGGAGATATATTATTATGACAATGCACAAGGTTTTGTTTCTTCCTCACAACCAGGAAATAACGGTCAGGGATGGTGAAACCCTGGTCAGAGCGGCCATGGAAGCCGGTGTTCACATCAACGCATCCTGCGGGGGCGAAGGGGTATGCGGAAAATGCCGCGTCATTATCGAACACGGAAACGTGGAGGAAGGTGTTACAGAAAAGCTGAGTAAGGATGATCTGGAAAAAGGATACCGCCTGGCCTGCAAATCGGTTATCCGGGGTGATGTGACGGTGCGTGTGCCTGTAGAGTCCGAGGTGGACGCGAGTGTGCTGAATATGCAGCGCACTGCAAGACGGACAGCTAAGATCGTGCAGCCGGATTTCGAGGAACTGAAGGAGCAGGGGCTTTTTATCCCCCCGGTGGAAAAGAAATACCTGGAACTCCCGGAGCCGAATGCACAGGATAATCTCCCGGATACCACCCGGCTGGTCAGTTTCCTGAAATTGAACCACGATGAACGTCGCCTGGTGGTGAGTCTGCCTGTAATCCGCAGGCTTCCGGATATCCTGAGAAAAGATAATTTCAAAGTGACAGCCACACTTGGCCGCCCGGTTCATAAGGGCAGGAAATCCCATATCATAAATATCGAACCCGGGGATACCACGGATCGTAACTTCGCCATTGCTGTTGACATCGGAACGACAACAATTTACGGCCAGCTCACGAATCTGAAAACAGGCGAGGTGCTGGCAGAATCTGCCGATTTTAACGCGCAGATCAGCTACGGGGAAGATGTCATTACCCGGATTATGTATGCGGAAAAGCCCGAAGGTCTGGAAAAAATGCATGAGGTGGTGACGGGCACGATAAACAAAATCATTAAAAAAATCATCAGAAAGGCCCGGGTCGAACGAGACGAGGTTTCTTATGTCACCATTGCCGGAAATACCACCATGACCCAGCTTTTCCTCAAAGTCAATCCCCGGTATATAAGGCGTTCACCTTATGTACCGGCTGCGACGATCTACCCGCCCCTCAGCGCGGTCAGCCTGGGGCTTGAACTGGGAGACCATGCCGGGGTCCTGCTTTATCCCCAGATATCCAGCTACGTGGGGGGCGATATCGTGGCAGGTGTTATGGGATCGGGCATGTATCGTAACGAGGAACTCACCCTTTTTATGGATATCGGTACAAATGCCGAGATCGTTGTGGGAAACAAGGACTGGCTCGCGTGCGCGGCCTGTTCCGCAGGGCCCGCGTTCGAGGGCGGCGGTATTGAGTTCGGAATGCGTGCGGCAAAGGGGGCTATCGAGGACTTTTCCATCAATCCCCTGACCCTTGAGCCGATGAACATCACCATCGGCAGTGTGAGGCCCAGGGGGATCTGCGGCTCCGGTCTGATCATCATGGTTGCAACGATGTTCGAGATGGGAATCCTTGACAGCCAGGGAAAATTTGACCGCGATTCGGATACGCCCAGGATTCGCAAAAGTGAGGAAGGTATATGGGAATACGTGGTGGCATGGCAGGAGGATACCCAGATTGACAGGGACATCGTGCTTACCGAGGTGGATATTGAAAACCTGATCCGGGCAAAGGGGGCTATTTACAGCGGATGCCAGACCTTGCTGGACGAGGTGGGCATGGATATCGGGATGGTGGAGCGGATTATCCTGGCCGGCGGATTCGGGAGTTATGTGGATCTGGAAAAGGCCATGACCATCGGGCTGCTCCCGGAGACTGACCCGGACAGGATCACATTTATCGGGAACAGTTCCCTGATGGGCGCGAGAATGAGCGCCCTGAGTAACCACATCCGCCTTGAAGTGACGGAGGTGACTAAAAAGATGACCAATTTCGAGTTGTCGGAGACCCGGTCATTTATGGATCATTACGTGGCCGCGCTCTTCCTGCCTCATACGGATATGAAGAAATTTCCCAGGCTGAAGGAGCGTTTGGAACAGCGTATGAAATAAATTCCTCTTTTGCTCTCTTTTGCTCGGATTGACAAATCCGAACCTGCGCAGGCGGGGGATTTGGCAATCCCCGCGAGCATCGGGCCTTCTCCCGCTCGGTTCGGATTGCCAAATCCGAACCCGCACATGCGGGGGATTTGGCAATCCCCGCGAGCATCGGGCCCTCTCCCGCCCGGTTCGGATTGGCAAATCCGAACCCGCATGCGGGGGATTTGTCAATCCCCCGCGAGCAACAGGGGCCGGCCCTCTCCCGCTCGGTTCGGATTGCCAAATCCGAACCCGCGCATGCGGGGGATTTGTCAATCCCCCGCGAGCAACAGGGGCCGGCCCTCTCCCGCTCGTTTCGGATTGCCAAATCCGAACCCGCGCAGGCGGGGAATTTGACAATCCCCCGCGAGCATCGGGCCGTGTGTCTGCAAAAGATTATCCCTAAGTGCCCTAAGTGCTCCGTTTCAGAAATAATGTCCGGGTTATAAATTCAGCGGAGTGCAAAGCCTGCTTTGCGGGAATCCCCGCAGTGGCGCAAAGCAAGCTTTGCACTCCTCCGTTTTAACCCGGACATCATTTCTGAAACAAAGCACTTAGATCCCGGTTTCAGGTTCTGAACCTTGTTCCAAATCGGGAGACGTTTGTCAACGCATAGGACTGTAGGAGCGGGATGAGCGGCCTTGGTATCAGTAAGCTTCTGAAAAATAAATACATCCGACCTTTTCATAATAGGGATCAATAGCAAAGCGTATTCTTTCCAGAAAACCATGAAAACCCAGCACAGTCGGACCTTGCCAATCCTCACAGAACAGAAAGGTGCCTTCTATTGTCAGGGATTCTCCCCAGTTTGCTGTCAGACACACATCAATCCGATACAAATCCCCTTCAAAACTTCCGAGTCGGCTGCTGATCGTCTTTTTTCCAAGGGAACTACCCAAAGAAACATTCTCATCTGAAAAACTTTGATAAATTTCATACCCGGCAACAGACCATTCAGCTCCGGTATCTAACAGAACTATCTGTTTTGTGCCGATTGCCAGAAATTCACATTCAACGCCGGTTACTAATTTATGCATGCCGCCTTCATGGAGAAAATGCAGATAAGCTGCTCCTCTGTTCCATTGGGAAAAAGTCCGGTTCTTCTGGTAAAGATTGCGCATAAATAATTAATTACATATCTGTTTTCAGATTAACAAACAAAGCGATATCTAATTGCCCGGCATTCTTCAAAGTTCTTCGTAATTCAACAAAACTTTCGGAAGCGTTCAGAAAAATCCCTTCATTAAGGGCCACCCATTGTCCCTGATATTTATGATGATTCCTTTTAAGCCAGTCAAGATTTTTACGGACACCTGTTTTTGATGTGGCTCTGGTGGAAGGTCTGAGTCCTTTTTTGACTATCGGTTTTGGTATGTCGCCGTACATTGTTCAGTTCCTTAAAAGTTTGTCAGATGTAAATAAATAACAAAATTCAGTAAATCGAAAAGTTTCCGGTAAACCGGTGGGTTCCGGGGAAAATCGGAAAACGGATGTTTTCCGCTTTTAACCCGGAATCTACTGTTTGCAGAAGTTTTCGATCTACTGAAACTATCATAAATCACGGCATTTGTCAACGCATAATATATAGCATAACGGAGTCAGAAAAGGAGTGCAAAAATAGAGCGAAGCGGTTTTTTGCGCTTTATGCAATGCAAAAAACCGCTTCGCTCTATTTTTGCACTCCTTTCCGAGTCCTTTAAATCCCGCCAGGCTTCCGCGGCTTTCCCGACTTAGGAGTTCCGAGCCTTTTCCAAAACGGGAGACGTTTCCAGATGAGTCATTTCAGCCACTTATCAGAACTTACGACTCACGAGATGGTGAAATAAATCCTTGACAAAGTTAACACGTATGTTAACATGAGTGATATGAAAAAGATAATTTTCTATGAAACTTTATCTGGGAAATGTCCGGTTGAGGAGTTTTTAGAATCATTGACGCCGAAGCAAGCACAAAAAGCTGCATGGATTCTGACTTTGATAGAAGACTTACCATCTGTTCCTACGAAGTACTTCAAAAAACTTGTTAACTCAGATGATATTTGGGAAGTGAGAATCAATTACAGAAGTGATATTTTTCGTTTGCTTGGTTTTTTTGACGGACTTGAAATCATCGTCCTTAGTCATGCATTTCAAAAGAAAACACAAAAGACTCCCCGAAGAGACATTAATTAAGATTGCTGAAGATAGAAAGAAAGAATATTTTCACAGGAGGGTTAACAATGAGTGATTTACGAAAGTATATTTCAAAACGCAAAGCCAGGGACCCTGAGTTTGCAAAAGATTATGATACCGGATACCAGGAATTTAAAATCGGGATTATGTTGAAAATGGCACGAGAGGAGGCAGGACTGACCCAGGAACAATTGGCAGACAAGCTGAATACAAAGAAAACAGCTATTTCCCGTATTGAAAATCATGCTGAAGATATAAAATTATCTACTTTGGAAAAGTTTGCCCGGGCACTTGGAAAGACACTGGAAATAAAAGTGGCGTGATAAGCATGAATCATAGAAGAACAGCGAACCGGACGGGCGCATTTACAACTTGGGGGAGCAGTCCCGGAGGGACGACTGAAAATAGCCCGGCAATTTATTGCCGGGGCAGATATCCCCCGGGTTTTTCAGTCGTCCCTACGGGACTGAATGCTCCGGAACACTCACCCGGCAATGAATTGCCGGGCTATTTTCAGTCGTCCCTACGGGACAATAAAAGCGACTCCCCCAACCCTGTAAATGCGCCCCTTTAGCCCGGTTCGGATTGACAAATCCGAACCCGCGCACAGGCGGGGATCTGGCGATCCCCGCGAGCAACAGGGGCCTGCCCTGTTTAGCTCGGTTCGGATTGCCAAATCCGAACCCGCGCAGGCGGGGGATTTGTCAATCCCCCGCGAGCAACAGGGGCCGGCCCTCTCCCGCTCGGTTCGGATTGCCAAATCCGAACCAGCGCAGGCTGGGATTTGACAATCCCCGCTAAAGTTTGTCAAATGTAAATAAATAACAGAACTATCATAAATCACGGCATCATAACATAACGGAGTCAGAAAAGGAGTGCAAAAATAGAGCGAAGCGGTTTTTTGCGCTTTACGCAATGCAAAAAACCGCTTCGCTCTATTTTTGCACTCCTTTCCGAGTCCTTTAAATCTCCTCAGGCTTTCGGGGCTTTTCCGGTTTCGGGGTTCTGAACCTTTTCCAAAACGGGAGGCGTTTGTATTCTGCTAATTTCTTACGGTATTTTTTTAATTCTTCATGGTATGCTATATTCAGGCGGGCTGCGGCTTTCGGGTCTGCCGAGGGATGAGGCGGAGGAATACTTACGGTTATTTCCCCGGGCCGATTCCTGATCTTCCGGATGAGTTGTTTCAGGTTCTCCAGCGGCTCTTTCCATGATTCAGGCAGGGCATTTATATCTGTTATTTCAGATAGATTTTCAAGAAATGCGGACGCGCGTGATACAGCTTCCCCGGGTTCGGTTTTTTCGAGGAGAAGAAGAAGGTTGTAAAATGCCTTTGCCAAATCCGGTATGGCTGACGGGAAACGGGCCTGGAAAACCAGCCCTTCCATCAGCTCAATGGCCATGCCGTAGTCCTTCGCCGCTTCCTCATTCCGGCCCTGATTCCAGTAAGCAGCACCCCGGCTAATGAAAGCAGCGGCTAGGTCGTCTGTCATCTGCGAAGGCCACTCTCCTCGCGGCTCCAGGAGAGTTTTCAGCCCTTCCATCAGCTCAATGGCCCTGCCGCAGTCCTTCGTCGCTTCCTCATTCCGGCCCTGATTCCGGTAAGCGACGCCCCGGTTCATGAAAGCAGCGGCCAGGGAGTTTGTCATCTGCGGGGGCCACTCCCCTCGCGGCTCCAGAAGAGTTTTCAGCCCTTGCCTCAGCTCAATGGCCATGCCGTAGTCCTTCGCCGCTTCCTCATACCGGCCCTGATTCCAGTAAGCGACGCCCCGGTTCATGAAAGCAGCGGCCAGGTCGTCTGTCATCTGCGGGGGCCACTCCCCTCGCGGCTCAAGCAGAGTTCTCAGCCCTTCCGTCAGCTCAATGGCCCTGCCGCAGTCCTGAACCGCTTCCTCATTCCTGCCCTGATTCTTATAAGCGATTCCCCGGTTCATGAAAGCAGCGGCCAGGTCGTTTGTCATCTGCGGGGGCCACTCCCCTCGCGGCTCAAGGATAGTTCTCAGCCCTTCCGTCAGCTCAATGGCCCTGCCGTAGTCCTGAACCGCTTCCTCATTCCTGCCCTGATTCTTATAAGCGATTCCCCGGTTCATGAAAGCAGCGGCCAGGTCGTTTGTCATCTGCGGGGGCCACTCCCCTCGCGGCTCAAGCAGAGTTCTCAGCCCTTGCATCAGCTCAATGGCCATGCTGAAATGCTGAACCGCTTCCTCATACCTGCCCTGATTTGCAAAAGCGACGCCCCGGTTCATGAAAGCAGCGGCCAGGTCGTTTGTCATCTGCGGGGGCCACTCCCCTCGCGGCTCAAGCAGAGTTCTCAGCCCTTGCATCAGCTCAATGGCCATGCTGAAATGCTGAACCGCTTCATTCAGGCTACCCATATTAGCACAGCATATGCCCATACTATTCAGAAAGAAACTCTCCTCCTGTTTATCTCCGGACTCCCGTGCCGCGTCTGCTCCCATTGTGACCATGGCCAGTCTTTCTGTCAGATATCCCCGTGTATCCAGGTAATTATCAACTGCCCATACCAGGGCAGTGACCGAGTCCCACTCCCCGCGATCTTTGCACGCTTCCGTGATCTTCATGATATGTGCCCGCTCTTCATCAAGCCGGGCATAGCCTCTGCCTCCCTGCCTGCCCTGTTCACGCGCAAAGGTCACATAGTATCCCGCGAGCTTCCTGATAACCTCGGTATCCGGGGCAAGTTCTTTCCGGGAGTATGTGTGTATCAGCGCGTGGCTGACCTGGTAACGCTCACCGCCCGGCACAAGCAGACCGTAATTCACCAGTTCTCCCAGGCAGTCATCTGCTTCAAAGGGAGACATGCCCAGTGTTCCCGCGATGACATCCTCATGAAAAGGGTTCAGGGACAGCATACCGCATACGGATAAAACCTGCCGTGCCTCCCCGCTCACCTGCTCCAGACTGCGTTCCAGGAGCAGGGGAACGCTTTCCTCCCGGCGTTTCCCGCGATCCAAGGCCTTCAGCGGCGATTCCCGGAGCCAGGCAAGATATTTTTCAGCCTGGTTTTCCTGTCTCCGATGTGCCAGGTAACGCCCCGCGAGGCGCACAGCCAGGGGCAGACGCCCCACCAGATCACAGATTTCACCGGCAAGCGCGTCATCCGGGACAAAATTCCCTCCCCAGGCCCGTATCAGTTCCACGGCCCTGTCATGCTCCAACGGGGTGATATCCTGCCATTCCGCGGGCGCGTCATGTGTCGTCCGGCTGGTAACGATCACCCCGCAGTTCCCCCTGACCCTCAGCACTTTATGCAGGTCTTCGGCTTCCTCGGTTCCGTCCAGCATCAGCAAAGCCTGCTTTCCCGACAGCACCCGGAAAGCAGCATCAGGGGATGTGTCACGGGCTTCCTCATCATAGCTTCTTACAATGTGTTCAAAAGCCAACGCGTTTTCAGGCCGGCCATAGAAGCTGTAAAAAATGATGCCGTCGGGGAACTGCTCCGGCGGTTTGTTACCAGGAGTAAGGGATCTCCCATAAAATAAACTACCCAGTTAAAGGCTTAATGATGACATCCCATTTAGGCAATAAACTTGAACGTTCAATTCTTTTTTCGTAGGGTTTCATTTCTTTTTTTGTAAGACAGATTC
>JAUCGG010000324.1 GCA_030378015.1 Desulfococcaceae bacterium HSG8
ATCATTTTCTTTTCTTTCTATAATTAGCTGATCATCCCTATACAATTTTTCATATATTATTTTTGAACGAGACACAGTCTCAGTTTCTTCCTCATCTTCATATAAACTGCCTTCAATAAATTCCGAGATTCCGGTCTTTTCAAAAGCACCTTTCCATAAATAGTTCTCGCCCTTTTTTATAGAAAATCTTATTTCCCACTCCGCCCCGCCTAATGATTTTCCTCTTGCTATTTGCCTTAAATCTAATAAAGACTGCAAAATTATTGTTTTCCCAACACCTGAAACTCCGACTAATAAAGACAGGTTTGAAAAGCTGATCGGCTCTATTATCAATTCCGATTTTTTATTCTCAAACTTAAAGCTATCTATTCTCATAGTTATCTCTGTACGCTAACGGCTGTGCAATGAAATGAGCGGTAAAAAAGCGGATTATTCAATAATTCGTAGTTTTTCTTGTACGCTTCCGGGTAGATGCGCCTGTTAGGAGACGCGTCGCTGATCCGGACATCAGGATTTCCCTGGTCCGGTGTTCAACAATCGAACAGGAAAAGCTCCGGCCGGAACAAATCTCTTAACAGTCCGAGTATCGGTCTCCCGAAACTCTTGTATCCATTCTGGCCTTAAGCTATCATAACGAGCCTCAAAGCCCGGTAAATCAGGAGTCGTCAGAAAATTTATGGTCTCTGAATCCAAGAGTTGGTTAGTGCGGATGAAATCGGTAACCTCTTGTTCTGTAGGCAGACAGAATGATCAGCATCGAACTCACATGAGGCGCGATGTACATCAATGGAATTGGCGATCTATTCTCTAACGATATCAAGAATATCTGCTGGCTGTTAAGGAAGTCTCGTTGATCATCCTTTGACTGTTTTAAGCCAGATAACGCTGCCTTAACCGGTTACTATGGAGCGCCAGCAGAATAGCAATCCGGTGCAAGGCATTGTCGGAGTATTTTCTATTCTTTCAGTTTCACTCTGATGAGATTGTCACTCATCATGGACATTTTCGATCTCTTTGGCATGTCAGGGGTATTCTCGCCGGATATCTTCATCTGAGGCATCGGGGCATCGATGCTTAATTGCATAATCAATGCGATTGTTCCTGCAACGAAAGAGCGACTCGCTACATCAAAATAAAATACGGATGTTCCTTTCGACGAGCATTTATACTCCCCCTTCAACTCGGTTGGTACCTTCAGGTGTGATATGTCGGTATCGACATCAAGCTGAGCGCATGTTCGTCCACCTGTTTTGACGTATCGGGTGAGTGTAATGCGCGAATGTCCTGTGACCTGCAACAAGGAACCCATAGCATTGAAGGGCATTTGTGCCGGAACATCAACTGATTCACCAATTTTTATAGGTTTCGGCGGCAGGGGAAAAAGCATCCTGAGTAACATATCCTGGGAACTGTTCCCGAATGGCCCGGTACCATCTTCTTTCATACCTTGCATCACAAAGGGCGGCATTTCCTGTTCCATGGTCTTGGGTTCATCTTTCCCTATGTCCATCTTCATTTTCATTTTCATGTCTCTGAGCACAAGCTCTGCGGTGCTGTCACCTTGACTCTTGACGAGCAGGACTCCCTTGGCAGACATCTCTTGCTCCATGTCGGCCGATTTACCACCCAAAGAGCCCATATCTGTTTTGCTCTGAATCTCTTGTTCGTATATGTAGGTATATAAATTTTTAGTTGTTGAGAAATCCCATCTGAACACAGGATCTGTCGAAGGTGGGTCAGTTTTCTTGTATTTCTCTTTTTCAATCTCCGATAGGAAACGTGAGTTTCCTTTCAGATTGTTCTCCGCTTTGTGATAAGCCTTTTCATTATCTGCCTGTTCAGGAGAGCAAGAGACACAGAGCATCGTAACAGATAAAGCCAATATTATTATCGCAATGGTGCCCTTGAGAGCAGAGTAACTGTTTATTCTCATTTGTATTCTCCGTTTTTGCGCCTGACATGAAGGATAAGCGGCGGGTATCCGGTGGCGGGTAACACTCGCCACGCCCGGGCTTTTCAGCCTGCTTAACGTGTCCGGGGCTGCCTTCCGCTCGTTGAACAGCGTCGGCTTTTCCCCGGTTTCCCGGAGGTTTATCCTTTCGTCCGCAACTATACTCCTGACTGTTAGTTTAACCGGCATTCAATCTCCTAACTAAGTGCTCTGTTTCAGAAATAATGTCACAGATTCCGCGGAGTACAAAGCCTGCTTTGTGAGTCCCCGAAATTCGGAACTCTCCGCGGCATGACTCGCAAAGCAGGCTTTGCACTCCGGACAATCTTTTTGTTAAAGCTATAGATAAAGGGGACGAATTTCCAAGTTGTGGTACTACGTGATAATCATCACGCTTCACGCTTCACGCTTCACGCTTCACGCTTCACGCTTCACGTTTCACGTTTCACGTTTCACGTTTCACGTTTCACGTTTCACGTTTCACGTTTCACGCTTCACGCTTCACGTTTCACGCTTCACGCTTCGCATCCTCAAACCTGTACGTCCGCCGCACATTGCTGACGATTCCCCCGGGACGGAAGACCATCATGAGAACCAGTACCAGCCCGAAAATGAGCATCCGGTATTCGGAAAAGGCCCGGAGATACTCGGGCAGGAGAATCAGTACTATCGCGCCCATAATCACCCCGGTGATGGAACCCATCCCGCCAAGGACCACAACGCACAGGATGATGACGGATTCCCAGATGGTAAAACTTGCCGGGTTTATAAAGGTGGTTTTGGCTGCAAACACAACCCCGCCCAACCCCGCCCATGTCGCACCCAGGGCAAACGCTGTGAGTTTGGTCTTTGTTTTGTCAATCCCCATGGCCTGACAGGCTACTTCATCTTCCCTGAGAGCGAGCCATGCCCGGCCTATCCTCGAATCTTGCAACCGGTTTACCATAAAAATGGTAAAAAGTGCAATGCCGATCATCAGGAAATAGATATATATGGTTGAGCCTTGCAGGGACAGTTTGATACCGAAAAGACCGGGGCGGGGAATATTTGCAATACCGCTGGGGCCGAAAGAAAATTCATTCCAGTTCTCCAGGACCAGGCGGATAATTTCTCCGAATCCGAGCGTAACAATCGCCAGGTAATCCCCCCGCAGACGGAGTACCGGAAAGCCTAAAATAATCCCGAACAGGGTAGCCATTCCCGCGCCTATGGGAAGAACCGCCCAGAAACCCAGACCGAAATGATGGTTCAGGAGCGCGTAACTGTATGCCCCGACAGCATAAAACGCAACATATCCCAGATCAAGCAGACCGGCAAGCCCCACAACAATATTCAGCCCCAGGGCAATTGTAACATAGATAAGTGCCGTGGTGACAATATTGATCTGGTACATGGAAAAGATGAACGGAAAGATGGCCGCGAGGATGGCAAGCGTAACGAGCGCGGGCACATACATCCTGGGTTCTTTAAAGATTTTCTGCGTAACGGGGGTATGTTCTTCCTGCTCCGCGCTTTTCTTCTTTCCTCCCATCTCCTTTTGCTTCATGAGATAACTCCAGAGGAAAGACAGGAAAAAACTTCCGATACCCACGATTATCATGTTATTCCATCGCCATTCGATGACGTTTTCAACCGTGTTGACCCGGATGACCATAATGGGAAAGGTCAGAAACATGAACCATATTGATGCCAGGAAAGCATTTTTAATTTCAGAAAGTGTAATCATTTTTTATACTTTTTCCGTCTCAGAACGTCCCATAATCCCCTGGGGCCTGAATATCAGGATAAACACAAGGAACAGGAACGCAAAAACATCTTCATAATCGCTCGATATGTAACCTGTGAAAAAGCTTTCGGTCCATCCGAGCACCAGACTGCCGACCACTGCCCCGGGAATACTGCCGATGCCCCCGAGTACAGCAGCCACAAACGCCTTTATGCCTGCAATAAAGCCGATATAAAAATTGATCATGCCGACATGGGAGGCAATGAGTACGCCGCCCAGCGCGGCCGTTGCAGAGCCGATGATAAATGTGATTGAGATCACACGGTTCACATCCACGCCTACCAGCATAGCCATTTTCTTATCCTGGGCAGTTGCCCGCATGGCCTTGCCGATCTTTGTAAATTTGATCAGAAGCGTCAGCAGGATCATGACCGTTGCGGTGGTGATGATAATCACGACCTCTGCCGAAGAGATGATATGGGAATAAGGCTCCCAGAATTCAAAATCCGGAATCAGACATGGAAAAGGGAGAAAGTCGGATGTCTGGGCCAGGAGTACATAGTTCTGAAGAAACAGGGACATGCCGATGGCGCTGATCAGGGCAGAAAGCCGGGGGGCCTGGCGAAGGGGTTTATAAGCGATTTTTTCTATGGTAAAGCCATATGCTGACGAATATATCACCGCTACCACAGATGCGATGATAAGAACGACAATGGGATTCCACCCCAGCAGGGTCAGCAGACTGATGACAATCAGGCCGGTAAAGGCTCCTATCATATAGATTTCGCCGTGGGCAAAATTGATCAGTTGGATAATCCCATATACCATTGTATAACCCAGGGCGATCAGGGCATAAATACTCCCGCGGGTCAGTCCTCCTAACAGAAGTTCGAAAAAATATTCCATAATTAATTAACTGCCTGAGTTGAAGGTTAAAAGTCGAAATAGCAGATAGAAAAATCGGCATCCTTCATTTGTCACTTTACACTTAATGTAGAACGATTTTTCAAATCGTTTTAAACAATTTGAAAAATTGTTCTACAACCGGAAAAAGTGCAAACTACTTTTCAGCTTTTATGAAGGATGCCGAAAAATCTGTAGTTCCGCCTCAGACAGCCTGATTTGTCAGGTTATTAGATACCGCCTGAAGCGGAACTACAACAACTTGTAAATTCCTCCTCCTTTCGTAAAGGGGCCGGGGCCTTTAAATCCCCGGCCCCCTTTAAGAAAGGGGGCGAATTTGTAAGTTGTTGCACTACGAACTTTGCTGAATTTCCCGGGATCATCGGTTACTTCAACTCTGTATAAACCCCGTCCTTCACCTGGTACATGGAAAATCCGATACCGATGGCATCCCCTCTCTCGTCAAAACGGATTTTTCCGAGGAGTGTTTCCGCATCCTGGGTCTGAAGAGCCTTTCTGATGGCCTCGTAATCTGTGGAACCGGCCTTTTCAATGGCATTCAGCAGCGCGATGGTGGCTGAATAAGCATTTTCGAAGAACGCGCCCGGATCAGAACCGTATGCTTTTTTGTGTGCTTCTTTGGCTGCAACTGTCAGGGGGTTCTTTGACACATCCCTGGGACCGGTGGCATACACACCTTCGGCGTATTTTCCGGCCACTTTTATGAAAGTATCATCTTTTACACCGTCATCGGAAATCAGTATGGTTTTCATCTTTTTTTTGCGCATTCCCATGACGATTTTGGAAGCTTCGGGATGATATCCCCCGAATATCACAGCTTCGGCCCCTGAACGCTTTATTTTCAGAATCACTGCGGAATAATCCACAGCACCGGGTGTAACGCCTTCATACAGTACCACCTCTGCCTTGCCGGATTTTTCCAGGAATCTTTTGGCAAATTCAGCCAGCCCTTTTCCGTAATCCCCCTTATCATGAAGGACAGCAATTTTTTTCAGTTTCAATGTATCCAGTGCAAAATCAACTTCCAGCTTTGCCTGCGCATCATCCGGGGCAATGGTTCTGAAAAAGTTGGGATAATCACCGCTCTGGGTCAGGGGCGGGTTTGTGGCTGACGGGGACATGACAAC
The DNA here is from genome assembly GCA_030378015.1 of Desulfococcaceae bacterium HSG8. Lineage (GTDB taxonomy): Bacteria > Desulfobacterota > Desulfobacteria > Desulfobacterales > 4be13 > JAUCGG01. The sequence goes on from JAUCGG010000324.1 coordinate 5,729, forward strand.
AATTTTAGCATCTTTGTAGATCCCCAGTGCGGCCCTTGTTGCGCCGCTGCATATATGTCCCAGCACCACGTGAACCTTGTCAGCTACCAGTTTGGTTGCCGTGTTGGTCGCGACCTCGGGTTTGCACACATCATCCTGGGCAAGAATCTCAACCTGTTTTCCCAGCACGCCGCCCTTTGCATTGATATCCTTTACCACGAGTTCTGCTGCCCGCAGAGAGGGAATTCCATATGATGCAAGGTCCCCGCTGTGCGCTCCGGCCACACCGAGCCGGATGGTGTCGGCTGCCAGACTGGTACCGCAGGCCATCATTACACCGATAATTGCCACAATAAACATCTTACCACAATTCTTCATACTTATCCTCCTTTAAAAAAATTAGAACACCGATAAAAAAATTCAGAACACTGATTTTTTTGAATCCCGTTTATATAATAAACGGATAAGAGTGAGTCAAGACAAAAGAAACTTAATTTTTCATTTCAAAAAATATCTTGCCGTATCCTTTTCATATCTGTATGTTGCTGATCGTTGGTTGTCGGGCAGTTCCGGCAGGCAGGTAACGGTAATCAGTCAGAGCCGCCTGAAGGCGGGACTACAAACTTTTCCCATTATCAGTATGTCGAAAAGTTTTTCCGAACAGTGGATTCCGGGTTAAAATTAAAAAACATCCGTTTTTTAATTTTCCACGGAATGACAGCATTTTATCCGCGGGTACACCGTCATTCCGGGGAACAACGAATGATGAAAGTCCGCGGCTCCCCCTTTCGTAAAGGGGGCCGGGATTTTTATCGGGACTTTCATATAAACTTTCATGACACAACGAATGATGAACCCCGGCACGACTCCCCCTTTTTTAAAGGGCCGGGGGGATTTTTTATCGGGACTTTCATATAAACTTTCATGACACAATGAATGATGAACCCCCGGCACGACTCCCCCTTTTTTAAAGGGGGCCGGGGGGATTTTTTCATATAAACTTTCATGACACAATGAATGATGAACCCCCGACTCCCCCTTTTTTAAAGGGGGCCGGGGGGATTTTTTATCGGGACTTTCATATAAAAATCGGGCATCCTTCATTTGTCAGTTTACACTGGGCGTATCCGGCACTTGGGGGATTACTCATTTTCCGGCTGAGGAAAACCGTTAAAACGGTTAAAAAGGTTCTGTGCATGGCTGTCACCCCGTTAAAACGGGGTGTTAATGAAATTTCAGGGTACATTTTCATTAACCCTCTGATTTATCAGAGGGATATCGGAGCAAACTCCGCACAGATGTAACCGTTTCAACGGTTTTATAACCGATGCGGATTTGTCCGAGTCAATATGCTCCCCCAAGTAGCGCCCGTTTACACTTTAATGCAGAACGATTTTTCAAATCGTTTTAACAATTTGAAAAATTGTTCTACAGCAAGAAAAAGTGTAAATTACTTTTCAGCTTTTATGAAGGATGCCAAAAATCGGAAAACGGATGTTTTCCGATTTAACCGGAATCCACTGTTAAATGTAAGTTTTCGATCTGATGATTGTTGAGCAAAGGAGTTCCCCGGGTTTTGAAAAAAACAGGTTTGTTCATAAAAAAAATAGATGATAAGGCAAAAAGCAAAGCAGATGAACTTGAAAGATGGCTCCGGGCCAAAGGAATTGATGTTGTAAAAAGGGAAACCCTGCCCCCGGGTCCCAGGGTTCCCGAAAAAGATATGCCGTCTGCCCCGTGTGATCTTTCCTGCGTTTTTGCCTTGGGCGGGGACGGGACATTTCTGAGCGCGGTCCGCTGGATCGGGGACCAGAGCATCCCGATCCTGGGCATCAAATTCGGGGAGGTCGGCTTTCTTGCTGAAATTACAGAGGACAGCCTGTTTTCTGCTGCCGAGGCAATTTTGGAAGGTGAATTTGACACATGCCTCAGAATGCGCCTGCTGGTGAAGGTTTTCAGGAACGGGGAAGAATTTGCCCGGGAAACCGTGCTTAACGATGTGGTCATCAACAAAGGCGCTCTTGCCAGACTCGCGCATATGGAAACTTATATTAATGACCACTATCTGACGGCCTACAAGGCGGACGGACTGATTCTGTCAACCCCCACCGGTTCCACAGCATATTCGCTTGCAGCCGGGGGACCCATTATCCATCCCGCTGTCCCCGGCATTATCCTGACGCCCATCTGTCCGTTTACCCTGACCAACCGCCCCCTGATTGTGCCGGACTCTGCACGTATCAGAATCAGGCTTGGTGAAAAATCTTCGAACATCATGCTGACCTTTGACGGCCAGGCAGGGCTTGAGATAGACGAGCGGGATACGATCATTGTGCAGAAGGGTCCCCATCCTGTTCAGATGATCACCATGCCGGATCAGCAGTATTTTGATGTATTGAAGGCAAAATTAAGGTGGAGCGGGGGGCGGGTGTAGCCGGCCTTTAAGGTGATTTCCAGAAATGAACGATTCGTAAATTCCTCAAATGAACAATTCGTAAATTCCTCAAATGAACGATTCGTAAATTTCTCCCCCCTTTTTTAAAGGGGGTCCGGGGGGGATTTACGGCGTAACTCACTTTTCTGCCAGCGAAAAATCCCCCCGGCCCCTTTAAGAAAGGGACGGATTTACGGGTTACCGTACTGCATCTATCGGTATATTTATTTCTGGAAATCACCTAACCGCAGGCTAATTGGAAAGTTCTCCCCGAGTACTCGCCTGGGATTGCCAAATCCCAGGCATTTCAGGCGGATTTGTCAATCCGTCCGGAGCGATTCATCGGGGTTCGTTCCTCACCCCGACTGCTGGCTGGATTTCCCGCTCGTTGCTCGCGGGGGATTGACAAATCCCCCGCTTCGGTTTATCCGGCAGATGGGTGGCAAAGCTGTGCCGGAAAGTATGGCAACTGCCTTTTTTGTATATTTTTGCGGCATTGATTGCCTTTTTAACGGCCCGCCGGAGGGATTTTTCATCAATATGATGTCTTCTGATTTTCCCGGAGCGCGGGTCAGTGGAACGGTTTTTTGACGGGAATACATACTGCCAGCCCCATTCCCTGCTGGCGCCGGGATATTTCTTTTCAAGGGCTGTGGGAAGCCAGACTTCTCCGAATCCTTCGGCCATATCCTGTTTATGAAGAAGTCTGACATCCTGCAGGTGCTGCCGCAGGGGAGCCTCTGTAATTTTCGGCAGCATTGTAACCGTATGCATTCCATAAGGCGCAACCCTGCCCCGCAAAGTATCTGTGCCATGATCCGATAGTTTCCCTGCAGATGGGACATCACGGCTATGACTTCGTTTTTGGTAAAAACAACAGGAATATTTTCAGGTTTTTTTGCCCGCGGTACGTCCTGCAGTTCACCGAGTTCGATCTTCAGTACTTCTTTGTAAAGAAAAAGTATGGCACACAGAGCCTGATTCTGTGTGCCGGCAGCAACATTCCCTTTCACTGCGGGATGCGTAAGAAATTGTTCGATCTCATGTTCCCTCATCTCCCCGGGATAACGGAGGTTATGGAAGCGTACGAATCTTTTATACCAGTCAATATAGGTTTTTTCTGTCCGGATGCTGTAATTTTTTACGCGAATCTTATTTTTCAGCAATTCTCCGAGTTTCGGCTTGACACTCATTTCTTTATCCCATATACTGAATGTACAGTTTGTCATAAGATTTTATCGGAAATATGTCAGAACGTATACCATAGTTGTTCTAAAGAGTCAATACAGAATGC
>JAUCGG010000036.1 GCA_030378015.1 Desulfococcaceae bacterium HSG8
ATGGAAATACGGCAATCTGCGGTTTCCATAAATTTATAATGTTATCAGATTGTTAAAAAAACAACATATCCGGATCGTTATAAAAACGAATTAAAATCGGTTCTTATAATATGGCGAATCGGTAAACTCTTGCCAGACAAGGCTTTACAAATTAGGATTAAAATTTCGGGCAACATTTAAGAATATATATTCAGTAGATGGAAAAAGCTCTGAAGCCCTCCGGGCGGCTTCGGCGTGAGTTCAGACTTCGGCGAGCTCAGTCGAGTCGTCAAACGATTGACAAATCCGCCTGAAATGCCTGGGATTTGCCAATCCCAAGCGAGCATTCGGAGAGCACTTTCCATCTACTGATATTAGGTATCAGTGACATGCCGGGCATCCGGGAACGCAGACCCCGCATCCTTTGTCTTTAGGCGGTTGTTGGGACAGTTCCCTAAGCACTTGTTGCACTCGAGCCAATAATTGTATCCAGCGGTGTTGATTACCCGTTCGATATTCCTGAGTCCCTGCTCATCTTTCAAGGTAATCGGGTAAATGGCGTGCTTGATGGTATGTTTCAGACAGGTAAGCTTTGCGAAGGTGCCTTCATCATCAAACGCGCCTGAGGGACAGGAGCTATGACAGACTCCGCACTTTCCCGGGCAGGGAAAGTCGTCCCTGATCCTGTCTCCCGGAAGGTCAGCGCTGGTGACAACCGCACCTATCCTGAGCAATGTTCCGTAAACGGGGTGATGAACCAGTCCGTTTCGCCCGAAGGCACCTAATCCGGCATTGACCGCAGCGTGTTTCAGTGATAAAAGCCCCCACGGTTCCATGCCGTGAAACACCATGGGTGCGTAGCTGGGAATCGGCACTGCCAAAGCATCTCCTGTCGCCTCTATGAAATTGCAGACATCTAAGGCGATGTCGTCGAGCCGACCGTATATCGTGTGGTAGCTGCGGTGCATGGCATGAAGTTGATAGCGGGGCGAGCGGAATACGCCCCGGGGCACGGTAATCGCAAAAACTACTACCGTCTTTGCTCCATTGCAGATGATTTCCGGGTGATGGGCTTCAGGAGCCTTATCGAACCGCTCCACAGGCGCGAATCCGAAGGTGGTCACCCGATCCGCGAGATAAGCGGCGATACTGTTTCTCAATTCTTCGTTCATTGTTTCATTTTCTCCGTTGTGCAGATCCGGTTTTATGAGCGATTTACGATTTACGATCGGACAGAAATCGTAAATCAAGTGTGCAACTTTATTTTAGCCGAGAGATAATGCCACAAAGACACAAAGAACCTCGGTACTCCGTTTTATAAATAATGTCCGGCAGGAAAATGCTGAAACTTTCCGGGCAGCGAAGCTTTGTTTATGCTGATTTCCGGGACAAAGCTTCCGTCGGATTCCGCCCCGGATGTTCGAACACTTAGTGCTCAGTTCCAGAAATAATGTCAGGGTTATAAATTCAGCGGAGTGCAAAGCCTGCTTTGCGGGAATCCCGCAGTGGCGCAAAGCAAGCTTTGCACTCCTCCGTTTTAACCCGGACATTATTTCTGAAACGAAGCACTTAGTGAGACTTCGCGCCTTTGCCTTCGTGGCATTATAAGTTGCACACAGCGTTAAATCAGAAATCGTATGACGACAAATATCACTTGACAGGATAAAACAAAAGAGGCATAAATGACAAATAACGTGCAAAAAATGACAAAAAAATAAGAGCAGAAACATGGCCAGAATCACCTTTATTGCCTATGACCGATGCATGTTTTCAGGTATTGCCGGTCTGATAGATGCCTTTACCATTGCCGATTTATGGCATCAGAAATTTGAAAGTGACGAAGCATCAGATGCTCATCCGTTATTTGATACGGAAATCGTCAGCCTGAAGGGCAAACCGGTTTTAACCAACCGGGGCATTCGGATCAATCCTGACCGGGGTACCGAGGATGTGGAAGATACGGATATGATCCTGATTCCGCCCTATTTGTTCGGGGTCCGCCCCCTGCCGGACGAAATGCCGGACATACTGCATTGGATTACCAGGCATTATCGGCAGGATACCCGGATCGGGGCTTTATGCACCGGTGTGTTTATCCTTGCCATGACCGGACTGCTGGATGGAAAGATTGCCACCACCAACTGGCAGGTCGCCAAAAGGTTCAGGCGGCAGTTTCCTGAAGTCCGACTGAAATCGGAACGGGTTCTGACTGAAGACAGCGGACTGATCTGCTCCGGTGCAGTGACCGCGCTGTATAATTTAGCGATTTATGTGATTGAAATATTCGGGTCAGAGGCTCTTTCCCGTGTGTGCGCCAAGGCATTCTTAGTTGACCCGGGCCGGAACACCCAGGCTCCCTATATGATAACGAATTTCTGGAAAAATCACGGTGATCGAGAAATTTTAAAAGCCCAGGAGTGGATGGAGGATCACTATGCAGACAACATTACCATTGACGCGGCCGCCCGGCATGTCAGCTTAAGTCCACGGCATTTCAAACGGCGGTTTAAAAAGGCAACCGATGAAACCCCGCTGGCATATCTTCAGCAGATTCGGCTGGAAGCTGCCAAAAAAAGATTGGAAACCACTACCGATAACATAGACGAAATCACCCGTCAGATCGGCTATGAAGACAGCAGTTCCTTCCGGCGGCTGTTTAAAAAATATACCGCCTTGTCCCCGCGGGAATACCGGGATAAGTTTGGGAATATCCGAAATATTCATTGATGATTTACGATTTCTGTCTGTCCGATCTCATATCTCATAATCGTAAATTCCGAAACAAGGAGGTCAGAATGAACCCTCTGATTTTGAGAAACATATTCCTGTTTTTTTGTCTGATGCTTATGACCGGACTTCCTGCCCGATCCGAGTCACTCACCCCGTCCCAATATCCGTCTCTTATTTCATGCCTGAGGCAGAATGATCCGCTCTATTTCTGCAATGAAAAAGTTCCCCTTAAGAATCAGGAAGTCCGCGAACGTTTTGAAAAGGAACTCCTGCTTACACTATGGGACCGCGCACAGGTTATTCTTTGGTTAAAACGGGCGGGCCGTTATATGCCGTACATTGAAAAAATGCTGAAACAAAACCGGTTGCCGGATGATCTCAAGTATGTTCCGATTATCGAAAGCGCGCTCCAGCCTCATGCAGGCTCATCAAAAGGAGCCATGGGATTCTGGCAGTTTATGAGATCCACGGGGCAGAATTACGGTCTGATAGTTGATTCGGAAACTGATGGGCGCAGAAATATCTTCAAATCCACCGGGGCAGCCATGCTTTATCTTGAATATCTTTATGAAAAATTCGGATCATGGACCCTGGCAGCGGCGGCGTATAATATGGGAGAAAACAGGCTGGAAACCGAAATCACTGTCCAGGAAACCGATGACTACTATCAGCTTTATCTTTCCCAAGAAACCCAGCGATATATTTTAAAGCTTATTTCCGTAAAACTGATCCTGTCTGACCCTGGAAAATACGGTTTTTCAATGATCAGAAGTGACAAATATCCGCAGTTGCAGTTTGACAGGGTTCAGGTGGAGATTTTTCGTGAAACCCCTGTCAGACTTATAGCACGGGCAGCAAAAACATATTTTAAGGTGATCAAAGACCTGAATCCGGAGATCAGGGGATATTATTTACACCCGGGAAACCATGAGATACTTATTCCGAAAGGAGCTTCCCGGAAGTTTCGCAAAAGATATAATAAGCTGTTCAATCAATGGATAAAAGATACGGAAAAGAATGTCTATGAGGTTCAGCAGGGAGACAATCTCACTTTTATCGCAGAAAGCTTTGATGTCCCGCTGGGCGCTCTTCTGATATGGAATCGCCTGGATTTCAACCATACAATTCACCCGGGAGACCGCCTGATTGTTCATCCGGGCAATCGCACCCGGGAGTGATGACCTGATTTACGATTGCCAACTCGTAAATCGCAAATCTCCTAAATTCGTTATAATCAGTAAAAAAATTTAAAGATCAGCATTGACAAAGTCATACGCTTTGTTCTAAGGTATTTTGTTATTAACTAAATGTTCTGTTTCAGAAATTCGCGGAGTGCAAAGCCTGCTTTGCAATAACCCGGACAGGCAAAACCCCGCGAATTTAGACTACAAGGTGTCACGTTTCACGCATCACGCATCACGTTTCACGTTTCACGCATCTTACAATAAGGAGGTTCCAATGATCAAAGCGGAAGATATCATGACGAAAGATGTGATCACCGTTTCACCGGATACAGAAGTGGGCCATGCCACAAAAATCCTGCTGGAAAAACGCATAAACGGCGTCCCGGTAGTGGATGAAGAGGGCAAACTGTTGGGAATTCTTTGTCAGAGTGATCTTATCTCTCAGCAAAAAAGGCTTCCCATTCCTTCATTTTTTACCCTCCTTGACGGACTGATCCCTTTTACTTCAATGAAGCAGCTTGAAAGAGAGGTCAGTAAAGCCACAGCCGCTACAGTCGGCGACATCATGACGCAGAATCCGGTTACAGTTCGGCCTGACACAGATACTGAAACCGTGGCAACCCTCATGGTGGAAAAAAATTTTCACACCCTGCCGGTGCTGGATGAAGGAGAGCTTGTGGGAATTGTAGGAAAGGAAGATATCCTCAGAATACTGATGCCCGAATCACTTGGCACCAGCTAACCTTTTAAAATTCAAAGGAGGTATGATGACTATCAGTAAAATTGCCTGCTGTACAGATTTTTCGGAAAATGCTGAAGCGGCATTTGTGATGGCGGTAGATATGGCTGAAAAATATCAGGCCAGGCTTTCTGTCATCCATGTATTGCCGCCGGTTGTGAATCCCCTGACAACAGATACCGACTGGATGCCCCCGGATGAATCAAAAACCTCCCTGATTCTTAAACTGGAAGAACGCATGGAACAGGCCTACGGGGCAAGGATACCTGACCATGTTGACTGCGAGTTTGTTGTCCTTGACGGTCATATATCAACAGAGATATTGATATATTTGGAAGAAAACCAGTCAGATATTGTTATAACAGGATCATATGGACTTACAGGTATGGGGCTTGTTTTATTCGGCAGCGTCGCCAAAAGAATTTCACAAAAAGCTCCCTGCTCCGTGATGATTGTCCGCGGCCCGGAAAAAGATCAGGATGAGAAGAAGTCGGAGAACTCCGACCCTGGGCAGGACGCGAGTTCCTGACCCTCCGAGGTTTTTTAAACCTCGGAGGTCCGGGCTGATTGTTACTCGTTTACTCATTCCCAGGCTCTGCCTGGGAATGCATTCTGCAAGGCTCCGCCTTCAGATACTTTTCACCTGACTTATCGGTTTTAAGCTGAAACATGAGGCAGAGCCTCCTGGAAAACATTCCCAGGCGGAGCCTGGGAACGAGAGACTTCCGAGGAATTTTTCGATCTGGCTTCGCTTTCAGCCTCGGAACTGATTTGTTATTCCCATCTGTAAAGAGACTTCCGAAGTTTTCAAAACTTCGGAAGTTTTTGTTTTTTCTTCCGGGCATCCCTGTTCAGAAGCGATTTTAATAAGGATCTGATGGAAAAATCGGATAAAAAAATTTTTGCAACGCTCTTCTTCTCCATATTCACTGCGGTGACGGGTGTCGGAATTGTCGTTCCTCTTCTGCCGGTTTATGCACACAATCTCGGTGCCAGCGGCATGTACATCGCATTGATATTCGGCTCCTTTTCTATTTCAAGAACATTTTTCCTGCCTTATTTCGGGAGACGCTCGGACCTAAAAGGACGGAAAACCTATATTGTAACAGGACTTCTGGCTTATACGGTCATCTCCTTCGGATTTGTTCTTTCAAGCAGTGTGGAAGCCCTTATCACGATGCGGTTCATCCAGGGAATCGCGTCCGCAATGATCATGCCTGTTGTCCAGGCATATATCGGGGACATAACACCGGAGACCAGAGAAGGAACCACTATGGGCGTGTTCAATATGTCTGTTTTTTTCGGACTGAGTATCGGGCCGCTCATTGGCGGGGTACTCAACGACCATTTCAGCCTCCGGTTTTCTTTTCTCTGCATGGGCTTACTTTCGGCTGTCAGCTTTTTACTGAGCCTTTTCCTGCTTCCGCCTGTGAGTTCGGAGCAGGTTACGACATCCCGAGGGAAAGATATTACAGAATGGAAACTGCTTTTCAGAGACAGGGATATCGTAGGACTCTTTTTTTTCAGATTCGCTTATACCGCATGTATCGGGATCATCTGGAGCTTTCTTCCCCTTTTCGCTGATCTGGAATTCTCGCTCTCCAGTTCGCCCATCGGAGTCCTGGTCATGCTGGGGGTCTTTGTCAGCGGACTGCTCCAGCCATCCATGGGCCTCCTGTCTGACAGGGTTAACAGGAAAGCAATGCTCATAATCGGCGGACTGATTACCGGTTATGCAATGTTTTCATTCGGGTGGGCAGCAGATTTCTGGGATCTGTTCATCGCCAATATCCTGTTCGGATTAGGAGGAAGCATGGCCATGGCACCGCATATGGCTATGGCAGTTCGGAAGGGAAGCCGGACCCGGTCAATGGGATCTGTCATGGCAATCATGACAATGGCGCACAGCATGGGAATGATGCTTGGCTCTGTTCTGGCAGGCATGATGATGGATATTTTCGAACTTCGTCAGGCATTTCCTTTCGGCTCAATGATTATGATTGCCGGCGTGTTTTTTTTCGCTGTGTCTTCATGTCAGAAAGGTGTTGTTCGGGATTGTGGTAAGGGATTTCCCAATAAATAAAATACCCGTTGCTGCTCGCGGGGGATTGGCAAATCCCCCGCATACGGGGTTCGGATTTGTCAATCCGAACCGGGGCAGCATAGTGCCCGTTTCCCGAATCGGGTATATTATTTATTCGGAGTTCCCTAAGTGGTAATATATAATATAACAGATCATCCGTCACTCCGGGATATCTGGCTTTGCTTTCAGTCAGGCTTTGATCAGGTTTTATCTTGACCTCAGATATCATCCTTGTCTCATTATTAACGGATAATATGTCGGACACGTAATCGGGTGTGAGATGAATCCGACTGTCGGAAAGCATATCCGAGAGGACATGCGAACAGGAGGGAAAATAATGGAATATCTGATGATAAGAATTGGTAAAATGGAAAATGGAAAATGGAAAATGGTGAACCTGGGCGTATTTACAAGTCAGGGGAGTGATTTTCAGTCCCGGAGGGACTTTCTGAGAATAGCCCGGCAATTCATTGCCGGGTGAGTATTCCGGATCATCACGTCCCGTAGGGACGACTGAAAAAAAGCTTTTCAGTCGTCCCTACGGGACTGAAAAACGGGGACATCCCCGGCAATAAATTGCCGGGCTATTTTCAGTCGTCCCTCCGGGACTGCTCCCCAAGTTGTAAATGCGCCCTCGTAAAGGGGCCGGGAATTTTTTATCGGGACTTTCATATAAACGGCCATGATCTGCCGTCACAACGAATGATGAAACCCCGCACGACTCCCCCTTTCGTAAAGGGCATATTTACAAGTCAGGGGAGTGATTTTCAGTCCCGGAGGGACTTTCTGAAAATAGCCCGGCAATTCATTGCCGGGTGAGATTCCGGATCATCACGTCCCGTAGGGACGACTGAAAAAAAGCTTTTCAGTCGTCCCTACGGGACTGAAAAACGGGGACATTCGCCCCCGGCAATAAATTGCCGGGCTATTTTCAGTCGTCCCTCCGGGACTGCTCCCCCAAGTTGTAAATGCGCCCGGTGAACCTCTTGACAAAAGGTTCAAGGATCATCTATCTTACGCAAACCGGATATCATTCTGATTTGTTTTAGGTGATTTCCAGAAAAGAATATACCACAGAACACACGGAATACATGAAAAAAGAGCGTCCCTCATTTTCCGGCGGTTGCCGAAGGCAGAACTGCGAACCCGGAGTGTCAGCTACCTTTATGCCGATATGAGAGATACCGGAAAAAGAATATATATTTCATCTTAGGTGATTTCCGGAAATGAATGTACCCGCAGATGCGGAACGCATTCGTAAATTCCTCCCCCCTTTTTTTAAAGGGGGATTTACGGCGTAACTGAAAAATCCCCCGGCCCTTTAAGAAAGGGGAGGACGAATTTAACTTTTTTTAAATCGGAGATAAAACAGACAGATAATGCCACAAAGACACGGAGACACAAAGACTCTTCGTGAGACTTCGTGCCTTCGTGGCATTATAAGTTGCACATAGCGTATTTATATTTATTTCTGGAAATCACCTTACAATATGCTATCTGATTTTAAAGAAATGTTTAGACCTGAGTCCTTACTTTAACTTTAGCTGAAAAACAAGGATATGTCAAAAAAAGAAACCAGGTCTTAAAAAAACCTGGTTTCTCCCGAATTCAAAATAATTTCAAAAAATACAACCTATTAGAAATCAAACACCGTATCCAGTTCCTCATCCTTTACCTGGAATGTAAGGTTATGCGGAGCCACAGGCTCTTTTTTGAAGAAATCAGGCAGGCGGTCATGCTTTGACGTGAAACCTGCCTTTTCATTGAATTCCCGCTCGCTTTTCAGCACCGATTTCCCGAGTTCGGTCACGTCATCGGCTGTCATGCTCAGGCCGTAAAAGGCATTGAGCATGTCAATCATGGCCTGGAATGTTTCCGGCTGATCCATGATAGCGAATGCGATGAACAGGCACATGCCGGTGGAGTCAATGGCTGCTGTGGCAATCTGGAGGTTGCGGGAAAGCTCGATCTGTCCCTCGGGCTTCAGGGGATCAACATCCCCGCCCACCTTCATAATATTGGTTGCCACGGCATAACCGGCTGTATGATCCGCGCCCATCGTACTGGTCGCGTAGGTCACGCCGATGCCCTGCACGGTCCGGGGATCATAAGCCGGGAGTGCCTGCCCCTTGACCACGGGAACCCGTTCCACACCCGATAATGCGTTCCCTTCCAGCAGATTTATCGCGCCTCGGCAACCTATTTCAATGGTAATTTTTAAGTTGCTATACATTTGATGGAAGTTAAGCAGTGAAGAATTTCTGGCTTCCGGATATGCATTATAGGATATCCAGATTTAGAACACGACCGAATTTCTGTTAATATTTATCCGACGTACGCTTATCAATTCTATTGTATATCGGTTATTTTTTAAATAGAAATCCCTTTACAAAAAGTAAAAACTATGGAATAATCTGCATCCATTTGGCGACTGATTTAAATCAAATACCAATTGCCTCTTTGATTGCCGTCATTGCTTAAGATCATCCGAAGTGCTATTCATGATTACACAATTAAGCACAGCATCAGCGATGTGCGGTGAAGGTGCTAACTATGATAAAATATTTTTTATCCATTCTGATAATAATAATTCCATTACATGGTTGTGCGGTAACAAAATGTAATAAATGTGAAAAAAACGGCAGAATCTATGGTTGGCCCGGCGGCAATTTTTTGGGGCAATGGGATGATTATTATAAATGTGCTCTTTCCTATACGGAGGGAGAGTGCTACTCTGAAGCCATGTGGGCACTGAATGAAGCATTAAAGAGGAGAGCCAAGGATCAGAGAAGAGCGCGAAGTTATGGCATTCATTTTGTGGATGATTATTTCCCCCACCGGGAAAAAGGTATAATTTATTATCTGGAAGGGAATTATGGTGAGGCCAAATCAGAATTGGAAATTTCTCTGAGCCAGTATCGATCTGAAAAAGCCCTTGTTTACTTGGACAAAGTCCGACGTGAAATCATGAAACAGGAGGGAGTACCTGTATCCGAGCCTCGTTTGACACTGAAATTCCCATCAGGTAAATCTGAAGGAGCCAATGAAATCAGGACTAATAATGATCCCGTTATCATCTCCGGTACAGTAAAGGATGATCAATATGTCTCAGAAATTACAATGAATGGTAAGCCTATTTTTATAGAGGCTTCTGATCAGCTCATAGATTTTAAAGAATATTTAAAATTAGACCAGGGGAGATTTGAAGCTCACATAATCGCCAGGAACCTCTTGGATGGCAGTACAGAACGTAAGATTATTATCCATGTGGACAGATCAGGACCGGTTATCATTTTAGAAGACTTTGATCCTGATGTTGGAATACAGGGTTATATTTATGATGAATCCGGTGTGCTATCTCTTACTGTGAACAGTAAAGAAGTTATTGAACTGAAGGGAAAAGATGTGGCTTTTACAGTGCCTGTAGATCCTGATATAGAAAGCATTACCCTACAAGCTAAAGATGAATTGGGAAATGAAACAAAACATACTGTTAACACATCCATTTTAGCCAGTATTTCATACCCGCTTATAGTTGCGCAAGGTTTGTTGGCAGACACAACAGATACCATTCAACCTCTTCTGACTAAATCCATTCAACAACCTGAAATAACGCTGAAAGGATGGTCAGATCAAGAAATTGTTTTTTTAGAGAGAGTGCATATTCAAGGGGAGGTAACAAGCAAAAATGATATCGAATATATAGCTGTAAATGACACATCAGTTCTTCACAGAACTGGCAATAAAGTCGTTTTCAATCATTCGGTTGGCCTTGAACCGGGAAGAAACACGATTAAAATTGAGGCGCGAAACAGGTTCGGGACAAGTGGAAAAAATATCATTATTATACGCCGGATTCCCGAAGCTTTTAAATTAAAATATCGCTACCGACTCGCCATATATCCTTTTAAATGTAAAGATAAACTAAAGTTATTCCGATCATCCCTTTTAAAGTGTTTTGCAGACCGAAACCGTTTTCAGATAATGGTACGTGAAAATCCAGACCTTGATGATGAATATGCTTGCCATTCTACACTTTTTGGGATTGTCAATGAAACAAGAAACGGAGTTGAGACCATTGCCCGTGTTGTTGACATCAGGACATCTAAGATACTGACCGTTGAAGATTCCTATAGCGAACTCAAAGACTCTTTTGCATTAAAATCAATGATAGAAAGATTAGTGGAAAAAATTCATAGGAAATTCGAATTGGCTAAAGGGAATATTACTCAAATCAAATGGTGGAAATCTTGGCAGCGTCCACACCCGGAGTTTGTTACAGATTTTGAAAATAAGAATGTGAAAGAAGAATGGCCGTTAGTGGTGTATCGCGAGAGTGAGCCGAGGTATAATCTTGTTACAGGTGAACCTCTCGGCTCTGATGCCAGGGTCATCGGATATGAGTGCTTTAATGGAAGGTGTGAAACACCTGCAACTAATGAAAAACCTGGAATAAATGATAAGGTGATAACTCAATGAAAAGACTTACTCGAAAAGAAGAAGGACAGCTTTTGTATGAATGTCTGTTATGTTGCAGAAAAGATAAGCTGGCCAAACAATATTGGAGACTTATTTTTCATACGGCCAAAAGAATATTAACAATGAAAAGAATTTCCTACAAAACTGACGATATCGAAGAATTGCGTAATGAGTCGTTTGTCCGGTTGTTTGATAAAAATTGTCGAAAACTTTGGCAGTATAAAGAAGGAGGGAAGGCCAGTCTTGCGGGATGGATCATGTTAATTACCACTCAGACCGTCTTGGATTATATACGAAAGCTGCCACCACCTATATTTACAGACCCACCCGATTCTCCTCCCCATGAACATTTGTCAGAACTATCAAAACAGTTGGTTCGAGACAATCTGGAAGAACTTCCATCAAGAGATCGGCTGATATTGAACTTATTTTATTACAAAGGATTAACTTCGGAAGATATTGCATCTTTCCTTCATATGGCTGTCGGATCCGTTTATACCGCCAAATCCAGGGCTCTCAAACGATTAGGAGCATTAATAGAGAAAGATTTGGAACAGACTGATAATGGACGTTAAAAATTTTCGGATTAAAAATTTCTGACTTATGATTTCGATGTAAGGAAATTTTATTTTTTTCGTATTTTGTAATAATAAGGAAGAACTCAAGGTTATTTCCAACCTTTAAACTTATATCAATCAAAAATACCGACACTTCAATAAAACTCGAATATTGCTGATAGTTATTATTTCAATAGATTGAAATAAGTTTCTGCTGGAACAACTATCATCTTGAATTGAACCGGAAAGGAATTTAGCAATGGAACCATCTATAGATATTAGCATGTTGGAAAGTCAATTGCCCGTGATATTTTCTGAATCAAAGTCATCATGTACGGAGCCTGTAGATACGAATAAGCTTGCAGACTATATTAAAGGATGTCTTTCAGGCAAAGACTTGGATAAGGTAGAGAAACATTTATCAAAATGTGACGCGTGTCTGGAATTTTTTTTGGTTGCGCATTCCCTTCTGAAAACCGATAATGTTTTTGAAGGAGAACCTGTCTCTGGAAATGAAGTTCAATCTATCAGGAAGCGATTTAATCTTCCATCAATTGTTGATTGGATGTCTAAAGCACTATCCCCTCCCTTGCAACCTGGCCTTGCAATTCGAGGGGCATATTCAGACGATTATATTCACCTGAGCAAAAACTTTGGTGGATTACAAACAGATATATATATCGAAGAATCAGAAAATGATAAAATCAGTATTGAGGTCAAGCTACTTGAAGACAAAAAAAATGCGGAGAATGCCAAGCTGATTTTGATAAATGAAGACGAAGACGACAGAGATTCACGATATCTGACAGGTGACTCTGTGCTTTTTCATGATAAACCTTTTGGTTCTTATTGCTTTATTGTAAGACAGAACGCGAAGGAAAGAGGAAACTATTTTTTTACAATCAATGAGGCAGGACTTTATGAAAAATAGACCGTTTTGTTTAAGGGCTACGCTGGAGAATGATCTGCTCAGGATAAGTGTCTCCCGGCAACTCAATGCGGGGCAGACATATGAAAAAAGAACAGTTGATATGGCGGCTATCAATGAACGTTGCCGCAGAATGGTAAATATTTTAAACAAAACGAATGGAAAAGGCGGTGGAAATACTTCTGATATATTGGAAGAGATGAAAAAAGCAGGCCAGAGACTGTGTGGCGAATTATTAACACCGGATGTAATAAATGATATTCAAAATATCCCTGATAATTATTTAATTCTGGACTTAGACAATCATTTGGTTCATATTCCGTGGGAATTGCTTTATGTTGGCGGAGAATTTTTATGTCAGCATTTCAGCATAGGACGAAATATACAGACAGAACAGAAGGTTATAAATAGAGATCAGAACATTTCTGATCTATCAGATATGTGGATAATAGCTGATCCGACAAAAGAGTTGGATAGTGCCAGAGCAGAAGGGAGAAAAATTGAAGATTACATAGAAAAAGAGGAAAAAAAGATAGTTGCTCGTCATAATAATAAGGTCACATCTGAAGAAATCAAAGATGATATAAGAAAGTACGATATTGTCCATTTTGCAGGGCATGTTGATTTTTCCCCGGAAAATCCTGGGAAAAGCGGATGGAAACTGTCGAGCGGCAATTTTGAAGCTGATTATATTCGAAACAATATGGTTACCGGTGATAAAATGCCATCCATTATCTTTTCCAACGCGTGTGAATCCGCTTGTGGTGTATGGGGAGACATCAAGGAAGATACATTTGGATTAGCTAATGCATTTATAATTGCAGGAGTAAATCACTACATCGGTACCTGTTGGAAAGTAATAGATGAACCGAGCAGTCGTTTTGCTCTTGAATTTTATGAACGCTTGTTTTCAGGAGAAACTATTGGTGAGGCTTTAAGGTTAGCCAGAATAGCTTTAATAGAGAATGGCGATGATACCTGCTGGGCGAGTTATACGCTTTACGGAGATCCTACTTTTCAATATATCAGCCCGGAAGAAGCTGATGATCTTTCAGAAATTCAGCATGATGAAACTTTTCATCAGGTAAAGGAAAATACGCAACCGAAATTCCGGAATGAAGGTAAAGAAGAATCAATACCAGATCGTGAAATGCCAAAGAGACCGGATGAAAAAAATGACGATAATTTATCGACAAAAATTAACAATCATAACAATAAAAAACGATGGGCGTCATGTTTGGCGATTATTGTATTAATCGGTGGAATAATTACAGGTTACTACCGCCTGTTAACCGATGATAACCCCTTGACTCTGGCAGTAGTTGTTGATGAATCACTGATGGGCTTTCTGAGTGAGGGAAAGGATTATTTTGTTGCTTCAGTTATTGAAAAACAAATTCTGAAGCACTCAAAGATTGAATTGGTGGATCGCAGGAATTTTAAGATAATAGAGGATGAACATGAGCGATGGAGGAAAAACTGGACGAATCGCATGAAATTGCAGTCAGAATTGCTGCCAGCCGAACTTTTCCTTGACCTGTATGTTGATTACACCGATACCAAGCCTTTTATTGTCATGCGTCTGAAGGATACAAGAAGAGGAAGCATCATTGAAATTTTTCACGAAGAGTTGGAAAATGGCAAGCTTGTTTTAGCCCAGAGAGAGAAACTTTCTGAAAGTCTTTTAAACAAGCTGGAAGAACTTTATCCGCCAGAAACAGAATCTCAAATACGAAAAGGGGGGGTATAGGTGTGGGGATATGAGATTCTCCCACCAACTGATTGGTTGGTGGGAGTTCTCCTGATTATCACTGAACAGAGCTGCTGTTCACGACAGGCATAATGTCAAGAATCCCAATATAACCGTCATCATCCAAGTCATAAAAAGCATCGTACTCCTGGTCCCCCGGAACGGCATTCCATCTTGAGGAAACCTTCAAGATATCATCCTCATCAACTTCCGCATCAGCATTAAAATCATATCGTAATTCAGTTGGTTCCGGTTTATTAAAATCAATGGTCAGATTGTCGAGGAATGAAGATGCTGACAGAGTAGTCGTGAAAACCTGATGACTTTCAATGTCAAACCCTTTTTCTTCTGACAAAAGTTCAGCCTCTCCCTCATAGCCTTTTACTTCCAAATGGCAAGTTCCTCCGTCTCCTATAGCATGAAATACTATACGATAGTCACCATTTTCCAGTCTGGGAAGAGAAACTATCTGATGTCCGTTCTCATCAGTTTCAAACGTAGCGCCGGGAATAGTCCCGCCTTCTTTGCCGATAACTCTCTCTTGAGGATCATATACTATCAAATCAGCCGGAGACTTAAGTGCTATGGTCATCCACAAAGTTTCGGGCGTCGGAGGGGATACTTCTATGTGTTCTACCAATTGCCCACCCAAACCTTTGTTTCTCCAATCATCTTCAGGAGCTATCAGAGCGTCTAGTGTGGGAGAACATACGGTGATTCCGGATAGTTGAACGATAAGATCGTTATAATCCCTGTCACTGTATGCGCCGGATTGATCCTCATAGACGAATGCGTTACCTAAACCCGCGATATCTGCAATCTGACCGAAATGCAGATCGAATTCCGGGTTGGATGATGCCAGTGAAAATATGGGATGTTTGTAAAGACTGTCCGTTTCCATATCTTCGGAAAATGAAAGGAATGTATCATTCGGTATCAGAATCGCCGCAAATTTATCGCCAGATCTCATTCTGAAATGCTTCATACCTTCATATCGCCCCCTATTCTCATCAACAAAATCTTCTTCGTTTTCTCCGCCAAGCGGTCCGCTGAGTCGCGCACCTTCTTTTGAATCTGATAATATGATATAGCCATCTGCGCTATTTGATAATACCCGCCTCACCGCTTCCTGTATAAACAATCCTGAGTTCGGTATAAGTCTTTCCATTCCCGAAAGGCTGAATATACCGAGTTCGCCTTCATATGCCCCGCCATCATATAAATAATCTGTGCTGACAAGTCCGCTTGGTCCCACAGTAAACAACCCTGCGGTAAAGATGTGTCTGGTATCGGAAGCAATCTTTCCATAAGCATCGGTGACAACGGTTCTGACAGCGTTTGAGTCGATATCCAAAGCAATTGTGGTAATAAAGGATACCTCATTAGGATCATCAGGATTATTCGTTGAACTGAAATTCACAGGTTCTCCGTTGACAGTTATAGCTGCGATTCCGCCTATATCATCACTAGCCGTGCCGGACACTGTAATAACATCGTTGAGGGGATTACGACATGTTGCCACAGGGCTTTCCATAGTAAGACTAGGAGGATAAATGTCAACATAGACTATCTGATGTTCACCGCCAACAACTTGTACTCCTCTTTCTGAGCTTTCTCTTGATCTTTTGTATCCGCCCTGATACCCGAAGTTAAGAGATACCTCATTAAAAACAGCGCCCGCTTTTATATTGTACCATCCAGGTACACCGATAAAAGTTGCCTCACCCTCCGTGGTTTCGCCCGATGGTCCCCATGCTCTTATACTGGCTGATTGACCGGTAACAAACACCTCACTGCTACCGTCTAACCACGGACTTTTCAATATATCGCCATTCCTCGCTTTAAATATAAAGGTGACGGCTCCGGTCATATTGTTGATGTTGTAATTGATGATCTGTCCGGGAGCCAGAGTGAATGCCTTACCGATATTATCTTTCCGGGTATGATCGGTCACATCTAAATCACATTTCAGATAGACAGGATCGTGGCTACAGAGAGAAATCTGACTGCGGTTAAATTTAAATTTAGTATGATATATATTCCAGTCTCCCTCAGACAAAATCAAATCATAATTACCGTTGCTGATATCGACCTTATCACGGCTTTGCCCCCCTTCTGTAGAGGTATTTTCGATTCCATGTCCGTATATTTCTGCCGAATTTACATCTTCAATAGTAACAACATTAAGAATATCAGGGGCAAAATTGATCTGCCCGTTAACAAATGCGGCATCAGACGATACATGATTGGTTACGGTTCCATCATGAGGAACGGTTACGGGGCTGGTAAAATTTGCGTAAGGCGGACGAAAATAATCGTCTCCGTTATTCAGATAACTAGCTGTATCAAATCTGTACTCCCCCGGCAACAGGTAGGTTAAGGAATAGGGGCCGTCAGTGAAAATGGTTGTGCCTTTACTGCCTGGTTTCCCGATAGCCCTGATCCAGTGTTTATCCAGAATATTGGATACTAATCCGTTCAGGCTGAAATTACCGAGGATTGAGCTTTGGGGTTCTATTTCCCAATTAACGATAGCCGAAGTTCCCGGCAGCACATCTGTTGATTTGCTTTCCAAGTTATAAATATTCCCGGTATTCGTCCTGATACCGGTGGCGGATACCGTAATATCATTATTCGGGGCTGGAAACTGGAGATGAAATATGCCATCAGAGCCAAAAGAGGTATCTGCATTGACGTCGGAATTCAAATAAGCACCGATCATTCCCTCGGATAATGTACCAGCACCGATTACAGATATCTCACCGTCTATATATCCCGGATTAAAAATCCAATCAGCGCAGGTAGTTTCACCAGATATAACATCCACGTATTTGCTTTCCAGATTAAGATTCCCGTCGGTCGTTATGACATTAACAGACAGTTTGATATTTTCACCAGCCTGTACCGGAAAACAGAATTTTCCATCATCGCCAAACTTGACGCGTGTGTTGACATAATTCTCACCGGAATTCAGATAAGCGTGGATATATCCGCCGGACAAAGGATCATCACCGAGTATGGATATCGTCCCACTTATGTAACCGGGAGTCATGGTAAAATTTAAAGGGGTCGTCGCGTGATATGATACATTAGCAGACTGATTTTTTAAATCTAAATAACTGTCGCCGCTGTTAGAGTAATAAACTCTGCAAGAGACACTGTAGTTTTGTTCGGCTACAGGGTCACCTGAACATGCCCCGCTTTCATTGAGCTTACAAGGGATATGCACAGGCAATTCGTATTCAAAATTTGCACCGATATCGGTCCAGATCGGTCCGGAAGAAATTGCTTCATCGGAATACGGTTCTTTGCCCGATGCGCTTATCCTCGCTTTAATCATACTTACAGTACACTCGCTTTCGCATTCACCTCCGCACCCGGTTAAGTCTCCTAGGGATATGCTTCCCGCGATATCTCCTTCGTTAAATGTAATTTCCGTAATGATACAACCGCTCGGCGGACACTCGTACTCTTTGGCTGATATATCTTCCGCTGCCAAAGAAAATGATATGGCCAAAAACGGCATGATCAAACAAAACAAACGGACTCGGATTAACCTTAACATACTTACTCCTTTCCTGGGTATTGGCACTGTTCAGTTCAATGGGAATAAAATCATGATAATATTTTGGTTTTCAAATAAGTTTCAGGCTGATTCTCCCAAAAGTCCCATTGAACCGAGCCAGTGCTATTTTTAGTTCCTTAAACAGGATAAACAGCCTGTAAATAAAAAAACTCAATCACTCAGTCGCTGAGTATTTTTAGTATATAAACAAGTTCTTCTACTCCGATTTTCCCATCACCGTTTACATCTGCATCAGGATAAACGAGAGAGAAACTATTCCCCGCTAACACCTTTAAGACCAACATGGCATCGTTAAGTTCGATCTTACCATTGCCGTCTGTATCACCGGGAATTACTTTCACATCGACTGTTATTGTAGCAGTAGCACTCTTTTTCCCATCAGATACCTCAATTGTAAGCTCATATTCAGTTGCATTTCTGTAGGTCAGTTTACTGCTATCATTGACTATTATTTCGGCAGTGTCGGGATCAATTGCAAAAACATTATCTGTATTGCCTTCCGTTATGCTGAAGGTCAGTGTATCGTCTTCATCCTCGTCGCTCGCTGCTATAGTGCCAACGGATGTGCCATTTGCACTGCCCTCATCCACAGAGAACTCCTGATTATCCACTACCGGAGGATCAGTCCGATCATTGATGTTTACGATGACTTTAGCTGTAGGTGGGTGGTCACAGTTCCCATCAGATACCTGGACCGTAAGTTCATACTCAGGCGTAGTTTCATAATCCAGTTCGCCATTCGTCGTAATCTCTCCGGTGCTGTTGTCAATCAGAAAGATATCATTTGTGTCTGTAATGCTGTAAGCCAGTGAATCTTTATCATCATCAACTGCCAATACAGTTCCGACATATGTTTTACTGACGCTGTTCTCATCAACATCGAAGGGGCCGTTATTTACTATTATCGGACAATCAGGTCCGTTCTTGACGTACACCGTAATTTCAGCAGTCGGTGAGTTCATACATTTACCGTCAGATACCTGAACCGTCAGCGTATATGCAGGAATGACTTCATGATCCAGTTGATTACCATCCTTTACGGTAAGCTTCCCGGTGTCACTATCAAGCTTAAAGGCATTATTTATGTTGCCGTCAGTTAAGGTATAGGTTAATGCATCATTATCATCATCATCATCTCTCGCTACTATCGTGTCAACTGCCGTGCCATCAGGGCTGTTTTCCTGAGCATAGAAAATCTGAGCATTTACCTCCGGGCAATCATTCACATTGTTGAGATTTATCCTGACGATAGCTGTGTCGGTAAGTTTGCCATCAGATACCTGAATTGTCAGAGCGTATGTCGGAGCAGTTTCATAATCCAATTGGCCACCATCATTTACCATGATCTTTCCTGTGCCGCTAATGGAAAAAGCATTGTTCGTATTACCCCCTGTTATGCTGTATGTCAGCGGGTCATTCTCCTGGTCGCTTGCTTCTGCATCAGCAACTGTTGTATCATCGGCACTGTTTTCATCCAATTGAAAATTCTGATCATTTACAAGAGGTCTTTCATTCACATCTCCGATATTCACCGTTACTGCGGATGTAGCAACATGTGTGCCATCAGATACCTGCACTGTAAGCGTATAGCTGGCAGTGGTCTCATAATCCAATTTGCTGGCATCATTTATCGTAATTTGTCCCGAAGTGCTGTTAATTGCAAATGCCCCTGTATTGCCTCCTGTTATGCTGTAAGTCAGTGCGAGAAGGTGGTCAGGATCACTTGCTGTCACTGTTCCGACTACTGTGCTGTCGGGGCTGTTCTCATCAACTTGAAACGTAGCGGACGCATTCACCACTGGCGGATTATCATTCAAATTACGGAGATTCACTGTCACTGTAGCTGTATCGCTGCATTTGCCATCAGATACCTGAACTTTAAGCGCGTAGCCGGTGGTGGTTTCATAATTCAACTGACCGCTATTAGCCACTGTGATATGTCCGTCATTGTTAATTGCAAAGGCATTTCCCGTATTCCCCTCGGTTATACTATATGTCAGCGGGTCATCACCGGAGTAGCTCACCGCTACCGTACCGACAGGTGTATTATTCGCGCTGTTTTCATTTACATAGAAAACCTGGCCTGTCGTAAGTACAGGGCAGTCTGGAAGGACAATATTCAGCGTAACTACAGCTTTATCATTGGTGGCACATGTACCGTCAGATGCCTCAACTGTAAGTTCATATTGAGAAGTATCCGCATCCAGTTGGGTGCTGTCATTTACCTTGATTTCCCCGGTATTGCTAATGGAAAAAGCATTGTTTGTATTACCGCCTGTTATACTGTATTCCGTCGGAGAATCATTGTACGTTGTCAGTGTTCCGACTGCCGTGCCATTGGCACTGTCTTCATTAACAGAGAAGCTTTGATCATCCGTTGTCGGACACAAATTATTGATGTTCAGCGTGATGATAGCTGTTTTGAAACATGTGCCATCAGACACTTCAACTGTAAGTTCATATGACTGAGTTGTTTCGTAATCCGGTTGTCCCCCGTCATTTACCATAATTTCACCGGTGCTGCTGTTAATTGCAAAAGCATTATCTGTATTACCTTCTGTTATCAGAAAAGTCAAGGATGTTTCATCAGGATCAGTTGCCGCCACAGTTCCGATTTTTGTGCCTTCGGGGCTGTTTTCATCAACTGAGAACGTCTGGTTTTCCACCTCAAATCCGTCAAGGATGTTCACTGTGACTGTGGCTGAACTAATATTTATGCCATCAGATACCTCTATCGTAAGTTCATATTCATCGGTGGTTTCATAATCCGGTTGCCCGCCGACTGTAATATCTCCGTTGCTGGGGTTGATCATGAAAATATCTGCCCCCTCACTTATGCTGTAACTCAGTGTGTCGTCTTCATCATCTGTTGCGGATACTGTACCGGCAGCTTTGCAGTTTTCATCAACCGAAAAAAACTGATCAGTCGGCAGAAGAGGGTTCGGAGAGGTGTTTGTTGACCACGGAGTATCCCCGGGTTTAAGGTCATCTTCCATATTCGCAAATCTTACCTGTGATTCGCCTTCTTTAACAACGTCAAAGGTCAGATTAAGCAGTTCATCGCTGGTTCCCTCCGGAATCGGGTTCACTCTTGCCCAGCCGACTCTGAACTGACCGGCACCGGCAGGTGATGATTGTTCGACAACATCAAAAACAAGAAAACCATCCAGCAGGGTGTTGGTTTCATATTTTCCATCGTAGCGCAGGATATTCGCATCATATAAAATATCGAATCCGAAAGAGTACACGTCATTAGGCGTTGAATTGACTGATACCGTAAATGTCACCTGATTTCCATTTGCCCCGGTCTGATTTATTTCAAGTTCTGCCGCATCTGAACCGTCTGCAATCTGAAAACAGAACAGAACAGCCAGAATTATAATTTTCCAAAATTTTTTTATGGTTTCAATGTTCATTTATATATTCCCTCCTTAATAAACGGCTAATGCGGCAGCTCTGATTTTCGTCAGAACCGCCGCATTATCACCGTATAAGATTACACTGTGTTTCGATAACACAATTTCATTGTTTCCGCTGTTGTCAGCAAATTATTCATCCCGGGTTGTCCATGTTTTAAGGCTATCTTTGAGTTCTGCAAGTTTCATCTCGCTCTTGCCGCGCCCGACAACTTCAAAAGTCAGAATAACCAGCGTTCCGCTGCTGCCTTCCTGGATTTTATTGGCGCCAACTTCCATACCGCCTACTCTGAGCTGGCCTGAAGCCGGTTCATTTACATCGAAAAAGCTGAAAGCATCTTGCGCCAGTGAACCACGCTCATAATCTTTATAGCGCAGCACGTCACTATCGTACAGAACCTCGAACCCGAACGCCGCAACTTCATTAGGAGCATTATTTACCGATACTGCAAACACTGCCTGCTTTCCATCCGAAGCAGTCTGATTTATTTCAAGCTCGGCTGCAACTGCACTGCCCGCCATCAGAAAACAAACGATTGCTGCCAAACTTGTGATTGCCAAGGTTCTTTTTACTTTTCTCCGAATAGTCATTATACTTCCTCCTTAATATAGCTTTCCAAGATATTTTAACATTCTGATTAAAAAGACAATTTTTTCCGATGATCTGATTCTGTAAAGACGATTGTGAACCGCCAGCTTATGGCAGGTCAGGTTTCCCTGACCCGCCATGCTGGTCACTGTCTATTCAAGACAATTCGGATTTCCCAGGTAATTATTAAAAATACAAAGGGCATCCGCTGGAGTGGTTTTCCCATCACCGTTCACATCACCGCATATTTCATCGCAGGAAAGACCGCACGATGTCGGGCAGGTATTCATGTACTTTTCAAAAGCGCACAGGGCATCACCGGGGGTGATTTCTCCGTCGCCATTGATGTCGCCGTCACAGGGAGCAGGGGCAAAGTGCCTGAAAGATTCAGGCCATTCGCTTATGTCATCTTTCAGTTCCCTCAACTCCAGTTTCGTCTTATCACACTCAGAGATGTCGAATTCCAGATGGACCAAATCACCGCTGGCTCTCTCAGCAATTTCACCAGTGTTTGTGAAACCGCCGCATCGGATAACGCCGTCTGAAGGACTATGGCACTCAAACCAGCTAAAATCTTCTGCCAGCGTTCCTTCAGTGGTGAAGTCGGTGTAACTCAGTACATCGGAATCAAAGACAAGTTCAAAACCCAGTGCGTCAACCGGATGAGGTGTTTCATGAATCCTGACCGTTGCATTCATACTGCCGCCGCAGACTCCGGAAGCATCGGCGATTACAAGGGGAGATACATAATTTATAATTTTCTCACCCTCTTCTGTTTTTGTCCAATCATTACCAGGAGCTATCAGGGAATCCAGTTTCGGGGCATCACCTCTTGCACCGAGTATCTGGAATATTATATCGTTATAATCCCTGTCGCTATGGGTAAAGACCAGGTCCTCATAGCAGAAAGCACTGCCCAGACCGTTTATATCCGCAATCTGTCCCAGGTACATCCCGTGTTCCGGGTTGGATGAGGCTAGCGAGAATAAAGGCCGTTTCCGGGAGTTTGTCGTTGTAGGATCATCAAATACGGCCTGTACTGTGGAGCCAGGTACCAGCATCACTGCAAAGCGATCTCCTGCTGTCATTGTGAAATGTCTGATTCCTATCTTGGTTCCGCTGTTATATGATTCTCCTCCGATCTGATCATCAAACCGTGCGGCTTCTGTCAGGTCAGACAGGGCAATATAGCCATCTTCACTGTTTGACAGTGCCCGTCTTGCAGCTTCCCAAATAAACGCCGGTGAATTCGGAATGAGTGCATCCATTCCTTCGAGGCTGAAAATAGCCACTTCGCCTTTATATGCGCCACCGTCATACAGCCAGTCAAATTCGACAATTCCGCTAGCTCCGACTGTGAATACGCCTGCGGTAAAACCGAACGGACCATCAGGATGAGAAGCCGGATCTGTCGGATCTGTGCCGGATTTGATTTCTTCAATATTGGAATACCCATCGTTGTCCAGGTCTTCCAGGATGTCATTAACGAGGGGATCCAGCCCGAGATCAACTTCCCATCCGTCGGGTACGCCGTCGTCGTCAGTATCGGGATTCATCGGATCTGTGCCGTGTTCAGCTTCCTCTGAATTTGACAGTCCGTCTTCATCGGGATCCTGCTCAGAAGCATCTTCCACATTGAGCGGGTCATCATCTTCGCCGTCCGGAATGCTGTCATTATCATCATCCTCATCATCTGCATCCGGAATACCGTCCTCGTCTGTATCTGTATCCAGTGCCCTCGCGATAATGATGAAATCCACTCCCCCGACAAGTTCTGCGTCAAGGTATTCCATGACCTTGAAATGATACTCCCTCGAGGTTCCTTCTTCGGGCATCGGCTCGTAGGCTTCTGCTCTCATGCGAATTACCTGAACTTCCCCCGCTGCCATCAGGATACCCGTAATCCTGGCCGGAGTTGTCAGAATTCGTACCTCTGTCCCGCTGAGAACTTCGATATTTTCTCCATGTCCTTCTGCATCCTGCCAGCGTTGGAAGAGCGCGCCGAGATCAACAATTACGACACCTCCGTTATCAAGGAGATGTTCTTCCTCCTCGAACACAAGGTCAATCGTTGCGTCATGATCTTCAATATTCACCGCTTCCATTTCCACTTCTTCCTTCACTTTGGTAAGCAGGCTGATGACATTGAAGTTTCTCCAGGCAATATTGTTGTTGTTGTAGGCATTGATGATTGCCCGACCGGTTTCTTCTGAAAAAGTCATGGAATCCTGTTCACATTCCAGACGTACCAGGAAACAGTAGTGTCCCGGTTTCGGAACGTCATCCCAGGGGATGGCGATGATCCGGGTTTCGTTCGGAGCAAGGTTCAGGATATCATGGTCGTTGAAGTTTTCACCATCAATTTCCTCCCATCGTCCGGGCCATCCGTTTCCTAACGAAGCGTTTGTCCGGTAGAGTCTGACAACTGTTTTTTCGGCTGTCAGTGTTCCCCTGTTTTGGACCTTCACATAGACATAGTTTACCTGTCCGTAAATCGGATTCTGGTGTCTTGTCCCGTTGTCTTGCTGATTTCTCACCCATATAGAGCGGCTTCCGTAAACGCGACGATTCGGGTTCGGTTCTTCACCTGTGTCGAGGCGAGGGCCGTCTGCAATCCATACATCAACACGTCCCATACTTTCCAGGTATTCCTCCAGGTGAGTTTTTCCATTGCCGTCCGGGTCTTCTGAAGCGTCAGCTTCGTTTAGAGGGTTCAGTTCGTGATCTTTTTCCCAGGAATCCGGGATTTCATCTCCGTCGTCATCTTCGTCATCAATATCCGGGATTTCATCGCCGTCAGTATCAGTATCCTGCGCTCTTGTAACGAGGGTATAATCCACTCCTCCTATGACCTGACCGCCGATAGTTTCCTGCACGCTTAAACGATACTCCCTGGAAGTTCCCTGCCCGGGCATCGGCTCGTAAGCCTCAGCTTTTATAACAATCGTTTGTTCCTCGCCTGCATCCATTTCAATGCCGGTAATAGAAGCCGGTGTTTCCAGAATTTTTACCTTTGTTTCCCCGAATATGAGAACATTTTCTCCGTTTGCCCCGGCATCTTTCCAGCGTTGGAAGAGCAGGCCAAGGTCAACGATCAGCCCGGCGCCGTTATTTTTGAGAAGCTGTTCCTCTTCCTCAAACAATATACCAATATCCGCAGGACTTTCTTCGATATTGCGCACGATCACTTCGAATTGTTCCTGAACTTTGGTCAGCAATCCGACAACACTGAAATTTCTCCATGCAACATTATTGTTGTTGTAAGTGTTTCTCACCGGATTTCCGATTTCAGGAAAAGTCATGGGATCATCAGCGTTTACCAGACGGACGTAAAAGCAGTAATGTCCCGGCTTGGGTATTTCATCTTTATCCCATCTGATAACGGCTGTCTCGGTTCCGTTCGGAGCGAGGCTTCCAATATTCGACGTGCCGACTAATTCCCATCCTTTATCCCATCCGATTCCCAATGTGGAATTTGTCCGGTAAACTTCAACAGTTGTATTGGTAGCTGTCAATGTTCCCCTGTTCTGAGCTTTGACATATACATAGTTGTCCTGACCGGACTTGACGTTCTGATACTGATAAACACCATCATCCTGGTTCCGTACCCATACGGACGGACTGCACCATATAGCTCGGCTGACTGTGTTGGGTTCCTCGCCAGTATCAGGGGCAGGGTCAGCAACCCATACATCAACTCGTCCTTCGATTCCGGCATAATCCTGATCAATTTGATCTGTTGGAACTTCAGGGTATGTACGGATTGCAGGCTCAAATATGTATCCATCCTTCTGTGGTCTGACCGTTCCTGGTAGCCAGTTCCTGTTTACCAAAACGCTGTAAAAGCCATCACTATTCGTGATCGGATTTCCAGGCAATCCGGCAAGTACGACGCCTTCAAT
Source organism: Desulfococcaceae bacterium HSG8 (assembly GCA_030378015.1). Classification (GTDB taxonomy): domain Bacteria; phylum Desulfobacterota; class Desulfobacteria; order Desulfobacterales; family 4be13; genus JAUCGG01. Next base: position 25,923 of record JAUCGG010000036.1, read on the forward strand.
GACTGCACCGTCTGAGGCGCGGATGTGACCTGAGATAAGATAAGTAGCATTCGCTATTGGATCTGTACCACCATTATATTCCGCTATATTCAGCAATCCATCATTATCTAGGTCGGCTGAGGCATCGTCAACAATAGGATTCAGCCCATGATTCACCTCCCAACCGTCTGGCATAGTATCGCCATCTGTATCTGGATTTTCCGGATCCGTGTTGTACCTGTATTCTTCTTCGAAATTTAGCAGACCATCATTATCCAGATCTTTTCGATCATCTTCAGAAAGTTGTATGGAAACTTTTACTTTCAACTTTTCCATAACATTGGGATCAGCTTGCGAAGCAACTGTGACGGTTATAGTGTTTGTCTCTCCAGGAGTCGCAGGCAAATCAACATCCAATGTCAGTTGCTTAGTTTCAAAAACATCAAGAGCTACAGTGTCAGGTAAGGTTCCCAAATTCCATCCTGCCGAATCACTTACATTTAACGTATAAGTATCATTTGCAGGACTAGCATTTAACATCTTCAAATCAATAGATAAGGTTGTCCCACGCTCACCAACAATATGTTGTTCAGCAGAGAGTTTTACGTGATAAAGAGTTTTACTAGGTCCGACAACGATTTCTGGTGCATCTGCAATATCTTCAAAGCTAATTCCAAAATCCAACAGAATAACATCCGAAAAAATCTCTATTCTTTCACCAGCCTCAAAAACCTTTTTATTGATCCCTCGTAAATCGACCTTGCCGCCAGAACCAACAGCGATAGTGATCGTTTTGCTAGCAGAAACAGCCCTTTCACTTAACTTCGTCAGGTCTATATTTCCATCTTCGCCACTGTATATAATGACCTTATCAGAACCTTCAAAGCGTGTTGTGCTACTAGCCTCCAGTCTGATAGGATCCCAACGGGTTATGCTACCTTCAGAACCTTCAAATCGACCGCTTTGATCTGTCATGAAAATTGTCAGATCACCACCTTTTCCTGATTTTGAGAATCCATCATTGGTTTGCCAAGCAACATCACCGTCTTTGAAAGCTCTGGGAATATCAGCATGACCACCCTGACCACCGACAAATGCTCCTCCATTGTTTGATGAGTTATCGGGGTCATTTTCTGTATTTGTAACCACGACTACGAAACCGCCATCACCACCGTAAGTAGGTCCGTGTACATAGTATTTGCGTCCATCCGCCCTAACACCTTCACCTTCAGCCCTGCCTCCGTCACCAGCTTGAATTATCCCAAAATCGTTAATAGTGGTATTAGAAAATATTTCTATATTACCTCCAACACCGCCTTGTGTGACATTTCCCCAACAACCTCCTGGCCAGTCAGTCAGATATTCATATGTTAAATCATCACCTCCGTTTCCAGCCATAATCTGAGCTGCCATATCATTTATAAGGATATCTACCCATATTTCAATACTACTACCACCTGTTGCGTTGCTGTAATTGCTGCATTGATCTTGTTCTCCTCGACCAGGAGCACCATTTTTGCCTTTGATTGTTCCGCTGTTGTGAATGGAGCCTGCGCGAATCTCCAGTTTTCTAGGAGAGCTTCCAATCGTATTGTCAGCGCTTTCTAAACTTCCTTTAATGCAAAGCCCGCCATTTCCCAATTCAATCGGAGCAAGTGAGCTTACAGTATGGCCAGAGTTGATCCATACTACATTTCCGGCAGTAGGTATTTTCCCATCTTTCCAAGTAGCTGGATCATTCCATTCGCCGCTATCTATAGACTGTGCATCAAGTTCATCTTCCTTAAAATCATCGCAAGGGTCTTTAAATTCAACAGGCTCCCCCTCTGTAATCCCAAAATTTATTGTCAGAACCTGATTTTGTTGGCCTAATACGGCCGGATAAGTCGCTAACCCCACACCTGCTACGGGGGTTGTTTGTCTCCAGCCATTAGGGATCCCACTCCAAATAGTGAAGGTGCTAATGCTGAGATTCGTAAACGAGTAATGGCCATTTGTATCCGTTATAGCTGAACGAAAACTGCCTGATGTATTATCCTTAATAAAAACATTATGATTCACGGATGGTGGCTCACCCGAGTCCATAACACCATTACCGTTCACATCATTAAACTTAAAACCTTCAATAGTGCCAGCAAAGCTCGCTTCCGAGAAAGACAGACTCATCAGAGCCAGCACAGCAAAAACATACAAGAAAACAATTCCTGACTTGGCTTTCATCTCTTACACTCCTTTACAAATTTTAAACTGCATTTGTTTGGTTTGATCTCAGACATCAGTAAAGCCTGCCTTTGATCACCTAATCAAGACAACTGGGATTTCCTAAGTATTTATTGAAAATACAAAGAGCATCCGCTGGTGTAATTTCTCCGTCGCCATTGACATCACCGCTACATTCGGAAGGAAGTGACGCATCTGACGAATCTGCGATACCGAAGTCTATAATCCGGGTCTCATTCCGGGTCAGATCAACCGTATAAGTCAGCAGTCCTTCACCCTCCACGGGAGTTGTTTGTCTCCATCCGGAAGGGATTCCGGTCCACAAAGTAAAAGTGTCGGCGTCATGACCTTCGGACGAATAATAGCCGTTATCGTCTGTCTTGACCGGGAACAATCTGCCAGTGCTATCATTCCTGATAAAAACATTGTGATTTACGAACACCGGCTCACCTGAATCCATTACGCCGTTGTTATTCAAGTCATTAAATTTGGTACCCTCAATAGCAGCAGCAAAACTATCTTTCGCTAAAGACAAATTCATTGAGACCAGCATGATAAAAAAGCACAAAATAAATTTGCCTTTGCCGTGCGAGAGCATCTTTAATGAGCATGAATTCATGATTATTCCTCCTTAATATAATACAAATTTTGTAGCAGTGGTTCGGTTTTCGTTAAGTAGCCTTAGCCTGATATTTACATAAACATCGGTATCACCCCCTTTCAGTTTTAAAACCGTAACTTCAATCAAACCCTTTACTGTGAAAGTACGTCAGAAAAATTTCTTTTCTTACACCCATCAAAAAAAAAATTCATAAAAAATCATTACCAGAGATAACTATCTGAACATATATAATTTTAAATTTATTAAAATTCTGGAATTTTTCGAAATCAGGCAGGTTTTTTATGAAGAACTATGAAAAGCATTCTTTTTTCTTACACCTTAATTGAAGGAAGGAGACAAAATAAAGCTGGCTCGGAAATATGTGCAGGGACGGTTCGTGATCGCCCCTGCATAACAATATGGCGAATTATATCTGATTCCTCTTATAATGCTTTATCTTATCTAAGGGCATGGTTTTTCAAAATATTTATGGAATATGCAAAGCGTATCCCGCACTGTGCATTTCTCATCGCCGTTTACATCAGCGCACACTTCATCACATGGGATACCGCACGATGTCGGGCAAATATTCGCCCACTTCTCAAAAGCGCACTGGGCATCCTGGGGCGTGATTTCTCCATCTCCGTTAATATCGCCGGGACAGACAGGGCAGGTGGGGCAAGTAGGGGGATCCGAGCTGCATTCTTCAATATTAGATTTCCCGTCACCGTCCGGATCTTCGGAAGCATCATCCAAATGGGGATTCAGCTCGTAATCAACCTCACATCCGTCCGGCATTCCGTCGTCGTCGGTATCCTCATCTGCGGGATTCGTTTTAGCTGTAAATTCATCAAAGTCAGTAAGGCCATCTTTATCATAATCCCCGCTTCCGTTGCGGGAAAGGTCGCCAAAATAAACCTGCTCAAATCTGTCAGGCATTCCGTCGCCGTCTGTGTCCGTACTCCGGCTGACCGGTCTCTGAAGAAAGGGTTTCCTCAACGGCTGGCCCACATACTCAGCACAGGGCATAAAATCGCCTGTACACGGAGAATAGGGGATACCTTTTTCACTCATGAAATCAATACAACCATTGCTTTCCTGTACGGGAATATCAGGGAGGAGTTTATCTCTCAGATCAGCGCAGTCTGTTGTGTCAATTATGCCGCCCTGATCATTTTCATCTCGATAGAAAACCAGAGTCTCTCCCTCTCCATGAATATTATTACCTCGGAATACAGCAGGAGGGTTTCCCCCTCTTTCCCATATGCCTATCAGGGATTCCCCTTCCAAAAGAACATTATTAGAATCTATGCTGAAGTTACTGCCTGTATCCAATCTTAAATCAACACCGCAGGCAACAGTATTGACTGTATGGATGACGTTGCTGGCAACCTCTCCGTTGCTATCATCATACAGTATTCCGCAGCATGGATCCGAACTGCGCTTCTCGACATTTATAATGTTGCTGGAAACCCTGGCAACAGAAGACACAATGCTCACTCCGTATCTGCCCTCGATCTTGGTCTCATCACGAGCATCCTTTTTGTGCCTGACCTTGTCAGTCCTTTTTATTACAGAGAAAGATGAAGATTTTTCCGTTCCGAAGATTTCATTACGATCAATTCTGACATCGTTACTGTTTTCAACATGAACAGGATGTGTTCCCATAATTATATTGTTGGCAATTTCCAACCCATCAGAATTTTTGATAATCAGACCATTCTGCAAAACAAATCCCTCAATAAGCGTATCCGGAGCATTACCAATTGAGATGCCTCCCGTGATTATGGTTAAGCGAGGATCCAGGGGGTTATCCCTGTGCCATGTTCCGGCAGTCTTATCCCGCTTCCATCCGCCTTCTAACGTAAGCCCTTTAACGATTGTCAGGAGTCCTTCGTATATGCCCATGCCCACGCGAATAATGCCATTGGGCCCGGAATTGTTAATCGCCTCTGTAATCGTCTTATATGGGGACGCAGGTTCTCCTGTTCCCACACCGCTGAAAGAGCCATCTACATATATAGGAAGCGTGATGCCAAAGTTTATCGTTATGGTTTCGTTCTGAGCCAGAGTTATTGTGTAAGTGATCATTCCTTCACCTTCTCCGGGCGTTGTCTGTAACCATCCATCGGGGATTCCGCTCCAAACAGTAAAGGTAGCAGCGTCATGGCCCGCAGACGAATAACGGCCATTTACATCTGTCACAAGCGGAAAAAAACTTCCTGAATCATCCCTGATAAAAATGTTGTGATTTGCAAACACCGGTTCACCTGCGTCCATTACACCGTTGTTGTTCAGATCATTAAACTTGGCTCCCTCAATAGTGGCCGCGAATCCCTCTGTTACGAAAAACAAACTCGCCAGGGCCATTACAGATAAAAAAAACAGGTGCATTTTCACTACAAAACTGAATTTCATGGTCATTCCCTCCTTAAAATGCAGGTTTGGCGGTTTCGTCTGACGTATAACAACGCGCCAGCATATACCAATATGAACTCATCGTTATTGTTTCCAAGCATTCAGCCTCAACATAAGCTCTATAAGGCTTTCCATTGATGTAGATTTTATAAGTTCCTGGCCTGACCGTTCCCTCATAATATCCCCATGTTTGCTCTTCATAGTCTCCAACTCCTATGTAGCTTAACTCATATCGGATATCACCCTTTTCAGTAACAGCCTCTACATAAGCCCCTCTTTCATCAGACAGATGATCCTGCGTTACCATTACCCAGAGAAGCGAAAAACTATTTTCCCTTTCTGCTATTGCATTTTCTGATCCCAACAGAAGAATCATGCAAACACAACAAGTTAAAAAGATTACCGGCTTTTTCATGACAACTCCTTTCATTTTGACAAAATTATTCATTTCAACCTTACTGAAAAAATATGTAAGAAAAGCTTTTTTTCTTACAGGGTATTATAAAAAAGCTATTTTTAAAAATGGATAATCAGAGATGAATACACCATATATTCATCCACATAGTGTGAAAAATCAGCATCTTGAACTATTGAATCTCCGACATCATTCCCGAACCGATACTGACAGGCAATATCAAAAAGATACCTTCCGATTGCGATACCTGCTCCCATACTTACCCCATAGTAATCATCAGGACTTCCCTCAGCAGGGACGGGATCATAAAATGCACCTGCCCTGAGAGGTATGGTGTAATCTGATTTAATAAACATATACTCTGCCCCCATTCGAAACTGATGGGTGGGATCAATATCCGATTCTTCAGCAGGCTTTCCGGTTATAAAAGATTTTTCAGTACCATCCTGTTCCGTAAGAATAAAATCCTGCCATTCGGTTCTGTAAATATCTGCTGATACGGTAAACTCATCTGAAAATCGGTAAGCAATCCCGAGGCCATATGACATGGGCATATCCAGTTTTTCATTAAAATTATAATGAGATATACCGGGTTCTTTTTCCTGAGAGTTGACAACCTTTTCTTGGATTGTTATGCGTTCATGTTTTACGTCTGCTGTAAAAGGCGATTTAAAAACCATTCCGATTGTCAGTTCATTTGTCACATGCCATAACATACCTATATTGAAATTAAAACCGCTAAAGAGATAGCGGTCTTTCCAATGATTAATTTCGTTGGTAGTGGATATTACAGGCCATGTGGTAATTTTCAAGACAGAAAAGCGATAATTTTCCTCCCATTTGTTATTGGATAGGTCATCGTCCCATAAATTTAAAGTGAAACCAAAGAAAAAGTTCGGAACAATCTGAGCAGAACAGGCAATTCCAAGTGCTGAAAGGGTTCCGTTCTGCTGATAATCGTTATTACTATCGGAAGTAAATTTAAGAGGGGCATCAGGCTTGCTCTCATGAATAATTGGAAAACTCCATTCGCGCGTAAAATCATAAAGATTCTGATAATTCAAAGAAACAATCATATTCCGATTGAAAAGATGGAAAGGATAAGCTACGCTGAAATAATTGAGGTCTTCTTTGGAAATAGTCTGCGCCCCGTTGGCTTCGGGATGACCTCCAAACGTATTATCTTCGATTCGATGGAGCCAATTCCCCACAAAAGATATCTCCGGGGCTTTTAGTTGGACAAGGCCACCGGGATTCCAGGAAGCTGCCGTTGCATCATCAGCCACCCCGATAAATGCCCCGCCCATGCCTAAAGCTCTTGCTCCTGAACCGACAGGATTAGGGGAGGACGCGAAATTCATTTTTTCCACTGCCAATGCAAAATTGAAATATCCAATTATAAACCAAAACAAGGTAAAATAAAATGGAATAACCGATTTATTTTTAGTAATAATAGCACCTCCTATGGATTCTTTTGTTTATATCAAGAATTAAAGCAATCAGATATCGCATCTAAAATAATCAGAAGCCACTTGCTTTGGTAACTGAAATTCTAACTTATTATACTTATAATTA
>JAUCGG010000228.1 GCA_030378015.1 Desulfococcaceae bacterium HSG8
AAACGGTGACTTTTCGATCTACTGATACTATACTAAAGATACAGATTTTCATGTAGGTTGGGCCAAAAAACTGCTCCTCCTACTCTCGCGGCAGATTAGCTCTTGCATACAGATTCAAATTTACAAATCCGAACCCGCGGGGGATTTGCCAATCCCCCGCGAGCAACAGGACCACTTTTGCTCGGTTCGGATTGACAAATCCGAACCCGCGGGCGGGGGATTTGCCAATCCCCCGCGAGCAACAGGGCCACTTTTGCTCGGTTCGGATTGTTTGCTCGGTTCGGATTTACAAATCCGAACCCGCGGGCGGGGGATTTGCCAATCCCCCGCGAGCAACAGGACTCTTTTGCTTGATTCGGATTGTTTGCTCGGTTCGGATTGACAAATCCGAACCCGCGGGCGGGGATTTGCCAATCCCCCGCGAGCAACAGGGGCCACTTTTGCTCGGTTCGGATTGACAAATCCGAACCCGCGGGCGGGGGATTTGCCAATCCCCCGCGAGCAACAGGGCCACTTTTGCTCGGTTCGGATTGACAAATCCGAACCCGCGGGATTTGCCAATCCCCCGCGAGCAACAGGGGCCACTTTTGCTCGGTTCGGATTCTGATGCTAACTTAACAGATTAAATGAATAACCGAATAACCGGAATCGAAAATATAACCGAGTACTTACAAAAATACTATTTGCATTCACATAGCAGATATGCTAACTTTCTGCAATTAATTTTTAACTTCTGATAAAACAGCAGAAAGGAGAACATTATGAAAAATCTGGCAATCGGAACAAAAATGTTCCTGATCGGCGTTGCTATCGTCATGGGCCTGGCGGTTCTGGCTGGCAACGCATATTATACAAATGTAAAAATCCGGGATGCATCGGCCCTGGCAGACTTGCGAAACAGGCAGAGAGCCATGCTTAACCATATGGTACGGGCACATTCCGACCTTATGCTGACTGCAATGGATTCCGTTGTTGATAAACATGAAGGAGAAATCAGCGAAGACAGAATGAAGGTGATCAATGCCAGTTTGGAATTCTTTCAGAACAATCTTGGCGAACTTCAGGAGCTGGCAGATACGAATAAAGAAATCGCATGGGCAAAGCAGATTCGTGATGCCTTTCCCAAACTGGTAAGCGGGATCCGGACAGACCTTGTGAATCTGATACGAGAAGGGGCTTCCAAAACGAAGAAGATTAAAAAAGATTTCATCCGCATTGATAACGAATTGGACAACTACGGGGACCCGATAAAAGATAACCTGAGAATCATATCTGCTTCGGTTCAGGCGGAACAGAAAGAGGCATCCGAGCTTTCGCTCCTGCGAAATCGTCAGATTGATCTTGTTAATAAACTGATGCGCGCACACGCCAGTCTGATGCTGGCTGCAATGGACTCGATTGTTGACAGGGATCACGGTGAAATCAGTGAAAAGCGGATGAAGCTCATCAATGAAAGCATATCTTTTGTTGATGATAACATGGATAATCTTATGTCGCTGACGGATACGGAGCATGAAAAGAAAGCCGCGAAAAATATCCGGGATACATTTCCCCTGCTTGCCAAGGATATCCAGGTAAAACTTGTAAAACTGATCCGGGATCATTCCGAAGATGACGAATTTGACAGAATTGATGATGAACTCGATGGCTATGGCGATGCTGTAGATCATAACCTATCAGTCATATTTGATTCCGTACAAAAGGAGCAGAAAGAGGCTGATCAGCTTTCGCTTCTGCGTAACCAGCAGATAAATCTTACAGATAAAATAATGCAGGCACATGGAGAGCTTATGCTGGCCGCGACGGATGCCATCGTTGAGAGAGATAAGGGGAAGATTAATGAAGGGCAGATGGAACTCATCCGTGAGAGCATATCCTTTATAGAAAGCAACATGCACGGCCTGATTGCTTTGGCAGATACAGAAGAAGAGGAAAAAGCAACAAAAGATATCCGGGAAACGTTTCCGGGTCTGGCCAAAATAATTCAGACAGATCTGGTAAAACTGATCGAGGAAAGTGCAGTGGAAGCGAAGAAGATCGAAGCCGACTTTATCCGGACAGACGATCTGCTTGACAAGTACGGGGATCAGATAAAAGACGATCTGCTAAACATGATTTCCTCAATAGACAGCGAACAGAAAGCAGCTTCAGAGCAGTTATCAGAACTCATCTCCGGCTCCACAACCGTCGACCTGATAACCTTTATAATCACGCTGGGGTTTGTTATCACGGTTTTTGTCCTGACCACCCGCAGCATTACCATACCGATCAATGCCGTTACCAAGCAGACAGGAGATCTGATCCGGAAAGTTCGGGATGGCGAACTGGATGCCCGCGGGAATCCGGATGCATTTATCGGGATCTGGCGTGAACTTGTTGTGGGAATAAATGACCTGATCGAAGCCTTTGTCGCTCCTATTAATGTAACTGCTCGGTATATTGATAATATTTCCAAAGGCGATATCCCGGATAAAATTACCGAAGAATATAAAGGGGATTTTAATCAGATCCGGAATAATCTCAATCAATGTATTGATGTGGTGAACGGGCTGGTGGCTGAGACCGTCATGCTCACGGAAAGCGCGGCAGAAGGCAGGCTGGACACCCGCGGGGACGCGGGAAAATTCGGCGGAGACTATGCCAGAATTATCAACGGAATCAACAAGACACTGGATGCGATGATCCGCCCCCTGAGAACGGCAGCGGAAAATATTGATCGGATTTCCAAGGGCGACATCCCCGAACAGATTACCGAGGAGTATAAGGGTGATTTCAACGAAATCAGGAACAACCTGAATATCCTGATCGCAAACCTCCAGGGGACAGTTAATGTGGCGGAAAAGGTTGCAGGAGGGGATCTGTCCGCAGAGGTAAACATCCTTTCAGAAAAGGATGTACTGGGCAGATCGCTTACCGCGATGGTAAACACGATCCGAAGTATTGTCGAAGATATCAATATGCTTACAGAAGTCGCCTTGGAAGGCAAGCTTGATGTCCGAGGAGACGAAAGCAGATTCGGGGGCGAATATGCCCGGATTATCAAAGGCGTGAACAATACCCTGGATGCGGTTATCAGACCTATGAACGCAACCGCGGATTATGTGGATCGGATTTCCAAAGGCGATATCCCCGGACAGATTACCGAGGAATACAAGGGAGATTTCAATGAAATCCGGAACAACCTCAACATGATGATTGAAAATCTGAGCCGTTTTGCTGTGGGAGTCCAGAACGCGTCCAACCAGATATCTGTCGGCAGCGAGGAACTGAGCGCTGGAGCCGAAGAAATGTCCCAAGGAGCCAGCGAACAGGCGGCAAATGTCGAACAGGTCTCCAGTTCTATGGAGGAGATGAGCAGCATGGTCGGCCAGAACGCTGATAATACACAGCAGACAGCTTCCATTGCCATGAAGGCCGCCCAAGATGCCCGGGAAGGCGGGGAAGCTGTAAAAGAGACGGTTCAGGCCATGAAGCGTATATCGGAAAAGATCAATATTATTGAAGAAATTGCGCGACAGACTGACCTGCTTGCCCTGAATGCAGCCATCGAAGCTGCCAGAGCCGGGGAATACGGCAAGGGATTCGCGGTGGTTGCCTCCGAAGTACGCAAGCTGGCGGAGAAGAGCCAGGCCGCGGCCAGGGAAATAAGTCTGCTCTCTGTTTCCAGTGTGGAGATCGCTGAGAAGGCGGGGAATCTGCTGGAAGAAATTGTGCCCGGTATCCGGAAAACATCCGAACTGATCCAGGAAGTCAATGTTTCCAGCGGAGAACAGGCCAGGGGCATCAGCCAGGTGAACGAAGCAATTCAGCAGCTTGACCGGGTGATTCAGCAGAACGTGACATCCACAGAGGAAATGGCATCCACCAGCGAAACATTTTCGTCGCAGGCTGAACAACTCCTTCGGCTGGCGTTATTTTTCAAAGTTCCTTCAACTGAGAAAAGACGTCAGATGCAGGATATGAAGATTGAGGACAGCTCAGGAAATCCTGTAAAAGAGAAACCCGTAGATGCATATTATGGCAAATCAGGAGATACACGGCCCTCGAAGAAAAAAACAGACGGAGTCAGTTTAAGCATAATCGAAGAGGGTGACTGTGAATTTGAAAGATACTGATGAATAAGGAATGCAAAAATTCTTTTTTGCCTCCCCTGCTTCGTTGCACGAATTAGCGATAACAAAGGATTATGCGGAGTGCAAAGCTTGCTTTGCGAGAATCCCTGATACGCAAAGCAAGCTTTGCACTCCGCTGTCCAGGATTTTTAAATCTCTTTAACCCATTACAAGGAGGACGAAAAAATGATTCGCAGGATTTTTTTTGCCGTTATTGCTGCCTTGCTTCTCACCAGCATGGCCCATGCCAGAACCTACAAAATCGCCATTGTTCCCTGGGCAGGATGGTCTCCGGCCAATGTTGCCGAGGCCAAAGGGTTCTGGAAGGAAGAGGGCGTTGACGTAAAAGTCGCGATAACGCCGAATCTCCAGCAGGCAATCACGCTTCTCAAAAACAAGGTTATTGATATAAAATTTAACATGATCGGAAGCGCGGTCGGTTTATATATGGAGGGGATGCCGCTCAGAATAATTGCAGAGACGAACTGGTCCCACGGCGGCGATAAAATTATCGTTAAGAAAGAGCTTGATACAAATGCTTTCAAAGCCAAACCCATCGGGGTTTATTTAAACAAACCCTCTGTGACCTATTTTCTCAATCAGTATCTTTCCAGCATCGGCATCAGGCTTTCCGAAACCCGGGTTATCGAAATGGAGGTGGATGATATGGCTGACCATTTTATCCAGGGCCGGTTCGGCATCATTGTCTGCTATGATCCTGTCACACTCCGGGCTGTGAAACAGGGCAACGGAAAGGTTGTCGCGACCAGTGCGACTTACCAGGGGTGCATCCCTGAAGGTATGATGGGCCTGGAAGATGTGGTGAAGAATATTCCACAGGAAGACCTTCTTAAAATTTTAAGAGGGTGGGTCAGGGCGGTCAGATGGAGTCAGGACCCCGCGAACTGGAAAGCATACACGGATATCCTTAACAATCACACATTCAAAGCAGATAAACCCTATTCTGACGGAGAACTCAGGGAAATGGTCGGTTCCGTAAGAATTCACAACCCAGGGGCGCAGTTGGAAAGGAACCAGAACAACGGCGGGCTTCATACCTATCTGAAAAATCTCAAGGCATTCCTGATTGAAAACAATATGCTCAAAAAGGATTTTAACCCGGAAAAAATATTTGACAACAGAGCAATGGTAACTGTACTGGAAGAATTCGTCAAACCATCGGATGATTTGTAGCTTTTCCTTGCCTGTCATGAGAAATCCCCGGCGGGCCCCTTTTACAAAAGGGGGCCCCCTTTACAAAAGGGGGAGAATCGTGAAACTCCCCCTTTTGTAAAGGGGGCCGGGGGGATTTCTCACGCACTCCCTGTCTGTAACCGAAAGAAGCTGCTAAAAAGGAGTTTACAATGAAATTTAAGTCATTACAGATGAGGCTGATGGTCGTTTTCGGCCTCTGCTTTTCTGTGACTGTAATGCTGTTAGCCGGGTATGGAATTATTACCGGCAAAAGCAGGGGAGAGTTTGTCGTACATTCGTCAAACAAGTTCGCCACAGACGCTGCCAGAGAGCAGCTTTTTGAAAAAGCCAGGGCAACATCATTCGAACTGAAAGCTGAACTTGAAATCGCATTGGATTCGGCACGAACCCTGGCAAATGTGTTTTCCGGGATAAAGAACAAGGATACAGACCTCAAAATCAACAGGGAACAGATCAATGGCATTCTCCGAAGTACTCTGATCAGGAATGATATATTCCTGGGAAGTTATACGCTATGGGAACCGAATGCTTTGGACGGTCTGGATGATTTTTACGCGGGAACCAGCGGACATGACCAGACGGGCCGCTTTATTTCTTACTGGAAAAGGGATGAAGCAGGTGAGATACAGCATCTTGTCCCGGCAGACTATGAGAACCAGGAAAAGTATGATAACGGACTTCGTAAAGGCGAATATTATCTCCTCCCGAGGGAACGTAAAGCAGAATGTGTCATTGATCCGTACTTATATTCCCTTCATAGCGAGAAAACCCGGATCGTTTCCCTGGTTGCTCCGATCATGGCGGATAGTGTATTCTATGGCATCGCGGGAGTGGATATGCGCCTGGATTTCGTCCAGTCGCTGGTAAAACGCGCCAACAAATCGTTTTATGCAGGCTCAGGAAGAATGGCGATTCTGAGTTATAACGGCATTATAGCGGCAGTCAGCAATAACGATGAACTCGTGGGAAAACATCTCAGTAAATGGATGCCTGAGGCATGGAAGGAGAACATGGAAGTGGTTCGTTCCGCCAGGGAAGATATGACAGTCAGGCAGGGTGACAAGAATAATATGAGTGTCCTTGTTCCGCTGAAAATCGGGAGGACCGGAACGCCGTGGGCAGTAATGATAGAAATTTCTGAGAATGCGGTACTGGCAGGTGCGCATGCCTTGAAGCAGGAATTAATCAATCGCGACGCCCAGGATTTCCTGTTGCAGATAGGTTTTGCGCTGGCAATTGCCAGCGGCGCGCTCCTGCTCATCTGGTTTGTCTCAAAAAATATTACCGAACCCTTAAAACAGGTTGCGCATTTTGTCAAAAGAGTGTCAGACGGAGACCTGTCCGAAGGCATTGACATCAGCGCCAGCGTGTCAGCCCGGAAAGATGAGGTCGGCACACTTGCAAATGCCCTGATAGAGATGAATGACAGGATCAGTTATGTTTTAAAGGAGACTGATGACCTGATCCGGGCTGTGAAAGAGGGAAGATTGGATATCCGGGGGAATGCCGAGGCATTTGAGGGAAGCTGGCGGGAACTCGTTATCGGCGTGAATAACGTCATTGATGCATTTGTAGCGCCGATTCACATGACTGCAATGTATATTGATCAGATATCAAAAGGAGATATTCCGGAAAAGATTACAGAAGAATACCAGGGAGATTTCAATGAAATAAGTAACAATCTCAACACGCTGGTAACCAACCTCAGCGGAACCGTAAAAATAGCGGAAAGAATTGCTGACGGTGATCTGTCTGTCAGGGTGAACATTCTTTCTGAAAAAGATACACTCGGGAAATCACTTACCGCAATGGTGGAGAATATCAGAAATATTATTACTGAAATCAGCATACTGACAGATAGAACACTGGAAGGAAAGCTTGATATCAGGGGTGATGCGGGTAAATTCGGCGGGGATTACGCCCAGATAGTGGAAGGTATCAACGCGACTCTGGATGCGGTTATCAATCCTTTGCACGAGGCAGCAGGCTACATGGAGCGTATTTCCAAAGGCGATATCCCCGAAGAAATTACCGATGATTACAAGGGAGATTTCAATGAAATCAAAAACAGCATCAATACGCTTGTATCAAATCTCAGGAGCGCGGTTCATGTGGCTGAAAAAGTTGCCAAGGGTGATATGTCCGTAAAGGTGAATATCCTTTCGGAAAAAGATGTTCTCGGAAAATCTCTGGACAGGATGGTAAGTACAATTAAAAATATTATCACAGGCATGAACAGCCTTACAGAAGAAGCCCTTGAAGGCAGGCTTGACGCGCGCGGAGATGCGGACAGAATGGATGGTGAATATGCCAGGATTGTCAGAGGCGTCAATAGAATCCTGGATGCGGTGGTCGATCCGCTAAAGATGGCCGCGGGATATGTTGAGCGTATTTCCAGAGGAGACATTCCGGAAAGAATTACTGAAGAGTACAGCGGAGATTTCAATGAAATCAGGTATAATCTCAATATGATGATTGAAAATGTCAGCCGTTTTGCCGTTGAAGTCCAGGGAGCAGCAGGCAAGGTTTCCGCAGGCAGCGATCACCTGACGGCAAGCGCTGAGGAGATGTCCCAGGGATCAAATGAGCAGGCCGCAAGTATCGAAGAGATATCGAGTTCCATGGAGGAGATGAACAGCATGGTGACTCAGAATGCGGATAATGCAAGGGAAACCTCTTCAATCGCCGTAAAAGCAGCAAAAGATGCCCAGGTCGGGGGAAAGGCGGTAAACGATACTGTCCGTGCAATGAAGCGTATATCGGACAAAATCGGTATTGTGGAAGAGATTGCCAGGCAGACCAATCTGCTGGCCTTGAATGCAGCCATTGAAGCGGCCCGGGCAGGTGAGCACGGCAGGGGATTTGCCGTGGTTGCGGCCGAGGTTCGGAAATTAGCGGAACACAGCCAGAAGGCAGCCAAGGAAATTGCTTCGCTGTCTGTTTCGAGTGTCCAGATCGCTGAAAATGCAGGCAGAATGCTGGGTGATATTGTTCTCAGTATTCAGAAAACAGCGGAACTGATCCAGGAAATCAACGCTTCAAGCAATGAGCAGGCAAACGGCATCGCACAGGTTACAAATGCCATCCAGCAACTGGATCAGATTATACAGCAAAATGTTGCTTCAACCGAAGAAATGGCATCCACCAGCGAGGAATTCTCCTCACAGGCCGAACAGCTTCTGAAAGCTGCTTCGTTTTTCAAAATGTCCGAAACTGATAATCTGGTTACTCAACAGGAAGAAAGGGCTTTGCCTCATGAAGAAAATTTTGCAGCCTCTGGCAGACCTTCTCCCGCGAAAAAATCTGGCAGACCTTCCCCTGCGAAAAAATCAGAAGGCATCGCTTTGGCGATGGATAGGTTTGATGACGCTGAATTTGAGCGATATTAATAGACGTTATGTCGAAAACCTCGGAGGTTTTTTCCGGGCCGATTCAGAGTTGCACAGACCTCCGAGGTTTGGGAAACCCACGCATTTTTCTCCGGGCGATAAGTCGAAAAACCTCGGAGGTCTTTTCCGGGCCGATTCAGAGTAGCACAGACCTCCGAGGTTTGGAAAACCCGAGCGTCTTTCTCCGGGCGATATATCGAAAAACCTCGGAGGTCTTTTCCGGGCAGATTCAGTTGCGCCGAGGGATAAATCCCTGCTTACCCATAACCCGTGTAGATTTATCATCCTGTATATCCTTTAATCCTGAAAATCCGAGTTCAGACAAATGGCCATAATCCGTGTAGATTACCACAGCACAACTACAAGGAAATCGTATAAGAAAGGGAAGATACACACTTCTCATTTCCCTTTCTTATACATTGTCCTTGTAGTTATAACGCAAGCGATCTGAAAACCCCCGCAGGTCTCC
>JAUCGG010000229.1 GCA_030378015.1 Desulfococcaceae bacterium HSG8
TGCTTTCCGAACCGGTTCAAGGAACTCTGAATAAATAATATCTGTAGATCGGTTAAGCTGCAAACAGTGGATTCCGGGGATAAAAAATCCCCTGGCCATTTACAAAGGGGGAGTCGCTGCGGACTTTCATCATTCGTTGTGATCGTCAGGTTCACGGCCTCAACCTATTGTCATTCCGGGGATCTGACGGTCACAACGAATGATGAAACCGCTGTATGCGTAAGCTTCGCTACGCTCGCTTACGCTATGCCAAACTGAAAGTTTGGCACTCCGTTGCTACGGACTTTCATATAAACGGCCCATGAATTTCGGTCGCAACGAAGCATGAAGTCTCCGGAGTGGAGGTATGTATGCGTAAGCTTCGCTGCGCTCGCTTACGCTATGCCAAACTGAAAGTTTGGCACTCCGTTGCTACGGACTTTCATATAAACGGCCCATGAATTTCGGAACGAAGCATGAAAGTCTCCGGAGTGAAGGTATGTATGCGTAAGCTTCGCTGCGCTCGCTTACGCTATGCCAAACTGAAAGTTTGGCACTCCGTTGCTACGGAACGGATGTTTTCCGATTTTAACCCGGAATCCGCTGTTTGCAAAACTTTCCGATCTGCTGAATATACCCGATTCAGGAAATACAAGTATTTTATTTATTGAGAAATATCAACAGTTTTTTACTAAAATGAAAGATGCTGCAAGGGAGGAGTATTACATGATAAACTCGGAAGCTTTGGCGATTACTTACGGGTTAAGCACGGCTGTTACATGGGGAGCGGCTGATTTCAGCGGCGGTTTTGCGACAAAACGGAACAGTGTCTTTATGGTTGTTCTTTTGTCACAGATTATCGGGGTGGCATTTCTGATCACTTTGGCTTTTGCTTTTGCTGAAAAACTGCCCGGTCATTTTTCCCTGCTTATAGGGGGACTGGGCGGAATTTCAGGCGCATTAGGAACCGCTGCTTTATACAGGGGGCTTGCACAGGGGCATATGGGAGTTGTGGCTCCCATATCTGCTGTTGTAACGGCAATTCTCCCTATAATATTTGCCTTTTTTACCCAGGGCTTCCCGAAAATCTCACAAATTTCGGGATTTGCAATAGCTATCCTGTCGGTGTGGTTTATCTCCTGTGCAGGCGATTCAAAGATCCGGGGCCGTGAATTGTGCTTGGCAGCAGGATCGGGACTCGGATTCGGCTTGTTCTTTATTTGTATCGGAAGCATAAGCTGTGAGGCTGTGTTCTGGCCCTTGGTTGCCGCAAGGTTTGCGTCGCTCGGCCTTCTGTCTTTTTATATTTTTGCGCGCAGACGGGCCGAGATTCCGGCCAAAAATCAGTTCCCCTTTATTGCCCTGACAGGAATTCTTGATGCAGGGGGAAATGCATTTTTCGCACTGGCCGCCCAGTCAGGACGTCTGGATATTTCAGCGGTGATAGCTTCGCTCTATCCGGCTGCAACGATTATGCTGGCCTGGTTCATTCTCAAAGAGAGGTTATTATACAGGCAGTGGATCGGTGTGACGACAGCACTTTTGTCGCTGTGTCTTATTGCCTTATGAATATCAGACGGATAAAGACCTGCGAGGTTTTTAGCCTGAATTATTCATAAACATAAAATCTGACCGGAAAAAATCGTATCCGAGTCAGTTCATTACTTTCCAATGAATTTTTTGGTGACAAAAAAAGTCCGGAATCCCTGAGTCCGGACGCACTTATGCTGTCTGAAATACCGTAGTGTTAGGGAGCATTTCCAAAAAGTAGGTTAAATAAAAATTCCTCGTTCCCAGGCTCTGCCTTGCGAGATATTCAGTATAACATACCGATTTTAAACTTGAATACGAGGCAGAGCCTCTGTAAATGCATTCCCAGGCAGAGCCTCACTGCCATTAAGTTAAGAGTCGGAGCGACCTGATAATGAGGCATAACTTACTGAAATAACATCTTCGTCAGCGGGCTGCGTTCCTTAACTTAATGGCAGTGAGGCAGAGCCTGGGAACGAGAATTTCCTATTTTGGGGGAATGCTATGCCTGACTGACGAGATATATATAAACGCTTAAAATTGTGACCTACTGAATTTGGGAGAATATGCCAAACAATGAATAATGAAAATAGGGCTTGATTTTCTATAAACTCGATGATAGGATTAATTATGTTTTTTACCAAATTCTTAAAGAACTCGACAGTCATAAGTTCTCTGAAGCCGCTGTTCTGAGTCCCCCTTTTTTAAAGGGGGATTCAGGGGGATTTCAGCAGGTTGGGGAAATCCCCCGGCCCCCCTTTAAAAAAGGGGGGAGTTTCCCGGTGAGTCATTTCAACTATTTATGAGAACTTACGACTCACGAGTTAAAGAATTTGGAAATATAATAAGCAGATCAATTTTTTTTGCAGCGGACCGCGAGTCAATGTAATTTTTCCGGAATGCCAGATTTCCGATAACTTTCGGTCTGCTGATAATGCTTACCTTTAGCATTGAGGAGGGCAGGTAATGGGAAGGGAACGGAGAAAATTGACCCGGTTTATGGTGCAGGAAAAAGCTTTCGTGGCAGTGGGGTTTAACTTCCCCAAAATTGGGAGAATCAATGATATAAGCAGAGGCGGACTTGCTTTCGAATATCTCACTGACTATGCCAGGGATAAAGCAGGTAATGAAGGGTCGGATAGTGAATCTTTCCAGGCAACGATCTTCCTGGTCGGTGAGGGATTCCGTTTGAATGATGTGCCATGCGTTATAGTATATGATGTCCTTGGACGTATATTTTCCAACTCTTTTATCCTCAAAAGGCGATGTGGTGTAAAATTCGGGAGGCTTACCGAGACTCAGAGAAAAGAACTGAATCTCTTTCTCGCGGAGCACACCACAGGTCTGGCGCGCTGAAGGCGATAGTGAAATAAGATCGCTCATAATGAAAATCAATCCGGGCCCGAATGTTCAGACATTTCCTTATACTCCAATTGCAAATCACTTAACAGCCTGATTTCAGAAGGAATCTTACCAATAACATCCTTTGTTACAGAAATGTTCAGTACAAATACGCCCGTGTCCTGTGACCGGAAAACGATGCGCATCCGTGTCCTGAAAACCGCGGGTAAGTTATTTTTTGGGAATTCCCGAATGAAAAAACTTTTTCGATGGTGATATCCCTTTTCTGTCTTTTCTGTAAGTTTTCTTTGCCAGTATAGCACTCCGTAAATTCACCCTCCCTTTTCTAAAGATGCAAGGAAGTTTTTGATTTGAAAAAAAGGTGTTACCTCATATCACCCTTTACGATAAGGTACCTGTAAAGCGGTGTATCTGTCCCAAGGATGGTCCGATTTTCCGATTCATGCTTGACATTCTGATAATATTTTCTTAAATAAACCGAAAATTTTTTCTAAAATCGTGCATGGTGAAGAAAGCTGAGGGATCAATCCCCCGGCTGAAAGCGAAAGCACCCTGAAGGGAGCTATTATCAGCAGACAGAAAAACCGAAGTTAACAGCTCTGTTTTCAGATGGTATCTGTTAAATCAGACGGTTACGAACTTTTTCGATCTGCTGATTATACTATTTACGATTTGCGACAGAAATCGTAAATCTGAAATCGTAAATCATCTGCTGATCATCGCCAACATAACAGACGGATGGTATAATATGGCCCAGGAAAATGATATTGTACTTATATATTTTGAAGATAAACCCCTTACATTTGCCAGAATAGAAGATATCTCCCCGGACATTAAACCGGATTGGTACCATGTCAGACTGCTCATCCTTCAGGTACCGCTTCAGGTGGTCACATGGATATTGAAAGATGTTTATATTGAGGGCGAAGAGTTCACTATGGATGCTAAAAGGATGCGTCTGGAGCTTGTGGTGTGCCCGGAAGAGCCTCGAATGGTTGCTGATGAAGATAAGGAGGATGAAATCCCGGAAGATTTCGGTGACGGCAAAGTTATATCGTTTGCAAGCCGGAAAAGGAATAAATAACCGCTGATGAAATTTACGATCATAAATCGTAAATCATAAATCGTAAATCACAAGATGAAGATCGGTTCGGTTTCGCTTGACAACATTACAGTTCTTGCTCCGCTGGCAGGTATCACCAACCTGCCTTTCCGGCTCCTAGCAAAAGAAGCCGGGTGCGCGCTGGTCTGTTCTGAAATGATCAGTGCTAACGGACTGGTATATAAATCCAAAAAAACAGCACAACTGCTCGACAGTGTGCCAGAGGAAAAACCTCTGTCTGTCCAGATATTCGGGACAGAACCTTCGATTATGGCAGAAGCCGCGGCAATGGTGGAATCATCCGGAGCGGATATACTTGATATAAATTTCGGGTGTTCAGTCAGGAAGGTGGTCAGGACAGGTGCAGGTTCTGCATTAATGAAAGAACCGGATCGCGCGGAGGCCCTGCTCAGGGCGGTTCGGAAATCCGTGGCTATACCACTGACTATTAAGATCAGAACCGGTTGGGATAATTCCGGAAGCCAGGCCATTGAGATAGCCAGGATTGCAGAATCCTGCGGGGCAGACGCCATTACCGTGCATCCGAGGACAGCCACCCAGGGGTTCAGCGGCAAGTCTGACTGGTCAGTCATTGCTGCAATAAAAAAGATTATTTCCATTCCTGTTATCGGAAACGGGGATATCGTTATTCCGGAAGATGCCATAAGAATGCGGAATCAGACCGGATGTGATGCTGTGATGATCGGGAGATCAGCAATAGGAAACCCGTGGATATTTTCCCAGGTGCTGTCCCTTACCAGGGGAGAACCTGTTCCATGCGCGGACATTCCCGTCCGCTTTGGTATAATGATAAAATATCTTGAAAAATCAGTAAAATATTTCGGTGAAAAACACGCATGCCACATGATGCGCAGCCGGCTCGGATGGTTTTCAAAAGGGCTTCCGCACAGCAGCAGTTTTCGTGAATCTATAAAACGGATAACATCTGAAAATGAAGCAAAACAAATTATTAATTCTTATATGCATGCTATTGACGGCATATATTCCTGACATCGGATGTTGTCAGGAATATATGCCCGCCTGTCGCCACGCCTTAATTCCCCAAAAAACAGGCGTATATTCCTACGTCCTGATACGCTTTTACCCATGCCTGAATACTCCTTTCACCCCATTGACTTCTTCTTTCATTTTTTATAAATAGCTGATCAAACATTTTCTGTTTTATGGAACTTCTTATGAAACAAATGCGTGCAGACCGAAGGAATTGGTATGACCAATAAAATTAACAAATTATTCATGAAATCGTCAGTTTTCATATTTTGGGTAATTATTTCTTTGATTATTTTAACTGCAAAAGCTGAGGCCGATACAGAAAAACTCGGGAAGATTGATGCCCCTTGGAAAACCGAAGCAGAATTGCAGAAAAGAGTTGCTGACAGCCTGTGGCGTCTTGAGAAAGCCATAAGAAGAGACGGATTCCCTTCTGCTATCTGTGCGTTGAATATCTGGCGATGTAATGCAACTGACGCGGGTATCTTTGACCGGGGCCAGTATGATGAGTTTAAAAGACAGATATACCAGAAATCCATTGCCGAAACCCTGGCGTGGTTTGAAGTCTGCATTGAGGAGGGGTGGACCAGGGATGCGGACTTCTGGCACAGGGTGTATTATGTCAGAGCAAATGAAATCGGTAAGTTTGACCAGACTAAGTATGATAAGATGATGGTAAAAATCAAGAAGATAAAGAAACGAAAGAAGAAATGAGGATTTGTCTGTACCCGCGGGCAGACTGGTCTGATTACCAAACAAAGACCTTTTGTATGTAAAATCTCCTTGGAACCTGTTTTCAAGATGATTAGAGGCATCTTTCATTAAAAGCTGAAAGTAGAAGTGTAAATGACGGATGCCTGATTATAATTTTTTAATTAACAGATGGTTATTTCAGAAACCCTTATTCGGAGGAAAAATTATCATGAAAGTACATATTGCTGTTATGATGCTTTTGCTGACATTTCTTTGTGGCGGTTGCGTACAAAACCTTCATAATGTTTCGGATTCACAAGACAGAAGCCCGGTATTGTCCGGAACAGAAGGCCTTACCCTTGCTAAAATTGTCGAAAAAGCAAATTACATCCCCCCGAAACCCGCGCCGTCAAAAAAAGTTCAACGCCCCCGGAAAAAAGCTGATAAAAAAAGTGATAAACAGATATCTCAACGCAAAAGCCCGCAGCGCAAAAGCCCGCAGCGTAAAAGCCCGCGACGCAAAAACCCGCAGCATTCACTGGATAAGGCAAGAAAATTTTGCGAATTGTCCCAGGAGTATTGGCAAAAAGGAGAAGTGAAAAAAGCCCTGAAAATTCTGGATCAGGCATATGCCCTGATCTTGGATGTGGATATAGGAGATGATTCCCGGATGATAAGGGAAAAAGAGGATCTGCGATTTACAATTTCAAAACGCATTCTTGAGCTTTATGCTTCCCAGAGTACGACAGTGGTCGGAAAATATAATGCCATTCCCATATTGATGAATAAGCATGTCCGGGATGAAGTCAGACTTCTGACAAAATGTCCCCCGGGCACTCAGAACAGCTTTTTTCTCAAGGCGTACAAACGTTCAGGCAAATATCGCCCGTATATTGTGGAAAAACTGAAAAAGGCGGGTCTGCCTGTTGAATTGTCCTGGCTCCCCCTGATTGAGAGCGGATACAGGGTAAATGCCCTGTCACATGCCAGGGCACTGGGACTCTGGCAGTTCATTCATTCAACAGGCGTCAGGTTCGGCCTCAACCGGAACAAACATATTGATGAACGGCTTGACCCTGAAAAATCAACAGAAGCGGCAATCGCATATCTCAGGGCACTTCATAAAATTTTCGGTGACTGGACAACCGTACTGGCTGCATATAACTGCGGGGAAGGAAGAGTACTCAGTGTCATACGGGAACAAAATGTCAACTATCTGGACAACTTCTGGGATCTCTATGAACGGCTTCCCCGGGAAACAGCCAGATATGTTCCCAGGTTTCTGGCCACGCTTCACATCGTGAAAAATCCGAAAAAATACGGATTGGATTCGATTTCTATAAGCTCCCCCCCGGAGTATGAAAATGTCACCATCTCAAAACAGATTCATCTCAAAGATGCGGCATCGGTCATCGGCATCTCCCAAAAAGCACTGAAGGAACTTAATCCCGAACTTCGCCATAATGTGGTACCGGGAGAGGCATATTCGCTCAGAGTTCCCCCGAGCAAAGGGGATATCCTGCTTTCAAAACTGGATAACATACCGGTTACTTCTCCCCCTTCCCGCTCCCGGATCACTTTCAAGCAGCACAGGATAAAAAAAGGGGATACCCTTCTGTCTATTGCCAAACGATACAGTACCAGTGTGGACAGCATTACCCGCACGAACAAAATAAGCAAAAAGAAGCCCATTGTCGTAGGAAAAACCCTTAAAATACCTCAAAAAAGAACTGCCCGGAAATCTGCATACAAAAAGAAGATAAGAAAGCGGGTATCAAAGCATATTGTGAAAAAAGGAGATTCCCTCTGGAATATTGCCAAAAACTATGGAACCACCGCTAAAAAGATTCTTGCACTGAACAAACTCTCCAATAACAATCTTCGAGTCGGGCAGATTCTGAAAGTACGCGGAACTTCTAAAAAATCTTCTCGGAAATTAAGGACTTATCGTGTAAGGCATGGGGATGTTCCGCTTGAAATTGCAAAGCGTCACAAAATGCCCCTGAAGCGTTTTTTGCAGGTAAACCGCCTGAGCCAGAGGAGCAAAATATACCCCGGGCAGAAACTTCATGTTGATTAAACTGTCGCCAGTCGTCAGTTGGCAGTCGCCAGTGGCAACTAATAACTGACGACTGCCAACTGCCAGCCCTCCGTCCGTTATGAACAGGCAGGCAAGTTTATCCTTTACATTCCCTCTGAAAACTGGTAATTTTACTGATTATCAGTTTTAACTCAATACTTATCCGGTTTCCGACAGAAGCAGATCGCAGGAAATTTCCACGTTCTGACAGCAGTTGCAATCCGGATATTTTCTTTAATTCTCAGTTACGGGGCACGGATAATAATATAATGTTTCCGGATTCCCGAAGCGGTTTCTATAAATGGAGAAAAACATGTTTGTCAGTATTGGAAAAGCCATCAGGTTGGAGAGGATTGTAAACAGGAAGACCGGCAGATCAGTGATTGTTCCCATGGATCATGGCGTGAGTGTGGGCCCGATTAAAGGACTGGTTGATATGTCAGAGACAGTTGATATGGTCGCAGAAGGCGGAGCAAATGCCGTTATCGGACATATCGGCCTTCCGAGATACGGGCATCGAAAATCTGGAAAGGATATCGGTCTGATCCTTCATCTTTCCGCATCCAGCACCCTTTCTCCCAAACCGAATAAAAAAGTCCTGGTAAATACGGTTGAAAACGCTTTGAGGATGGGCGCGGACGGGGTATCTATCCATATTAATGTTGGCGATGATAATGAAGCAGAAATGCTGAACGATTTCGGTAAAATAGCCATCGAATGCAGCTATTGGGGAATGCCGCTTATAGCGATGATGTATCCGAGAGGCGAAAAAATCAAAGATGAAAAAGATGTAGAAGCTGTAAAAATTGCAGCAAGAATCGGGGCAGAACTGGGCGCTGATTTTGTAAAGACAAATTACACAGGAGATCCTGAATCTTTTGCAAAAGTTGTCGAAGGATGCCCTGCTCCTGTCCTGATAGCAGGGGGAAGCAAGTTAAATGAAGAAGAAATGTTCCGATCTATAGAAGGCGCGATACAGGCAGGGGCAAGGGGGCTTTCTATAGGCAGAAATGTGTTTCAGCATGATAACCCGACGTTATTTGTAAAAGCAGCGTGTGCCATCGTGCATGATGGAGTAACTGCAACAGAAGCACTGGAAATTATGAGAAGTGGGACATGAAACGTGATGCGTGAAGTGTGATGCGTGATGCGTGATGCGTGAAGTGTGAAGTGTGAAGTGTGAAACGTGAAACGTGATGCGTGATACGTGATACGTGATACGTGATACGTGATACGTGATACGTGATACGTGATACGTGATACGTGATACGTGATACGTGATACGTGATACGTGATACGTGATACGTGATACGTGATAC
>JAUCGG010000037.1 GCA_030378015.1 Desulfococcaceae bacterium HSG8
CCGTAAATGGTGATACCGAAATAAAAAATCGCATTTTTTCAAAACAACCTTTCACAGAATGCGATTAGTATCAACATTTACGGAACGCGCCCTAATTTCCATTTTGTGTAAAAGGTGGGACACACCCTAAAAAGCAGTGGGATCTGTACGAAAAGGTCAGACCGTATGTGCCTCGTGAGTACCGGGATATTGTTTGTCCTCAGCCCACTGTCGATAAAAATTCTTCGAAGGAGGCCGTTTAAATTGAAAAATCAGAAATGATTTGTCGACCATTTTGATTGCGCCAGTCCCATATGTTGCCGTATGCGGACTCCTCTGTTCATACCACGATGCTTTCTGTGTCGTTACAGGGTTGCCTTCGCAACATGTACACTGATATCTCGGCTGAGAGATAAGGATATAAGTCTTTCTTCCGAAAACAGACAGATGGCGGAGCATGATCTCCCTGCCGTAACCGTAAGGTTTGTCAGTATCTCTGCCGCATTTGTTACAGCGGGTTCCCGTTACGGTACTCCTCACTCTTATTATAAGATTTCCTTCTCCGTCCGTCTCTGTCCTTTCCACGGCAATGTCCGGAATGTTCAGCAGTTCTTCAATGAATCTGTCAGAAGACTGCGCAGAAATCTCCGGCCGGGGAAAAGGAAAGGGAATGCCCGGATACGCTGCCTCATGCCGCCCTTTCTTTCCGCTGTCCGTGCCGTTTCCGAAGGGACAATACGGATTATCCCACGGAAAATGAGAAGGATGTTCCCGGCGTCTGCTGTCAGAGTCTGCATCGTATAAGATTTCCATACAGTTCCTCCCGATCTCTTATTATTATTATAATGATTTCTGAAATATCCGAAATACGGTATAACATATTTCTGTGATCATGTCAGCAGAAAATCTTACCGGTCAGGGCAAACACTGTACGGCTGTTCTGATTACTGATTTATAAGTAATTTGCTTTCAACACGAATTACCAGAGAGCCATTGTGCCGGCAGGGCCTCCACTGTCCGAAGATGTACTCATCGAAGCGATCAGCGAGTCATTATTTGGGTAGATTATTTATTGGGAAATCCCTTAGTACTCCGTTTAAGAAATAATGTCAGGGTTATAAATTCCGCGGAGTGCAAAGCTTGCTTTGCGGGAATCCCGCAGTGGCGCAAAGCAAGCTTTGCACTCCTCCGTTTTAACCCGGACATTATTTATGAAACAGAGCACTTAGTACTCCGTTTCAGAAATAATGTCCGGGTAGGAAAATACTGAAACTTTCCGGGTAGCGGAGTACTACACCACTTCGTAAATCCGTCACCCCTGTACCGGGGTTAACCCTTTTAAATTTATTAAGAGCCGGAGGGGTCACGAACTTTCAAAGCGGTGTAGTACAAAGCGAAGCTTTGTGTGTGCTGATTTCCGGCGTGAGACAAAGCTTCGTTTTGTACTACGTCGGATTTCAACCCGGACGTTATTTATGGAACCGAGTACTAAGAGTAAGAGTCCGGTTCTGTATTACTCCGGGTACATTTCATCAATCTCATCACTGTATTTTTCACGGATGATGTTTTTCTTGAGCTTCAGCGTGGGAGTGATCAGCCCGTTTTCAATGGTAAACTCAGGGACAAGTGTAACCTTTTTGATGGTTTCATAAGAAGCAAATTCCCTGTTCTTTCCCTCTACCTGGCTCTCAATCAGCCGGATGATGCGCTCATCCTTCACCAGTCCGTCAATGTCTTCAAAGGGAATGTTGTTTGCTTCCGCGTAGTCTTTTATGTTGTCCGGGTCCGGAGTCACCAGCGCGCTGAGATATTTGCGCTGATCCCCGATCACACATACCTGGCTGACATATTTGGACGTGGCAATTACCCCCTCGATGGCCGCAGGAGCGATATTCTTTCCTCCCGCGGTGATGATAATCTCTTTCTTCCGTCCTGTAACCCGCAGGAAATTTTCCGAATCAATTTCTCCCAAGTCTCCGGTAAGGAGCCATCCGTCCGGGGTTATGGTCTCCGCGGTTTCCTCGGGCATCTTGTAATACCCTTTCATGACATTCCGGCCGCGAAACATGATTTCGCCGTCTTCCCCGATCTTCTGTTCAATGCCGGGACCCGGGGGGCCCACCCACCCGATGCGGTAGTTATCCTTGCGATTGACATTGCTGAAGGACATATTCTCTGTCATGCCGATACCTTCCAGCACCAGGATTCCGGCTGCATGAAAGAATTTTTCAATGTCAGGATTCAGGGGCGCGGCGCCGCTGATGCACCAGCGCATCCTGCCCCCCAGGGCTTCTTGGATTTTGCTGAATACCAGTTTGGTTGCCAGTTTATACTGAAAATCAAGAACAAACGGTATGGGCCGCTTCTCCAGTTTGCAGTCAGTTACCTGATTCCCGACATTACAGGCCCATTGGAAAATCTTCAGGGTCATCCCGCCTTTGGCCTCGGCCCCGCTCATAACCTTGGAATATACTTTTTCGAAAATCCGCGGCACACTTACAAACCAATGGGGCCGTGCAGCTTTCATATCATCCATGAGGGTGGGCATACCGCGGTTAAAAACTCCGGTATTCCCCACCAGTATAGCGGAATAACTGCATGTTCTGGCAAAAACATGGGCAAGGGGAAGAAACAGGAACATTTCATCATCGTCCATGAATTCACCGCATTCCCGGACAGTCTGAGCCGTAAAGGTAATGTTGTCATGGGTCAGCACCGCTCCTTTGGGTACGCCGGTTGTGCCGGATGTATAGACAATACACGCGGGATCATCCGGGTTTACGGTACTGGTCTGTTCCAGGAAATCCTCATCAGATACATCTTTCCCCAGCTTGAGAAATTCCTCAAAAGTGATAACCCAGTCATCTGCTTTGTCATAACTCCCCTTGAAAAGAACCACTTTGCGGATATCCGGGATATCCTCCCTGATCTCCAGGAGTTTTTCCAACTGCTTCTCATCTTCGGCAAATATAAGTACCGAATCAGAATGGTTGATGACATACTTGCAGTCTTTGGGAAGATTGGACTGGTATATCCCCACTGTACATGCCCCGATGCTGGTAATACCCAGATCCGATAATACCCATCTGTAACAGGTATAGCTGATAATATTCACCTTATCATCTTTTTTTACATCCAGGGCCATGAGGCTTTTTGAGACTTTCTTCACCTGGTCATAAAATTCTCCCCATGTCACGGAAACGGGCTGGCCCGAATCCTCCAAGAACCATTTGTAGGCCATCTGTCCGGAACAACGATCCACCGTCTCTTTAAGCATCTGGTGGGTATTCTGATAATCCTTGAATTGCACTGTGTTTTCTTTCAAAATATTCTCCTATTCACGCGATGTACAACTTATAATGCCACGAAGGCACAAAGTTTCACGAAGGCTCTTTGTGTTCCTTAATGTCTCAGTGTCTTTGTGGCTAAATTTTTTTTGCCACAAAGGCACGAAGGTTCACGAAGGTTCTTTGTGTTTCTTTGTCTGTACTCTCTTCGGTTAAAAAAAGTTGCACATGGCGTCTATTCTTTTACCCGCTCTGTATATTCTCCTGTACGGGTGTCTATCCGAATGAGTTCCCCTTCCTCGATAAAGGGCGGAACCTGCAATACATAGCCGGTTTCCAGCGTAACCGGCTTTGTGCTTCCTGACGCGGTATCCCCTTTTGCCCAGGGATCAGCCTTTACAATTTTCAGATCAACGAAATTGGGCAGGGAAAGACCGATGGGTCTTTCATCAAAGAGAAGCACATTACAAACCGTGTTTTCCTTTAAAAGCTCTTTGGCATCCCCCACCTGCTCTTCATTCAAGAATTCCTGGGCATAAGTGCTTGTATTCATAAAGCAATAGCCTTCAGCATCGGAATACAGGTATTCCATTTCCTGTTCTTCCAGGTTTGCTTCATTGAATTTCTCACCGGATCTGTATGTCCTGTCAAACTGGGTGCCCGTCACCATATTCTTCAGCTTGCATTTGTAAAGGGCCTGTCCTTTGCCGGGTTTGACAAACTCAAACTGTACGATAACGTATGGTTCGCCATCAATTTCAAGTTTAAGACCTTTTTTCAGGTCGCCGCTTTCTATCATAGGTCTGAAATTTCCTCCTTAGTTTTTGTCAGTTGTCAGTTGCAACGGACAACGGACAGGGCCTGTCCTTTGCCGGGTTTGACAAACTCAAACTGTACGGTAACGTATGGTTCGCCATCAATTTCAAGTTTAAGACCTTTTTTCAGGTCGCCGCTTTCTATCATAGGTCTGAAATTTCCTCCTTAGTTTTTGTCAGTTGTCAGTTGCAACGGACAACTGGCAATTTCAAGTTCCGAACTGTTTCAATAAGATATTTTACTTTATCAAAGTCCTTTTTAAACCTTATGGGGCGCCCCTCTTTATCCAAGGCATTTGTTCCTGTACAACTGTCAACCCCCGCCGGCCTGACATGCCTGATGCCGTCTGACACATTATCCGGTGATATTCCCCCGGCCAGTATGACCGGAATACTGCTCATTTCAACAAGTTTTGTGGCAATATCCCAGTCGCATGTCAGGCCGGTTATTCCCACAAATCCGCTGACCGGCTGGTCAGAATCCTCTGAAGCTACGGCCTGGGAAGGGGGATTCACCAAGAACGTGTCTGTTAAAAAATAATCACTTATCGGCTCAAATATCCGGGCTGCTTCAAGGCTGGGCATCAGATCAGCCTTACCGGGCTGTGCGATAGGTATGGACCGCATGATTCGGATTTCAGGAAAGTTTTTCTTAACATTTTTCTGTAAGTCTGCCAAGTCTTTACAGTTTTTCAAAGTCCCGTCCTGATCTGCCAGGGTCTCACAAAAGTGAATGATATCAGGTTGATAATAATCAAGCATGTGGAAAATGGTATCCGGGGTGCTGAAGAGCGGAATCAGACTGCTCCTGCAACCTGCCGCGGCCGCCATACGGACAGTATCCCGGATGGAAGAAATTTTCCATGATGCTTCCGAAAGGATCACACTGCCGATGTGGTCTGTTCCCAGTTCAATCAGCGGTTCTGCTTCGGAAGGTGTCTGAACTTCATAAATCTGGACAATCATATTTTTTATCTCATATCAGAATGCAGGGTGGGTTTTACCCGGGTTTTACCCACCGTAATTTAATCCGGAGTCACAAAAAATTTTGTCTGATAACCGACAGATGGAAAATGCTCAGGAAATGCTTGCTTGGATTGATAAATCCCAAGCATTTCCAGCGGATTCGTCAACCGTTCGACTGAGCTCACGCCCAAGCCGCCGGGAGCCGTTCAGGGCTTTTTCCATCTGCTGATGATACATTATAGTGGATTAACCCATTATTTCAACAAAAAAATAGTTGTCAGTTGTCAGTTGCAACTGACAACTGACAACTAACAACTGACAACGGACTTTACACAGGAATAATTTAAGGGTATAAGGGGGTGAAAAACATCTACGAAAGGGATGCAGGTCATGGACGATTTTTCCAGACATGAGGAAGTTGTCAACAAGTATGTTAAGAAAAAAAACAAAAAAGCGGCTGTGAATTTATTGTTTAATTTAATTATCAAATATGCCAGGGAAAAAAATTTTGCAACAGCCGAAACTCTGAAAGAGAGGCTCTCCGAAATTGACCCCATGGCCCTGTTTGAAATTATAAAATCCGATGAAATTATTGAAAAAGAAAGAAGCGGATACCTGTATCAGGATCACTTGGAAATCTGGGCAGATCTGTATAACACGCTGACGACCGAAGAAATTTATACCCTCTATTCCGGTATGAAAAAAGCTGCATACGACACAAATGATAACATTTTCGAGCAAGGAGGATTCAATTCCAAACTCTATTTTATTGATGAGGGCTATCTGAAACTGGCCTACAGCCAGGAGGGAAAAGAGGTCCTGTTGAAAACATTAGGACCCGGCGACATTGCAGGAGCAGAAAGCTTTTTTTCCATTACAGTATGCACAAGTTCCCTGGTTGCGCTTTCCCAGGTGAAACTCAGCTTTTTAGATAAAGATATCCTGGCAAAATGGCAGAAAAAATGGCCTCTGCTTATATCAAAACTGAATGATTACTGCCTTGAAGCAGAGACTTCGGAAACAAAAGGGGTAAACAGGAGATATCATAAACGGGTTAAAATGTCGGGAAAAGTGAACTTTCAGATACTCAATGCTTCCGGAAATCCATTGGGAAAGATTTTCAGGGGAAAATTTTCAGATATCTCGGTCGGGGGATTATCATTTGTTATCAGAATGTCAAACGAGAAAAACCCTCACCTGCTGCTGGGCCGGAGATTGAATGTTAAGTTTACACCTCCCGGGGATAACTCCCACGAGGTCGAACAGAAGGGTACAATCATCGGTGTGATAGATCGGCTTTCCAATCGTTATTCTATTCATATAAAATTTGATGAGGTGCTTAAGGATAGTGTAGCAGAAAAGATTGAAGGGATTTCAACTCCCGATAAGGTCGTGACCGAACAGAAGACAGATATCCCGTCATTTATTCAGAAGATAAAAAGAATGCTGACTTCTGACCGCGAGTGACACGACACGAAACCAGGATGGAAAATGACCCTGAACTGCTCCGAGCGGCTTCAGTCGAACGATTGGCAAATCCGCCTGAAATGCTTGGGATTTGTCAATCCCATGTGAGCATTCCGGGAACACTTTCCTGTAGAACTATTTTTCAAATCGTTCCGAACGACTTGAAAAGTCAGAAAAAGTGTGAACTGCTTTTCAGCTTCTATGAAAGATGCCGAAGTTTTTTATAACCTTAAACAATGAAGGGAGGAACAATTTGAAAAAAGTACTGATTCTGATTATTGGCCTGATTTTTGCCTTTGGGACAGTTTCCCAGGCACCCGCAAAAGACACCTGGCCCATGCATCTGAATTACCCGGCCGGAAACTTTCATTCCAAAGGGGCCCAGGAATTTGCGGATAAGGTAAAAGAAGCGACCAAAGGTGAACTGGAAATAGTCCTGCATCCCGGGGCTGCCCTTGGATTCAAAGGACCCGAACTCCTGAGATCGCTTGCCGAAGGTCAGTTGGCGATTGCTGAAATTCCGACCGGGATGGTGGAAGGGGATGCCCCAGTACTTGCCCTGACTGCCCAGCCGTTTATTTCTACTAATACCTTTGAACAGCGTCTGATCTATCAGTTGGCCAAGCCTGCGTATAAAGAAGTGCTTAAAAAATTTAACCAGATGACATTATATACATCTGTGTGGCCCTTTTCCGGCATTTATACCCAGCGGCCCATCAAATCCGCGGCAGATCTGAAAGGTCTGAAAATGAGGGTTTATGATGGCACGGGTCTGGCTTTCGGAAAGCTGACCGGCATTGCAGCCCGCAAAATGCCTTTCAGCGAAGTTTATCCGGCCATGAAAGCCGGTCTGCTTGATTCCATGTACACCTCATCAGTGTCCGGCGTTGATGCCAAGGCATGGGAAGTGCTGAAGCATTTCACCCGCATCAATATTGTGGGGCCCGTGAACATGATCAATGTCAATCTGGATGCCTGGAATAAGCTCCCTGAAAACACCCGTGAAATCGTGCTGGAAATCGCGGAGCAGATGGAAGATAAAATGTGGAATCTGGCAGGGGATATGGATCGGAAAAGCTTGGAAACCCTGAAGAATAACGGGATGACCGTGTCGGATGTCAGCAAAGCTTTCCGCAAGGAACTGGATGAAACCGGCAAAAAGTTGCGCTCTGAGTGGGTCGGGAAAGCCGGTGGGGAAGCTGAAAAAGTGCTTAAACAGTATTACGGGATTACAGGGAGATAGTCAGTTGTCCGTTGCGACGAACTGACAGCGAGCAACTGTGTATTTTATTGTCCGAACCGGGATGCTCAGGATTAAAGGATTTTCAGGATTACTCTTTGAAAATCCTTTAGGTTAGGCGATTTCCAATAAACTCGACAGTCATAAGTTCTCTGAAGCCGCTGTTCTGAGTCCCCCTTTTTTAAAGGGGGATTCAGGGGGATTTCAGCAGGTCGGGGGAAATCCCCCCCCCCTTTAAAAAAGGGGGGAGTTTCCCGGTGAGTCATTTCAGCTATTTATGAGAACTTACGACTCACGAGAATAAAGAACATACCGTAAAACTGATTTTTAACCACGAAAGACACGGAAGACACGGAATTATCGAAATTATATTTTTCCCGGTATCTTTCATATCGGCATAAAGGTAGCTGACACTCCGGGTTCGCAGTTCCGCCTTCGGCAATCGCCTGAACCGGAACCGCGAACCGGAAAATAAAGGACGCTCTCTTCTTTTTTTCGTGTATTTCGTGTGTTCCGTGGTATATTCTTTTCTGGAAATCACCTTAAGCTTGGCCATTCCGGTTCGGACAGCAGTCTTGCGGGATCAGCGTTTTTATCTCAGGCAGCCCAAAAAGAACTGAATTCAAGAGGTAATAATGGAATCACTGATTAACCGGATCAACCGGATCAGCGACCATATGGCAAGTGTTTCAGCTATTATCCTAGGCATCATGACAGTACTCATTCTTGTGGAAATTGCCCTCTGGAATACTGTCAATGTGACCACACTGATTGCAGACGAATACTCTGCTTACGGCCTCGCTGCAATCATTTTTCTCGGAGCAGGCTACACTCTCAGGGAAAAAGGGCATATCAGGATTAAGCTGATACTGAACCTGCTTCCGCCCCGTGCTGCCGCGTTTGTCAATCTTCTGGCAGTGGCCATAACCACCGGCTTTATGGGCTATCTGGTTTTGTATTTGTATTATATGATGGCGGCAACCCTTCGTTATAACTCGACATCAGGAACCCTGACAGCAACGCCGCTGTGGATTCCCCAAGCAGTTATGCTGCTGGGAGCGGTTTCCTTTCTCCTGCAGCTTGTGGCCGAGACCCTGCAGGCTGGTAGGGAAGTTTTTCCAAATAACTGAAGTTTTTAAATTAAAACTTCGGACTTTGCAGAGCAGGATTATTTGTGTATAAAGCTGAAACAGAAAACTTAATTAATTATGTTATATGGAATGAATAAATGGCAAAATACGACTTGAATAAGCTAGGAAGTGATGAATTTGAAAGAATGTGCCAAAGCCTGCTCAAAGAGATAATCGGCAATGGTACCATTACTTTTGGCCCTGGAAAAGACGGAGCCAGAGAAGCCTCTTTCAAAGGAAAAGCCCCGTACCCTTCACAGTCAGATCAATGGGACGGAGACTGGATGTTTCAGGTCAAGTTCCATGATACTCAGCTACTTACTGTTGACAAAGCACGAAAGAAAGTTTTAGATGACTTAGAAAGAGAATTGGATAAAGTTGTAAACAAATATCGTCACCCTTGTGATAATTATATCCTCATCACTAACGTACCTTTTAGCAGTGTGTATGAATCAGGAACTCATGATAAAATAGAAAAGATAATTAAAAAATTTCCTGAAATTCAGAATGTCGCTGTATGGGGTGCTGATGATATAGATGGTTTTATAGAAAAATATTCAGCTATTAGAGATGCCTACCCACAATTTTTGTCTCCAAATGATGTAATTACCGCAATGGGCAGTGCAGAATCGGAGATTGCTGCCGAATTTTCGGAATCAAATTTTCCAGATCCCCCTATCATCGAAATTCAACGCGATTCCGCTATTGATTACATTGCCCGTAAATTTAATTCTGACTACCCGAAACAGATGGTTATTGGGGCACCTCAAACAGGGAAAACGAACCTTCTTTCACAGTTTGTAAGACAATACAGTGATCGTACTATCAGTTATTTTATCACTTCAAGTCCTTTAACCCAAGAACAATATACATTTTTATATTCGTTATGCAGTCAGATTAGTAAAGTAGTCGGAAGCACTCCACCCCCATGCCAAGTTACACTTGAAAGTCTCAAGAGCTTATTTTATGAACTCTGCAACAGTTTGGATCGAAAAGCCAAATCAAGGAAAGAATCTTATTATCTGCTTATTGACGGTCTTGAATGGGCTTTGAAGGGAAAAGAGGGGAGCAGAATAATTGACTTATTTCCCCTGCCTGACTATCCTCGAAGTCCGTACATGATATTCAGTTGTCGCTCGGATAAAATTCAAGTTATGCCAGATGATGTTAAACATCAAAGCATAGATATACTTCAATGGGCTTTTAGCCGGAATGAAACTCATCAATATTTTAGAGATATAGATCTGCCTCCAAACGAGATTGATAAAATTCACTCGAAATACGAAGGAACACCTGGACATCTCAAAATCGTTAAAGATACAATATGTACAAATTCTGATTTTGATTTAGAATCTGCTCCAAATGATCTCAACAAACTCATTAATCAACAAACCGAAGTTGTTTTCAAGTCTTCAGACCAAGCAACTTTAGATGCCTTAAAGTTTTTAGCAGTATCTCCAGTGCCTCTTTTGCATAGTACCTTGTCGGGCCTTACAAACAGTGATCCCAATAATTTAGTTGACAAGCTCAAATACACGGGACTTATCAGATATGATTCGGAAAAAAAGAGGCTGGAATATGTAAACGAGTTGACTCAGGGATTTTTGAAAGAAAAAATAGGAAAAAAGTTGCGAGAAATTACTGAACAATTGCTTGATTACGTCAAAACAGAAACTCCTGATGAAGAGATGTTGACAGATTTACTGTTAATAGAACTTGGTGACTACAATGGCTTGAAAAGCAGACTAAGCACGTCCGAAGTGATTAAAACTATAAGCAATCATAGTACAGGTATTTCAGCCATATTTAGAAGATTGCAATCAGCGTCTGAAATGGCTCAACAGCATAACGATATCTTCGGCTTGATAAAATGGATATTGGGTACTAATGCAGCAAAATCGTTTGTTTCACATGCCGTAAATCAGAATGAAATTAATGCTCTGATAGCAATCGGCGAATCTCAGGAAGCGCTTCGCAGAGCTTACGAATTACCAGAAATAACTAGTAAAATCCGTCTCATTGCAAAGACGTACTCTTCAATGAAAAAAAAGGGAGACAGGGTTCCAAAAGAAGCTCTGGACTCGCTAAAAAAGATGGTCGGAAATCTTAAAATTGAGGAAATTGATAAGGGAATCCTTCAAAAAATTGCTCTCGACCTTTTTCCGACTTTACCCGACGTAGCAGTTTCTCTGTTAGAAAAATTGTTCAAACAGGCTGAAAAACAGAGTATTGTTGAAACGGCTATTGAATCTGTATCTCAAAAATTGCAGGAACAAAAGGATGGAGATATACTTCTCTCTATTGGAGACAAGATGAACAGAGGTTATTTTGTTCACTTCATCTCCAAATGGTTAACTGGTTTATCTTTTAAGCAATTAATGGAACAAATTGAATCTATTGGGAATACTAAGGCGAAAGAATATGTTATTCGACAATGGTGCAAGCAAAATCCTAAAGATCAAAAAATTACTAAAGCAATAAGAGTTTGGCAGGATAATATTGTTAGCGATAGAAAATTTGTTGTCTCTTTAAACAGTCTGCGACAGCTTAGTGAATTAATCATTAATCTTTCAACAGATGATAGGAAAAGCTTAATTGAAATCCTCAGAGTTCCTGAGTTTACATCCATTGATTCTCCAAAAGAAGAATGGGTGGGTTTCCGCCTCAATCTTGCAGAAGCATTGTTTGAGATTGATTCACAGAAATCACAAATGGAAATCGAAGAGGTATATGAAAATGTGCTTCAGAATATTACAGAACTTGACGAGAAAGCTTTTTGCTTCGCCAAGTTGTTGCTAACGGTTAGTCGAATCATGCCTGATAATAAAAAATTGATAACCGATTTAGAGGAACGATTTCAAAACACTTTTGATTCTCTCCGAAGGGATACTGCGTATCAGTTTGAATTAAGCCGTGGCACTATTCAAACTTTAGTTGAGCATGATCCTGACCGAGCTTTCACAGTAGCCAAGGAACTCAATACCCAGTCAAGAAGGAATAAAGCAGTACACTTGGTGTTGCATACAGCTTTACATAAAAAAGGGGAAACCGACAATCTTTCAAAAATGATTAAAGACTCGCTGGAATACTTAGAAAATTTTGATATCGGCCAACGAAATAGCGTGTTGCTTAACATCGTTAGCGCGTTTATGGCAAGAGAATACACTCTTTCTCGTCCGAATTTGGAAACCCTTCTTTATTTTTCAAAGAAAATAAAAGATATTACTCTCCAATCCCAAGCATTTGGGAATTTAGCTGGTCTATACAGAAATATTTCCAATGATGAGGCTTTAAAAATAGCGGATGAAGCTATTAGTCTGTGGCAATATGAAAGTGATCTTAAAATCAAACTTTTATGGGGGTATGAGTTAGTAGAAATTATTTCGACAATTGACACTGAACTCGCAAAACATTTCTGTAAAGAATTGCAGGGATTATGTAGTCATCCTGGTTACTCTATTGCAGTGGGCAACTTAGGAAACACATTTAAAGAAATTCTTGATTTGGCAATCCGTGCCATTGATAATAAAACCTTTAGGGATTCTGAAGAAACTATTCGGAAAATTGAATTTCTGATTCAGAGAATTCCAGCCAAGACAGTCCAATTAAATCTTTATGCACAGTTAGCAGCAAGCTCTTATCGAAACGATTTTAACCCATGTGCAGAAAGAATTATTCGGGAAAAAATTCTTCGGGGAATTGAAGATATGCCTCCAAGCCATAACAGAGACTCAGTTATCGAATTCTGCCTGCCTATAATTTTTGAATATGATCAGGTTGTCTCGAAAGAATTGGCACAAGACATGCCGATAACAAACAAAAACAGAGCTTGGTATTCGGTAGTACTTTGGGAACTATGTCGTTCATATTTGGGTGATCACAAGCATGTAGATGTTTATACTCTAAGAGTTAGACATGATTTCCGAAAATTTAAGAATGTAGTTATTCCGGCAGTCTCTGAAATCACCCATGATGAAGCTCTTAATGCTTTAATAGCTGCTATTTCAAATTCAATCAAAAATTCATTTTCTGTGGATATAATGGATCAAACCCAGGCTCTTGAACTTTTGCGAATCTTGGATGAAATAGCTGATAAAAAATTACCGGACCAGAAAAACATCCAGCATGAAGGTTATCTAATACTCGCTCAGGCAATTATTCATGGTGTGCGATCTTGTATATATCGATCATTAGAGAAGTCGAGAAAAAAAAGGGGTTTAAGCAAACAAGATATACGTCGCAGATGGAACGATATTGTCTTAAGAGCGAAAAATATACCTAACATAGCTGACAGAGTTTTTGTTTTAGCGGATATTGCGGAGCATATGAGGTATTATTATAATAAAAAACTGGAGCCTGCCAAAAAAGTGATAGAAGAGGCGGAGAATCAAGCTCAAAATATACCAAATTTGTTAGACCGTATAGAAAGATTTGAATTGATTGGTAAATCATGGAGTAAATTGAAAGAAAAAGCAAAATCTGAATATATTATTAAAAAAGCTATCGAATCTGTTGAATTTCTTAAAGGATTAAATGCTGAACAGCGACTTAAAACCTTGGTGCAGACTGCCTATAAACTTGATCCGAACTTCGCAGATAAACTTGTTTCCGAACTTGACAAAAGCAGATATCCTCAACTGTCTGATAATTCTGTTAATAAAACACTTCAAATTGAGCAGTTAATAGCAAGCCCCTCTAAATTAAATCTGCAAGGACCTAAGTATGTACGAGAAAATATTCTTGGGACTAGCAGCAAACAACTTATATGCGAATTGGTTTCCGGGAGGCAAGTTCCCATAAGTGAGACAACTGTTTTAGAGAGATGGTTATTAGAGGGAATGCAATGCCATCCAAGAGTCAGTTTTGATATAGCACACTGGACTATAGAAAACTTACATCAAAGGCAAAGTTCAATCAAAGTTGAGGTTTTCTTAGAAGCTGCTGAATTGGTTTGTCAGCTTGCTGAACATATCTCTCCAGGCATACAGTCAGGAATGCCTGCGTCACTAAAAGAAAGTTTTCCGGTATTGAACAGAAAAAATGTGGTCTTTAGCCATGGAGAGGTTGAAATCGCTCAAAAATGGATTCAGAATTGGTTAAGCGAAAATGTAGACCAATATTTGAAAATATGTGACCCCTGTTTCAGTCAGGATGAGCTTGATTATCTCAGATACGTACCTGAAAATTGCAAAATAATGGTTATAACAACGAATAAGCATCTACATGCGGATATTAGACAAGGACCAGAAGAACTCAAATCACATTGGCGGACTCTCACATCTCAGTTTTTACCTAATGTAAGTTTTATTGTTTATCCCGATAAGTTTGAAGATAAACTTCATGACAGAGTTATATTGAGCTTGCGTTCTGGCTTAAGTATTGGACAATCGCTCAATGAATTAGGTAAAAGTCAGGGAAATATTACTGTGTTGACTGAAGAAGAATCTAAGGAAGTTGAAAATACTTATATGAGAAGACTTCTTGATTCGGGAAATTTCTTCATGGAACATGGAGTAGGTCCTCCAACTATGTTCTCTCTATGTGAATAAATAAAAAGGAAGTTATCGCAACGCCAAACTGGTTGTTAAAGTCATGCCAATATAATCCATTGTTCAAGCTTCTATAGTAAAAAGTAATATGAGACAATACCGAAAGCAGTATCGGTTTCGGAATTGCCCTCTGGAATACTGTCAATGTGACCACACTGATTGCAGACGAATACTCTGCTTACGGCCTCGCTGCAATCATTTTTCTCGGTGCCGGCTACACCCTCAGGGAAAAGGGCCATATCAGGATCAAGCTGATACTGAACCTGCTTCCGCCCCGTGCTGCCGCGTTTGTCAATCTTCTGGCAGTGGCCATAACCACCGGCTTTATGGGCTATCTGGTTTTGTATTTGTATTATATGATGGCGGCAACCCTTCGTTATAACTCGACATCAGGAACCCTGACAGCAACGCCGCTGTGGATTCCCCAAGCAGTTATGCTGCTGGGAGCGGTTTCCTTTCTCCTGCAGCTTGTGGCCGAGACCCTGCAGGCTGGTAGGGAAGTTGTAACTTCTCAATAACTCCGGGCATTGGAATTGATATGAAAAAATTTTGTCTTGCAATTCAGATAATAACTATCAGTAGATCGGAAACTTTCGCAAACAGCGGAAACCTCGGAGGTCTTACGTGAAGAGGTTCCGGGCCGATTGCCAGACCTCCGAGGTTTTGATGATAATCGGGCCTGTAAAGTTTTCTGAAACCTCGGAGGTCTTACGTGAAAAGGTTCCGAGCCGATTGACCAGACCTCCGAGGTTTTGCTATCATCGGGCCTGTAAAGTTTTCTGAAACCTCGGAGGTCTTACGTGAAAAGGTTCCGAGCCGATTGCCAGACCTCCGAGGTTTTGATGATCATCGGGCCTGCGAAGTTTTCAGAAACCTCGGAGGTCTTAGCTGAAGAGGTTCCGGGCCGATTGCCAGAGCTGCGAGGTTTTGATGATAATCTGGCCTGCGAAGTTTTCTGAAACCTCGGAGGTCTCTACTCCGTTTTCTCAGCATCACGCATCATAAAACCCTCCCATATCTCCTTTACTTTCTCACGCATATCCCGGAATCTGTCTTCAGAAACTCTGGCTGGCTTCTCCCGGAGACTGAGCCTGTGACCGACAATCCTATAGGTAAGATAGGCTTTTCTGAGAAGGTATGCTGTGAAATCATCAATAACGCCCGTTTCTGCCAGGGTTCCGATAAGCCGGACATTGTCTGTCCATCTCAGGAGTTCGGGATGTTCACAGGCTTTCAGGAGTACAAGATACTGAACCAGGAATTCGATATCCACCATACCTCCCTCGCTTTGCTTGAGATCAAAAACTCCCGGTTCAGGCTTCAGAAGTTCTCTTCGCATTCGCTGGCGCATATTCCTGACTTCTTTCTGAAGCACTGTCCTGTTACGGGGCTGCGCGAGTACGTCTTTTCGTATTTCTTCGAACTGCTTTGCAATACGGTGGTCTCCGCTTACCGGTTTTGCCTTGATTATCGCCTGTTTTTCCCATGTCCAAGCCTCGTTTGCCTGATATGCTCCGAACGCGTCAATGTGACAGACCAGGAGACCGGAACTTCCGCTCGGACGTAACCTCATGTCTGCCTCATACAGCATACCTGCAGGTGTATGAGTACTCATCACATGGATGAGTCTCTGCCCCAGTCGGCCAAAAAACTGGGCGTTATCAATGAGACGCTTACCGCCCCTGGTTTCCCCCGGGGTTCCTGCATGGAGAAAAACCAGGTCAAGATCAGAACTGTATCCGAGTTCAAGCCCTCCGAGTTTTCCGTAGGCAATAACGGCAAATCCCTTGTCAAAAGTATCTCCGCCAAGCTGGCAGGTCGGTTTCCCGTGCTTTTCAACAAGATTATTCCATGATATCTCAATGGCCTCATTCAAAATCGTCTCCGCTATATCGGAAAGATAATCACTGACCTTCATCAGGGGAAACACATCGGTAATGTCCGCGGCCGCAACATGCATGGTATTGATCTGTTTAAAAATACGTAATTCCTCCATCTGTGCTTCGAGATCGTCGGAGGGGATCTGCGACAGCCGTCTGCGAAGATCCCTTTCAAGGTCGGATCTCCTCGGCGGAACATAAAGGGACCGGGGATCAAGGAGTTCATCCAGGAGGACCGGATGACGGGCCAGCAGGGATATAATCCAGGGACTGCCTGCCAGCCTGATCAGATGGGTGATGGCCCCGGGGTTCTCCAGCAGAAGCGAGATGTAACTGGTGCGCTTTTTAACGGCCTTGATCAGATCAATAATATGATCCAGTCCCTGGGCAGAGGGGGCAGATGTGCCGACCTCCTTTAACAGCAGCGGAATCAGTTTATCAATTCGTTCCCGCCCTTCACGGACAAGAGCCACTGCATCCAAGTGGTCCCGGAGCTGCGTCAGGGTATTGAGGACATCATCGGGATTATCAAACCCCGCGTCAGCAATCACTTTCCGATCCGGTTCATCTCCGGTCAGGTTATGCCATACATCTTTCAGCGCGTTTTCGATCCTTTCATCTTCTCCTTTTTCCGGATTTTTTGGTTCCAGAAGCCCGCTGAAGCGGCGGTGAACATTTTCCCGGTGTTTCATAAGTTCCGAGGCAAAAGACTCCGGGCTTCCAAATCCCATAGATGCGGCAATACGTTCCTGACCATCGGGATCTGAGGGGATATCCTGGGTTTGTTTGTCTGAAAACTCCTGTAAGCGGTGTTCTGTATTTCGGAGAAAAACATACGCTGAGTCAAGTGTATCGCATACATCCTGACCGATATAGTTTTCATGTGCAAGAATTCTTAATACTTTCTGAATGCTGCGCTCCTGGAGGGCATGGCGGACACCGCCCCGCGTCAGTTGAAATATCTGACCGAAAAATTCTATTTCACGGATTCCCCCGGAGCCGAGTTTGATGTTGTTTTTCATTTTTTTACGCTTCACTTCAAGGGTGATCTTATGCTTCATCTCCCTCAGCGATTCGAACACTCCGAAATCCAGGTATCTGCGATAAACAAAGGGAATCAGCCGTTTTAAAAGCTGATTACCTGCGGCTTTATCGCCCGCAACGGGCCTGGCTTTGATCCAAGCGTAGCGTTCCCACTCCCGACCCTGGGACTGATAGTATGCCTCCAGCGCATCAAAATTCATGACAAGGGGGCCGCTTTCGCCGTATGGACGGAGTCCCATGTCCACCCTGAAAACAAAGCCCTCCGATGTATTGGCACTCAGCACCTTTATCAATCGCCTGCAAAGCCGCACAAAAAATTCCTCGTTGCTTACAGGAGACCTTAAACCTGAATCCTGGCCTCCGGGTGCCCTGGTTTCCCCGGGTTCGGGATACGCGAAGATAAGGTCAATGTCTGAAGAAAAATTCAGTTCACATGCCCCGAGTTTGCCCATGCCCATGACAACAAGGCTTTGATCGGAAGCGTTTTTCCCCGAGGGGATGCCGAATTTTTCACATTCCCATTCATACAGCAGTAACAGCGCGTGCTGTATGCAGGCTTCGGCAAACTCTGAAAGCTCCCGCATCGTTCCCGAAAGATCGGTATAGCAGGCAAGGTCACGCCAAGCAATCCGAATCATTTCCCGGGAGCGGAAGCCGCGAAGGATACTCCCTAAGGATGCCTCATCTTCTGCTCCTGAGAGGAGGCTTTCCAGTCTTGCGCTGTATTCTCCTTCTGCATATTCTTTTTGAAGATCACCGCTCCTGATAAGTTCATCAGGCATTTCGGGATTTCTTATACAGGTTCTTGCAACAAAATCACTGAATGCGAACACCCGTTTCATACTGGTAATAAATTCAGGATCATCCGGGATTGTCAGGAGCGCTGCGTCTGAGGCTTCGCAGAACTGACTCCATTTATTTTTTGTGTATTCTGAGATTTTTTTATTCATGATTGTCTGTATTCATTTTCAACAGATGGAAGGTACTCCCGAAATGCTTGATTGGAATTGACAAATCTCAAGCATTTCCGGCGGATTTGGCAATCTTCCGGGAGCGGTTCAGGGCATTTTCTATCTATTTATTTTCTATCGTCAGCAGATATCGCCGGAATCCGTAAGGCCATTTGTCTTAACCATGATTCGCAGGCTTAAAGGATTGCCAGGAGGGCCTTGACCTTCGTTTCGGCCAGTCACCCGTCGGATTGATAAATCCGGCGGTGACATGGCTCGGATTTGTCAATCCGAGCCGAGCCACATGGCCCGAACGAAAATCATGCCCGCCATGAGGAGTGCTGACAATTTTTCATTGATAACAGGAGGCACACATATT
The DNA here is from genome assembly GCA_030378015.1 of Desulfococcaceae bacterium HSG8. Taxonomy (GTDB): domain Bacteria; phylum Desulfobacterota; class Desulfobacteria; order Desulfobacterales; family 4be13; genus JAUCGG01. The sequence goes on from JAUCGG010000037.1 coordinate 18,687, forward strand.
TCCTCTTTTTCCCGTGGCAGTATTCAGAATCCGTTTGCTTACAAAATTATTTTCTGATATAGCATATTGAAAGATGAAATACAGATTTTTTTTCAGTCTGAAACCGGAAAAGGATCTTCAGAAAGGAAAAACTTATGTTATGAATGATTACTTCTGGATAGATTATGCAGCCTTTTCAGGGTATTAGTCGGAACTTTTTTCAGGCATCGCCGAATATATATCCCGAAAGGGTCAGATAAAAATACCCGGAGGTTAAATAATCCAGCCCGGGGTCAGCGCAGCGCCACATAGGAATGAATCCCCAAAATGTATTTATCCTGAAGGGGTTACGTAACTTAATGGAAAGTTATGTATCCCTTTCAGGGAAACCGTTATTTCGGGATTTATTTCCCGTGGTGATTACCCTTGACTAGAATATGCAGCCCTTTCAGGGCATTAAATTGGTGGGGCAGAAGCCCACCCGACAGAATTAATCGGTGGGATAGAATCCACCATACGAGTTAGGCAAAAACAGATGTCTCTACGGTTTCTCATTGTTTATGAAAGCGTTATCATCAGGAATATCATTCAGAAATATATCCTGACGGATCATGTGGGCGCGATTGCAGACACAAGCGATTCCCCCGAAAACGCGGTAAAAATGCTGGAACAGAAAAAATACCATGCGGTCTTCGCAGGGCTGGAGATGCCCGGCATGACCGGGCCGGATTTCCACGACCGGATGCGCGGCACGGAACTCAACCTAGACACGCCTTTCATCATCATGACCCCGACAGACAGCAAGGCCAGGCAGGATAAACTGGCCCGGCAGGGCATCCGATACATTCTGCCCATTCCATTTACATCTGTCCAGTTCAGGAGCCTGACTGACAGGGTCTTTTCCCCGGATGCTGACGGCGTTATTTTCCGCTCCGACATCCCGAAATCCAAGGCAGTTATCCGAACCGGCAACCGACAGATTCCCGCGGATGTCGTCAATATCGGCAGGAACCATATTGTCTGCGAACTCACTTGCCCGGAGGAACTGGGCAATATGGAAAAAGCAACGCAGATCACAGTTCATTTTCCCGTGGATTACGGCAAAGCCATCGTGGTGGATATCACCGGTTCCCTGCTCGGACTCAGGGATAAATACAGGATCAGGGACGGATCATCCCGGCGACTCCTGATAACATGGGAGATTGCCTGGTCCTTTTTTGAACTCAGCACCGCGACCAAAAAGACCCTGAAGATGTTTTTCAGCCAGACTCCCGAGCCTGTTCCCGATCTTCGGGAAACCCTGGAAAACATCTCCGCGGCAAACGCCGCGCTCACAGGGGAGAATAAAAATCTCAGGGCCGAGACAGACGCTATGAAGATCAAGAAACAGGAACTGCTGCGTGAACTTGAAAAGCTGCGAAAAGAAACCGCGGGGTTGAAAAAAGCAGGGTTCAATATTCCGCTAAAGGATGTTTCTCTAAGCGCGCTGATCAACGAAGCAGCCAGACGCTCGGATGATCCTGCCAAGGTACCGATATTCAAACAGATCATTGAGGATAATGTGAAGTTGAGGCGTGATACGTGATGCGTGTTGGTTCTGGTCTCCGATCTGAATCAGTATCAGTAGATCGAAAAGTTTCCGGTAAACCTGTTAAACAGTGGATTCCGGGTTAAAATCGGAAAACATCCGTTTTCCGATTTTTATATGAAGTCCCGGATAAAAATCCCCCCGGCCCTTTACGAAAGGGGGAGTCGCGGCAGGCTTTCATCATTCGTTGTGACCGTCAGGTCATGTAAATTCCCCGGAATGACAGTGCGTTAGATCGTCATTCCAAGAAAAATTAAAAAACGGATGTTTTTTAATTTTAACCCGGAATCCACTGTTTAACGGGGTTTATCATTGAGGCACGAATTTTTGGAATTTTTGTACATACTCCGTTCCCAGTCGTCAATCCGACGGATGACTGGCCGAGACGAAGATCATGGCCTTATTAAAAGAGTGCCAAACTTGCAGTTTGGCAACCATAAACAAAGTACAACTTTGGCACTCCCCTATAATACGCTGGTGCTAAATGATTGCCCGCTCTCCCAGGTTTCCGTACCTGTGGTAGCTGTCACAGATACTCTGCTGCCGGAAATACTGCAAAAGCTCAACCTGTCCTTCCACCGCAACTTTTGCCCGGGCAATATAAAAGCCTGTCTTAGCGGCGGCCTGATATACAGCGGGAGGAACCCGTTCCGGCGACGCGTAGCGGAGCCTTTGGATTTCAGGTATCATCCGGATCACATCATCGTCACCCTGGTAATGAACAGGGGCTTTGCCGATAAATTGCTCTCCGTCCTTCCCTCGGAGGAATGCTGAGACAGCATTGTCAAGGCTTTCGGGAATGCTGATGATAAGGTGACAGCCTGAAATTTTCACCGCGGCAATCCTCGCCAGAACGTCGAACAGGGTGTCATCCTCATGCATACGCACCATTACCTTACCTACAGGAAGATACCGGAGGACATTATCCTGCCCCCGCAGATGAAAATAATCGTGTTCCCGTGTAAATTCCTGCTCCACATGGTAAAGATAGCTCTTAACAGCGCGAATCGTTTTCCTGATATCCTCCTCAGCACCCTTCATCATTTCCCAGTCCAGTTTCCGCTTCCATTCCAGTGCCAGTCTCAGCAACCTGTGATCGTCCCGAATGGCTCGGACACAGGGAAAACCTGTTTCTTCAAAATCCATGAACTGGCCCACATAACTCGGACTGCCGGCTTTGATCCCTACTCCCAGGGCAGATTTCCCCATGCCCCCGAAGGGCTGGCGCAGGACAATCGCGCCGGTAGTTCCCCGGTTGATGTAAAGGTTCCCGGCTTTTATCCGCTCCTTCCAGTGTTCCTGTTCCCGTTTATCCAGACTCTCCAGCCCCGAGGTCAGACCGTAGCCGGTCTGGTTCACCATTTCAATGGCATGATCCAGATTCTCCGCGCATATAACGCCGATCAGGGGGCCGAAGAACTCGGTCATATGCGTATAACTCCCGGGCTGCACATTCCATTTGATGCCCGGTGTCCACATATAGGGGTTATCATGAACATTTTCAGGCTTCAATGCCCATGATTCTCCCGGCTCCAGTTCGGTCAGGGCCTTCTTCAGATCGCCCGAGGGGGGCCGGATCAGGGTTCCCATTTTATTATGAAACTCCCACGCGGAACCTATGCTGCAACTCTTTGCAGCATCAACAAGCTGCTTCTTAAAATTTTCATCCTCATACACCTCTCTTTCAAGGATGATCAGCGAGGTTGCGGAACATTTCTGTCCGCAGTTGCTGAATGCCGAGTGCATGATATTTTTGACAGCCTGATCCCTGTCGGACATGGCAGTAACAATGGTTGCATTTTTTCCGCCCGTCTCAGCAGCCAGGAAGATACCCGGTCTCTGCTCAAGAATCTTCAGCCCCGTATCTGTTCCGCCAGTCAGGATGATGAAATCCACATCCGGGTGGGCCGTCAGCTTTGCACCGATTGATGAGCCGGAGCAGGGGAGAAACTGCAAAACATTTTTGGAAATCCCGGCCTGCCAGAAGCATTTGCACAGTTCCCACGCTGGCAGAACCGCATCTGAAGCAGGTTTGAATATGACCGTATTGCCCGCGGCAAGGCTTGCTGCAATTCCGCCGCAGGGGATGGCAATGGGAAAATTCCAGGGAGAAATGACCAGTCCCACACCCTTGCCCCGGGATTCCACATTTTCAATATCTGCATAAGCTTTGACAGAATAAGGATAAAATTCTGTAAAGTCTATGGCTTCGGAAACTTCGGGGTCAGCTTCTGTGAAAACCTTCCCTGTGTTGGCAGCAGCCGCACCGATAAGATCGCCCCTAGCCCCGCGGATTTCCGCTGCTGCCTGGGAGAGGGCTTTATGGCGTTCCGCATGACTCTTTTTTCTCCATCCGTCCGGGTCAGCCTTAGCCACAGTCACTGCACGGGTGACATCCTCGTCATTCGCCATTGCATAGCGCGCCACGCAGATATTTTCATTAACCAGTGAAGGATCAGTGCATTCCCTGAATTCCCTGCCGTGAAAAACTTCCAGCCCCGCGACCACCAAGGGAATCTCTTCGGGATTATCCCCGGCTCCCTTCATCCATTTGTCCCGGATATCCTGGGCCCACTTTCGGTTCGCGGGCATAGACCAGTCCGTATCCGGCTCATTATTGAATTCCCCGTCCCAGAAAGGCCCCATCTGTTTGGGAAAGATTTCCTCCGGACGGTTCTGGATGCGATGGGGTGTTTTCCCGGGTTTATTCCTGTTTTCATAGGATGAAACAAACTGCTCCTTGAGAAATTCCCATTCCCGGGAGCCGACTTTCAGGTTCGGCGAATAACGCAGAAAGTTTTCTTCTGCTGTGTTTTCATCTAATCTCCGGATGAGATAGGCAATGGCACTGATAAATTCCTCACGAGTGGCAACGGGCGCATACAGCACCATCTCTTCCGATGTTTCCTGGAGGGCGCGGCGGACATGATCGGCCATGCCTTCCAGCATTTCAAAGGAAAAATACTCCGTGACCTTATTTTTCTTAGCCAATTGATACGCATAAGCCAGTTCAAACAGATTGTGAGATGCGATTCCCAAGTGTGCGGCCCGGATATTTTCTGGCTCCATACCGAATTCCACCATACGTTTGTAGTTGGCATCCACATCCGGTTTGTTATCGTAAAGGGCCAGGGGCCAGTTATAGAGCGATGCTTCCACCTGCTCCATTTCCATGTTAGCGCCTTTGACAATACGGATCTTGATCGGCGCGTCTCCGTCTGCCACCCGTCTTTTTGCCCATTCGGTGAGTTCCTGCTGAATGATGTAAGAATCCGGCAGATATGCCTGGAGTACAATGCCGGCAGAATGATTTCTGAACTCCTCTTCATCAAGGGTTCTGATAAAGGCCGCTGTGGTGATCTCCAGATCCCGGTATTCCTCCATATCCAGGTTCACAAATTTCGGAACCCTTGTGCCATCGCTCCGGGTAAAAAAATTATCCCTGGCAGCCCGGTAAAGCTTGGAAAGGCGCTCTTTCAGAATGCTTACCGTATGTTCGAAGGCAATGGCCTGGATTTGAGAATAGATGGTCGAAATTTTCACGGAGATATATTCGATCTGGGTACTCTCCAGATCTTTGATGTAGGTACGGAAACGGGATAAAGATTCTTCTTCTCCGAGAACAGCTTCCCCCAGGTGATTGATGTTCATCCGCACCCCTTCGGTTTTTCTCTTTTCCAGGTGCGGGAAAAAAATTTCATGCTCCCCCGGGATCACCGACCGGCTGCTGTCCTCCCGCATTTTATCAACCACCTTGGGAACCGAAACATGCGGAAAATGCACCCCGATCCCGAGGAACAGGCGCATCAGCAGCCTGTCGCTTGCTGAAAAAAATTCAGGAACGCCGTATTCCTTGAGCAGCGTATTTATCTGATCTGCAATCCGGCTGTCATCATGGGAGCGAAAACTCTGATCAATCATCTTTGTCATGACAATTTTGTCTGTGGGATTGGTCAGCAGACGCTTCATCTGTTTCTGGATAGTTTTTTCTTCTGAGGTAAGCAATTCATTGGCACGTTCCTGCCATACCTCGGCCAGGGCGATTGTTTCCTGCACGATCTTATCAGGTGGTCGGGTGTTCATAAAAGCCTCCTTATGATTAAGTAAAACATGACCACGAATCACATGAAAGAATATATAATTTCGTACAATTCGTGTCATTCGTGGTTTAAAAATCTGACCACAAGTCACACGAATCACACGAAAAAATATACATTTTCGCACAATTCGTGTCATTCGTGGTTCCACTAATCACATATATCCCTGGAATTCTTTTCTTATCAGGGCTGAATGAACATAATTTATCATTGTTATAAAATCAAATACCGGGAGATCCGTCTCCTGTTGTATAGCGTATGCATATGGCGAAAGCTCACTGCACTCCAGCAAAATCGCGCCGATGTCAAAATTTTCGGTGATAATTTCCCTGGCAATGCCCACTGCTTCCTTTTCTATGGCATCGGCATCAAGGCTTCCTTTTTCTTCAATTATCGCGTTCCTGAATCCCGGCTGGGCTTCCATCCCCCTGATTATCAGCGGAATTCCCCTGGTGAGGCCCACCGATGCGAAATATTCGGAGTTCAGCAGTCGTGAATCAGAAGTGATAACGCCGATTGGCCGTTTGACAGTCTGATAGATAAAGGGGATCTGGAGAAGGCTTGAAAGAAATACAGGAACACCGATGACATCTGAGACTTCTTTCTGAAAAGGTCCTATAAATCCACCGGTTCCTGTGATTGCCTTTACGCCCTCATTCTGCAATTCCACAGCAGCATCTATGAAGGGATTTAACAGGGTTCTGTCCTCTTGTTTCAGGGTATGTCCGACAGATTCTTTTTCAACAATTTTGTATCGGACAGGAAAAGAGAAGGTCGTGGCATTTGCAACGCTTCCCGGGATACAGGGATAAGCGGTATTTAAAACCAGAATGCCGATTGGCGTTCCATACCAGCACTGTTTTTTGTTTTGTACGTGATATATTGTCATTTTTAAGAAGTAAGTGATTGTGAGGGTTATAAAATGATTTGCATTCCGAGGAAAATTAAGAGATGAATTACCCGGAATCCGGTTTCTGCATTGTTAAACGGAAAATTTTCGATCTGCTGAAAGTCAAAAGTTGTCTGGGAACGCGTCCAAGGAGAAGATGTTTCGTACTTCAGCGTAAGATCAATAAGTTAAGCGAAATGCTTCATAAAACAGAGCGAAGCTTGGTACTCAGTTCCAGAAATAATATCCGGGTTGAAATTCGACGGAGTACAAAGCGAAGCTCTGTCTCACTCCGGAAATCAGCGCACACAAAGCTTCGCTTTGTACTCCGGTGCCCGGAAAGTTTCAGCATTTTCCTACCCGGACATGGAACGGAACACTTAGTGCTCCGTTTCAGAAATAATGTCAGGGTTATAAATTCCGCGGAGTGCAAAGCTTGCTTTGCGCAGTGGCGCAAAGCAAGCTTTGCACTCCTCCGTTTTAACCCGGACATTATTCATGGAACGGAACACCTAGTGCTTCGTTTCAGAAATAATGTCCGGGTTATAAATTCAGCGGAGTGCAAAGCTTGCCTTGCGGGAATCCCGCAGTGGCGCAAAGCAAGCTTTGCACTCCTCCGTTTTAGCGCGATCTTCGGCTTCAGGTTACTCTTTCCCGATCCGTTATAATCAGTTATTTTATTATTCCAGTTCCATAGATTCAAGTACAGAACTAAGGTTATCTTCCACACTGCAAATCAATGGCCCGATATCACTTATCTTTTCCTCCCTGATAGCGGTTTCCAGAGTGTGTACTGCAAGGTACAGATCTGTTGCAGAAAGGTTGCCCGCTGTTTTCCTGAGGGCTTGGGTCAGCCTCAGAGAACGGTCCATATCGTTTCGGGCAACAGAATCTTTTATCTCGTTTACAATCGCAGGATAATCTCTGACAAACTTCCTTAAAAGTCTGACAAAGGGTTTTTCATTTCCCTGTACTGCTTTAATGTCAGTCGGATGCTTAATATCGAGGACTGAAAATCCAGGCTCCGGGTAGCTTGGCGCGTAGTCATCCTCAATCGTCACATCTGTCCACTTCTTCAATATCGCAAAAAGCTCATCCGGCTCTACAGGCTTCATAATACAGTCATCCATGCCGGCATCCAGGCATTTGTTACGGTCGCTTCTGATGAGATAAGCTGTGGTGGCGATAATGGGAATGTGAGATACTGTCCCTGAAATCCGAGTTTCGTTTTCCCATTTTCGTATCGCCATTGTTGCTTCCAATCCGTCCATTTCCGGCATCTGGATATCCATAAGAATGGCATCAGGTTTGTTATTAAGTACGGCTTCCACCGCTTCTTTTCCGTTTGATGCTGTTTCAACGGAGATGCCGGCGCTTCGGAGTATTTCTGTTGTCACCTCCTGGTTAATAATATTATCTTCCACCAGCAGGATCCTGGGTTTTCCAGGTTCCGAACGATCCGTTACAGGCCTGATGTCCTTGTTTTCCAATTCGGAACTTACACCTTCAAGCCCTGATCTCCCGTTTTTTTCTTCCGAAGTTATGCCAAAGGGAAGCGTAAAAGAAAACGTACTCCCGATTTCCTTTTCACTCTCCACCCATATTTCACCTCCCATCAGTTCTGTCAGCCTTTTGGATATAGCGAGTCCCAGACCGATTCCGCAGTATTTCCGTGTGGTAGAACCGTCTGCCTGGGTAAAAGCTGAAAACAGTCTGCTGACCTGCTCCGGTGTGATACCGATGCCGGTATCTTTTACGGAAAACTGCAAAACAGCGGTGCTACTTGTTTTAGCTGGCTGGTCATTTGTCTGTTCTGATAACGGGCCCATGACGCGGATAAGAATCTCTCCCTTTTCAGTAAATTTGACAGCATTATCAGTCAGATTCATGAGGACCTGTCTCAGACGTAACGGGTCTCCGATCAGGCTGTCCGGGACATCCCGACCTTTTTCTACGATCATCCTGAGACCTTTTCCCCAGGCTCTGGCAGCAAATATTTGTGCAACATCTTCCAAAACGGCCTGCAGTCGGAAATCAGTCTCCTCAATATTCAATTTCCCGGCTTCTATCTCGGAAAAATCAATAATATCGCTGATGACGCCGAGGAGAATATAAGCAGAGGAACTCAGTGTTTCCATGTAGCCCCGCTGTGTGGGAGTCAGATCGGTTCTGAGCGCAAGACTGCTCAACCCGATGATGGCATTCATAGGTGTGCGAATCTCATGGCTGACATTTGCCAGAAACTCACTTTTTGCACGATTCGCGTATTCCGCATCTTCCTTGGCCTGACGAAGCAGATCTTCGTCGTGTTTACGACGGATAGCGGTGCCGAGGATGTCGGCCGCGGCTTTCAGCATATCAATTTCAGCAGGGGACCATTCGCGTGCTTGCATACACTCGTCAAATCCCATAAACCCCCACCACTCGGTTCCTTCAAAAATGGGAACGACCGCTATTGAAATGATATCCTGCGAGCTTAGGATATCCCGTTCTGCCGAGGGGAAACCCTCTACACTGCCGTAAATGGCCTCTCCCCTTCCCAGGGTTTCCTTCCAGCGCCCGAAGCCATCTTTGTAAGGCAATTCCCGGAGATCAGGGTTATTGATTTCCGGCTGAATACTGGAACCTGTCCACTCATGAGACTGGCTCATCGTCAGGGTATCCGCATCATCAAGGGCATTTTTAAAAATATAAACCCGGCTTACGCCTGTTGTCTGTCCCAGATTCGCCATGACTTCCCGGATTTTATCCTCCCAGTCAGGGGCCTTGAGAAAATGTTCGGCTGCAAGTGCAACAGCCTTCAGAATCTCATCCCGCCGCCGCACTTCTTCTTCTGCTTCTTTATACTTACTGATATCCTGAATCAGCGCGAAAAATGCTTTGACGCGTCTGTCATCATCAAAATGCGGAACAAATTCGATCCACACGAAATGTTTTTGTCCGTTTCTGTCAGGAAAAATATCCTGAAATGATGCCTTCTCTCCTTTGAGTACAGCTTCCAGATAGGGGGTGATCCTCTGGTAAACCTCTTTGTCCATAATATCTTCGATCCGTCCCCCGATCAATGCTTCCTTGGACTGCCTGTACCATCTTTCATATACCTTATTGACATACAGATAACGCATATCCGAATCAATATATCCTATAAATGCCGGAATTCCGTCAATGATAAGAGACAATTGCTCCTTACTGTCCCGGAGGCCGTCTTCTGCCTGCCTGCGCTCTTTGATTTCCCTTCTCAACTGCTCATTAATTCTCGTCAGTTCTGCGGTTCGTTTCTGAACCAGTATTCCGAGGCCGTCGCGGCTCTTTTTCAGTGCATCCGTGAGCTTCTGAAGCTGATCTTTGTCAAAAACCAGTTTTTGAATCATGCCGGCAAAGCTCTCCCCGAGAATTTTCAATTCATTCCGCCCCGAAGTTCTGATATCGAATGTAAAGTTCTCCAGGTTATCCATACTCAGCCGCTCAACAGCGGAGATCAGGTCGAAAAGAGGGTGAAGCAGGATCCGTTGGCCTAACCACAGGAAAAGTCCCCAAAGCGCAAGGGTTTTAAGAATTGCATTGATAATAAGAATGAGAAATCCGGGGCCGATCCTTTGAAAGATGACATGGTAACCCGAACAGATAGTAGCTTCTCCCACCTTTTTCATATCACCGTCATAGGTCAGGTACAGGATGGGGAAACGATGGCAGAACAATCCGGAAAATCCCTTAGCCGGAACCCTTGCGCCGTCCGGATCAACAAAAACAGTTTCTCCTTTCTGGTTGATAATCGTACCTGCCGCGCCGACTTCCTTTCTCTTTTCATCATCCACCCTGATCCCGGTGATCGAAGGAATTTCAAGCAGTTCCGAAAGTGTTGAATCCAACTGCTCCCAGTGTTTGTCCAAGAGATAAGCCGCTAATTTCGGAGAAATTGTTGTCTGCAAAACCCTCAGTTCTTCAACAATCCTGGCTTTTGTATAGTAATACTCCGCGACCATGTGGATCAGGGTAAGCGTCAGAGCAATCATCAGATAGACACCGAATACTGCCTTTAAAAGCTTTGTCGTAATCGAATTCTTAATGGTAACGGTAGGGTACGCTTTCATCATAATACATTCTATCCTCTCGGAGGCATTTCCGGATTCAGATTGAAATTTGGTGATGATCAGAAATTCTCAGATATCAGACCTGCGAGGTTTCCGAAACCTCCCATATATTTAAGGAACTCCAACTAAATAATAAATAATATCAGTAGATCGAAAAAGTCCCTGGAAGCCTCTCGTTCCCACGCAAAGCATGGAACGAGCATTTTGCGTGTCCGAACCCCAGCGGCGGGGGATTTGTCAATCCCGCGAGCAGCAGCAGGTATAGGAAATCCTTTATACGGAGAAAATTCCATCATCTGCTGATCCACTCCTCCAGGCTCGGCGGAGACGGCAGACGAGCGGAGACCGTTTTCCACTCACATTTCGCGTTCAATTCCACACCTTCCTGGATCACAGAAACGGGTCGGTCCGAAGATACGACGATAACCACGATATTATCATGCTCCGCGGTAAAGCGAAGTGCTGAATTAAAGCGGGCGCCCCTGGCCCTGTCCTCCCCGGGAATCGCCCTCCCGTCAAGAATACAGGCAAAACTCCGAAGCTTCAGGTCCGTCCCGATATGCAAAGCTCCGTCAAGCATTGCCAAGGATCTGGTCAGGTCCAGGAGATGCTCCTGCTGAAGATCCAGCGGGTCTTCCAAAGCCTGGCCAGAAATGTCTATGGGCTGATCATTGAGGTCAATCACAAGGGTGCATCCGTGTTTCTGTCTTTCCGCGCTGTGAACGATTTCTGAGATGATTTTAAACAGGGAATGCTGAACGGACGGGTCAATTTCGGATTCTATCAGGATTTCCTCCAACTGCACCAGTTTGGCTTTGCGAGTGGAAGAATGAAATCGCCCGTCAAAAAAACTGCAAACCGGGTTTTCATCCAGCCTCAGAAAGCCGCAGCCGCCTCTGAAATCTGCCGTAATCCGACATTTCAGCGTAACGTCAGTTGCAATGCCGACAATGCATGTGCCGTCAGAAATCAGTTTACGATCTGAATTTTCAACCGCCTGGAGGAGCTTTCGCACATGTTTGAAATTTTTCAGCACCGGGCGTTCAAATTTCGGAAACCGGGCTAAAAAATCCAGGTCAGATAATGTTTTCGGCTCAACAAAAACAAGTTTTCCACGGGGCCACACCCCTTCCTCCGGGGTTTTGGATATCCCGAGTACAGCATCCAGGATGGGATAAACGCGTATCTGGACATCCATTCCCAGATCAAGGTTCAGTTGATCCACGATATAATCACGTACCGCATGGGAGGCGTATTCCCTGAGAACGCACCCTGAAGAGCCTGTGTCATAAGAGCCTTCACTGGCTGCTGAATGGGAAAGAAGCCATACTGCATGTTCAAGCCATCTTTCCGTAGGGCCGGTGTTACACATATCCGGGTGATGTTCTGTAAACCACATCTGGTAAAAAACTGACCGGGACCTTCCGCCTCGGGAAATCAGCCCTGTCAGTTCAAGGTTTTTTTCAGGATAAGGATATCCCGGGACTTTTCTTTCACGGACATCCTTTGAATTTTCCCGCCATTCATCAGAATCAATATAAATTTCCCTGAGTTTGGGTTCATGCCCTCTGAGAAGTTCCTGCGGGTCATAAATTCTTACAGGACCAGTGGGTTTGGAAGCATAGATGAGGGCCACCCGGCTGGAACCTGAAAACAGGGAAAGTCCCTCACACAGCCCTTCGAAAATATGAAAAGCGCGCAGTCTGCTGATTGCTTTATTAACCATTCCTTTTACTATCGTTTATAGCATTCCATCTGTCAAGTGTTTGGTATTTAGTATTTAGTGTTTAGTGTTTGGTATTTAATGTTTCGTTGTGAGCTTCAGATCATTAATGACGATTTTTCCATTCCTATCTGCCGATTACCAAACACCAAATACTAAACACAAATAACCATTAACTATCATATTTCAACTTCTGCATCTGCTTCCAGGGTCGCGGGGTTGATAATTATGCCGTAATCCTCCTTGGCTCTGTCAATGCTCACATATTCATACAGGACATCTTTTTCAACAGATTCAGTATCTCTTTCCAGGGGGTTTCCGTATCCGCCTCCTCCGGCACTGTAAAATCCCAGTACATCCCCGGGTTCGCAGAGTGTCAGACCGCTTGGGTCCCCGGGCAGGTTATTATGAAGAAACCGGGCTTTTGTTCCTTTCACGCCCCCGAACATTCCGCATGGAGGATACTGAAAACGGCCCGCCTGCATGGCAACAGTAACCGGTGAAAGCGGGGCGTATTCGTCATCAGGAACCCTGATGATCATCCGCCTGCCAAGCCCCCCCCGCATTCTGCCCGGGCCCCCTGAATCGCATACAATTTCCCTGGCTTCTACCATGAGGGGAGTATCGCTTTCAAAAATTTCCACAGGGGTATTGGCTCCGTTTGCAGGAAATATCGCGCAGTGGTGGCCGTCCTGTCTGCTTCCGGCTCCCAGCCCGCCGCCGCGTATGATCATGGTGTGCCACGGTTTTCCATCATGACGCTTTCCATAGAAAATATTGGTCTGCGCCGGGGTTCCGCCGCTGTCGGCAATAACACGCTCAGGCAGGGCCGCGGAAAGTGCCCTGAAAACCATTTCAGTCATAAAATGCCCCACCTGCATACGGGCAGCAACTGCTGCCGGGAACCTGCAATTGACGATTGTTCCTTCGGGCGCTGTCATCCTGACAGGCCGGGCAGAGCCTTCGTTAATCGGGATATCAGGGTCAAAAGCGCTTTTAACAGCCATAAAAACATAGGCATATGTAAAATTATAAACCACATTTACGCCCCAGTCCACCTGGGAAGATGTGCCGGCAAAATCCACAAGAATATCGCTCTCTTTTACATTTACCGACAGGCATATGTGAATATCCTTTTTCTTCCCTGCCCCTTCGATAACCCCCTCATACGGATAGGTTCCGTCCGGTATGCCCAGGATGGCTTGGCGCATACTTTTCTCGGTTCGGGATATGATTTCATCTGCAAGGTCATCCAGGGTATCCAGACCCTCATCATTCATCATCTCCGTAATTTTCTGTGAACATACGTGGTTAGCAGCCACCTGGGATCGGATATCGCCGGTTACTTCCTCGGGGGTTCTGACATTCCACCGGATCATATTCAGGACAGCTTCATTGAGTACACCTGCCTCGTAAAGTTTGAGCGGCGGGATAAAAAGCCCTTCCTCATAAACTTCCCTGTTGTCTGAAGAAACCCTGCCCCCGATATCCGAATGGTGAAACACACAGGCTGTAAAAGCAACAATCCGGTCTTTATAAAAGATAGGGCTTAAAACACAAACGTCATTCAGGTGCCCGGCAAGAAGCCAAGGGTCGTTGACAATTATAACGTCACCTGGCTGGTAATAATCCTTTGGAAAAGAGCAGATAATTTTTTTTACACCTATGGACATGGCCCCGGCCTGGCCCGGTGTGCAGAAGGTTCCCTGCACCAGTTCCTGCCCCCGGCTGTCTGTAAACATGCAGGTATAGTCATGAGCGTCACGGAGAAGGCTGGAAAAAGCGGTACGGGCCACTGAAGCATCAGCCTCGTCAACAATGGAAACCAGCCTGCGCCAGAAGATTTCAAGGGTGATGGGATCGAATTTTTTCCCCATGATCCGAATATCCTTTCTTTATAATAGAAACTTGGGAAGTCTGTACCATATTTAGAAAACCTGCCGGAATTTATACTTATACATTAGAATCAGAATATCTGAATATAATAAAACAGAAATCAACCGAATGTCAACTGTTCATTGATTTCATCATTGATTAAGGTAAATGAATCGGCCTTTATCCTAT
>JAUCGG010000004.1 GCA_030378015.1 Desulfococcaceae bacterium HSG8
TTAAAGGTTGTGATTTTCTATGTATGTGCTTATACTGTAGTTCATTCATAATTTTATCAGATATGGTAAGCCGCCGAACAATGGTGACTCGGCGAATACTCAGATAAGGAGGAAAGAATGAAGAAAAAAAATGTAGCGAGGTTAATTCTCATCTGGATTGTAATAAGTTTTGTCAGCACGTCCCAGGCTGCTGTTATCTACGTTGACGCCGGTGCCGGCGGTACCGGAAGCTCATGGGCAGATGCCGCGACCGATCTGCAAAGCGCGCTGTCAAAGGCGGTTTCCGGCGATGAAATATGGGTAAAGACAGGGACATATAAACCCACCAGCGGAACTGATCGTTCCATATCCTTTCAACTTAAAAACGGGGTGGAGATTTACGGCGGATTTGCCGGTGAAGAATCCCTTCTCACTCAAAGGAGTTGGACAACAAACATCACAATCCTGAGCGGTGATATCGGAACACCTGATGCTGATTCCGACAACAGCTATCATCTGGTGACAGGCAGCGGAACAAATGATACTGCTGTTCTTGACGGATTTACCATTACAAAAGGCTACGCTGACGGAAATGATCCTCATTTTTACGGCGGCGGAATGTATAACAACGGAGGCAGCCCCGAAGTGGCCAACTGTGTTTTCACCGAAAATACGGCCGGCAGCGGGATTGACGGCGGCGGCGGCGGAATGTGCAATAACGAGGGCAGCAGTCCCAAAGTGACCAACTGCACCTTCACCGGCAATCATGCAACTGCCATCGGTGGGGGGATGTACAACAACGACGCAAGCAGTCCTAAAGTAAACAATTGCATATTCACCGGGAACACGACCGAAAACTTCGGCGGCGCGGGAATGTCTGATTATCAGAACAGCAACCCCAGAGTAACTAATTGCTTTTTTGCCGGAAACATAGCTGGCGGCAGAGGCGGTGGGATGTCCAACTGGTTCGCAAGCAGTCCCACGGTGGTCAACTGCATTTTCAGCGGAAACACCAGCAATCAGGACGGCGGCGGAATGTACAACAGAAGTGAAAGCAGCCCAACTGTATCTAACTGTACTTTTAATAAAAACACCAGCAGCAGTAACGGCGGGGGAATGTACAACAAGGGGAATGCTCCGAAGATATACAACAGCATTTTCTGGGGAAATACCGCCGCGGCCAGCAACAGTATTTATAATGATGACAGCGCGTCTTCAACTGTCAGCTACTGCATTGTCGAAGGTGTCGGAAACACCTCGGAGAACGACCCGAAATTTATCAATGCCGACGGCGGCGATGGTGTTGCCGGTACATCTGATGATAACCTTCGTCTGTCAGGTCTTTCTCCCGCTATTGATGCCGGGGATAACAGCCTGATTCCGGCAGGGATAAATACTGATCTGGACGGCAATGCCCGGCTTTCAGATGCTCCTGAAAAAGCTGATACAGGCAGCGGAACCCCGCCCATTACGGATATCGGGGCATATGAATACGGGGCTTCGGAACTGACTCCCGGGGACGTGAATTGCGACGGAAAGCTCAATCTGCAAGATGCCGTACTGACTCTTCAGGTATTGGGGGGATCGGGGACAGCAGGTGTCTGCATTACAGATCAGAATGATGACGGGCTGGTCGGGAGTGAGGAACTGGTTTATATTTTGGCGGAACTTTTGAAATAGCGGAAGAAATCCCCCTCGGTCCCCCTTTAAAAAAGGGGGAAGGCCGCGTCATCCCCCTTTTTAAAGGGAAACTAGATGTCACCCCCCTTTTTTAAAGGGGGACCGAGGGGGGATTTTAAAAAGGAGGCTCACAATGGTAGATTTTGTTATTGCAAACTTTCTTTATGTCATCGGCATAGCGTTTTTTCTTCTGTTTGTCCTTATCGTCATCGGGATGATCCTAGCTAAACTGTACGCGCGATCTTCCAAAGAGATTTCCTTTGTTCGGACCGGATTCCGCGGCCAGAAGGTCATTATGAACGGGGGGGCCCTGGTGCTTCCGGTATTAAATGAGATTATCCCCGTAAACATGAATACCCTGCGCCTGGAAGTACGCCGCTCCAACGAACAGGCACTGATTACGCATGACCGGATGCGGGTTGATGTTCAGGCTGAATTCTACGTCCGGGTCAAACCGACCATCGAATCAATCGCAAATGCGGCTCAGACCCTGGGAAAACGCACTATGGATCCCCAAGCTCTCAAAGAGCTTGTGGAGGGCAAGTTTGTGGATTCCCTGCGAGCGGTTGCAGCAGAGATGGCAATGGAAGATCTTCATGAAAAGCGGGTTGAATTCGTTCAGAAGGTGCAGACTGCCGTGAGTGAAGACCTGCTTAAAAACGGACTGGAACTGGAAAGCGTTTCCCTGACAGCCTTGGATCAGACTGATCAGAGCCATTTCAACCCGCAGAACCTTTTCGATGCCAAGGGACTCACCCGGCTTACGGAAGAAATCGAAGCCCGAAGAAAACAGCGTAATGATATCGAGCGGGATGTCGAGGTTGATATCCAGAGAAAAGATCTGGAAACCGAGCGTCAGAAGCTGGAATTGTCCAAGGAAGAGGAGTATGCTCGCCTCGAACAACAGCGGGAAATCGAAGTCCGCCGTGCCGAGCAGCAGGCCAATATTGCCACTGAACAGGCTGAAAAAGAGCGTCTGGCCAAAGAAGCTCAGATTACAGCAAAAAAACAGGTAGATCAGGCTCAGATTACAGCCGAACGAGCGGTTGAAGAAGAACGCATTGAAAAGGAGCGACTCGTCAGGGAAAAAGAGATTGCCAAGGAAAAAACCATTGAGACCGCGGAAATCGAACGTCAGAAAAGCGTCACCCTCTCGGACCAGGAACGAGCCATTGCCATTGCCGAGAAATCCAAAGAAAAATCAGTTGCACAGGCAGAAGCGGACAAAGCCCGTTCGCTGGCTGTCAAAGCCGAGGAGCAGGTAAACACTGCCCGGGAAACGGAAATCGCCGAACGGCAAAAAGCCATTGAACTGGTGGAGGCTCGAAAGCAGGCCGAACGAGACGCGATCAGCATAACGGTTGCTGCGGAAGCTGATAAAAAGGCCGCGGCGGACAAGGCCGAAGCACTGCGTGTCATTGCCGCGGGTGAGGCAGATAAGATAAAGATTGCCGCCCAGGCCGAAGCCCAGGCAAAAACCGTACAAGCTGAAGCAGATAGAAAACGCTACGCGGTGGACGCGGAGGGAACCCGCGCTCTGCATGAAGCAGAAAACATCCTGGATTCATCCATTATTACCATGCGGATCAAGATGGCAGTCATCGAAAATCTTGACAAGATCATCCGGGAAAGCGTCAAACCCATGCAGGCCATCGAGGGGATCAAAATTATCCATGTGGGCGGACTCGGGGCTGCTCCCGGTTCCCGTGGCGGCGGAGACGGAGGTGAAGATAGCGGAAATCTGGCGGATCAGTTGGTCAACAGCGCGCTGCGATATCGGGGACAGGCACCCCTGGTTGACAGCCTGCTGAAGGAACTGGGCATTTCCGGCGGCGACATCAATGGCCTGACATCGGCAGTCAGCCCTGAAAATACCCAGGCCCTTGATAAGCATACAGATGGCGAGTAATCCGGATGTAGGGTGGGTGGAGCGAAGCGTAACCCACCGTTTGTTGCTTATCAGACATTATCGGAAATAAGGATTTGGAACGGTTTTGAACTTTTCTACTTGTGTAAAATCAGTCAGTTGCGATTTGGGAATCTTATTTCCGATAATCCAATAAAAACAATAAGTTAAATAAAAAGTGGCTTTATTTCCGATAAAGTCTATTATACGTTATCTGGTGGGTTACGCTTCGTTCCACCCACCCTACATCCGGGCGCAAAGCAAGCTTTGCGCTCCGCGCGTCGCTACACAGATTAGCGAAAGGAAACAGAATCAGGAATTGAAAAATGGCAAAACAGGACTCAAAACATGCGGATAAAAACCTTCTCAGACTGAACCGTGCTTACCGGGCACTGGAAAAGATGCAGGCAAAGCTTGAAGCTGCTGAACGCGCCCGAACCGAACCGATTGCCATCATCGGCATGGGGTGCCGCTTTCCCGGCGGCGCCGACAGCCCTGACGCGTTCTGGCAGTTGCTGCATGACGGGACAGACGCTATTAGCGAGATTCCCTCGGAACGATGGGATGCAGATGCGTATTACGATCCTGATCCCGAAGCCCCGGGGAAGATATACACCCGTCAGGGCGGATTTATCCGGCAGCCCCCGGATCAGTTCGACCCTGACTTTTTCGGGATTTCTCCTCGTGAAGCAATGAGCATGGATCCCCAGCAGCGGCTTCTCTTGGAAGTAAGCTGGGAGGCACTGGAACACGCGGGACAGACCCCGTCCCTGGTAAAACAGAGCCTAACCGGGGTATTTATCGGAATCTGCACAGATGACTATCTGAATCTGAGTATTCACCAGGGAGACCCGGCCAGGAACATTAACGCCTATTCCAGTATGGGCAACACCCGAAGTATTGCCGCTGGCCGCATTGCCTACCTCATGGGGCTGCAAGGACCGAATGTGCAGTTGGATACGGCCTGCTCATCCTCGCTGGTCGCGGTTCACCTGGCCTGCCAGAGCCTGCGTTACGGGGAATGCAGAACCGCCCTGGCCGGCGGTGTGAATCTGATCCTTTCTCCCCTCAGCACCATCAGCCGCTGTAAAATGAAGGCTCTCTCCCCGGACGGGCGATGCAAAACCTTTGACGCGTCTGCTGACGGATACGGACAGGGCGAAGGATGCGGGATTGTGGTTCTGAAACTTCTAAGTGACGCGATAGCAGACGGGGATAACATCCTGGCTGTAATCCGCGGGTCAGCAGTAAGGCACGTCGGGCACAGCAGCGGCCTGACCGTCCCTGGCGAAATGGCCGAAGAAGAAGTCATCCGGGAAGCAATGAGAAACGCGGGCATAAAGCCGGACCAAGTCAGCTACATCGAGGCTCACGGAACCGGCACATCACTGGGCGACCCCATAGAAGTCGGAGCGCTGGGAGCGATTTTCGGTCAAAGCCACTCAAAGGATAATCCCTTGGTGGTGGGTTCGATGAAAACCAATTTAGGGCATCTGGAGGCAGCCGCGGGCGTCGCGTGTCTTATCAAAACAGTCCTCGCTCTGACACACGGAGAGATTCCGCCCCATTTGCACTGCAAAACCCCGAATCCCCATATTCCCTGGGATGACCTTCCCATAATGATCCCTGCCGAACTGATGAAATGGCCATCTGGAAAAAAATCCCGGGTAGCAGGCGTAAGTTCCTTTGGAATAAGCGGTGCAAATGTCCATCTGGTGCTGGAAAACGCTCCGGAACCCGATACGCGGAAACCGGAATCCGAACGCCCTCTCCATCTGCTGACTGTATCGGCAAAAACAGAAGACGCCCTGTCAGAACTGATAAAACGATATGAAGATCACCTGGATACCGGGCAGTTACCAGCGCTGGAAGACTTATGTTTCAGTGCGAATGCCGGCCGCTCACAGTTCGAGCATCGGTTGAGCGTAGTTGCTTCCTCTGTTGAAGAAGTGTCTCAAAAGCTGAATGCCCTCGGAACTGGGGAGGAACCCGTGTCTTTGTTCAAGGGGCAGGTATCAGGTGATGAGCCTCCCAAAGCAGCCTTTTTATTTACCGGCCAGGGAGCGCAATATCCGGATATGGGCCGCCAGCTTTACGAAACCCAGCCCACCTTTCGCAAAACTCTTGACCGATGCGACGATATCCTGAAAAATTATCTGCCGAAACCCCTTCTGGACATACTTTATCCATCAACTGACGACGGACAACAGACAACAGACACTCTGAATCAGACCGCGTACACCCAGCCAGCGCTGTTCGCTCTGGAATACGCACTGGCAGATTTATGGCAATCCTGGGGAGTAATGCCGGACGTGGTCATGGGGCACAGTGTGGGGGAATACGTTGCAGCATGCATTGCCGGGGTTTTTTCCCTGGAAGACGGCCTGAAACTGATTTCTATCCGGGCACGTCTGATGCAGGCTCTTCCCAGTAATGGTATCATGGCGGCTGTGCGAGCTGATGAAGAAAAGGTAAAGGCGGTGATGGAGCCTTATACACGCCACGTCTCAATCGCAGCCATCAACGGCCCCTCTAATATCGTGATATCCGGGGAACGTCAGGCAGCAGAATCCCTTCTCTCGGATCTGAAATCCAAGAAGATCATGTCCCGCCAGTTGCAGGTTTCCCATGCCTTCCATTCTCCGCTGATGGCTCCGATGCTGGATGACTTCAGGCAGACCGCTTCGGAAGTCACATATTCATCTCCCCGGATTGCCCTTATCTCGAATGTCACTGGCAAACACGCGGCAGATGACGTGACAACCCCCGAATACTGGGTTCGTCATGTCCGCCAAGCGGTCAGGTTTGCTGACGGCGTTCAGACCTTGTGCAAGAGCGGCGCCAGTATCCTGATTGAAACGGGTCCCAGACCCACTCTCCTGGGCATGGCCCGGCAGATTATCGAGAATTCCGGCTTTTCCTCTCCCGCTCCTGATTTCTCACCCTGTTATTTTCCCAGCCTTCGCCCGGGGAAAAATGACTGGGAGCAGATGCTGGAGAGCCTGGGGCAGCTTTTTGTAAAAGGCGTCTCAATTGACTGGGCTGCTTTTGACAAAGACTACTCCCCGCGCCGGATTCCGCTGCCGACCTATCCCTGGCAGAGAAAAACTTACTGGGCAGTCAGTGATCAATTATCTTTGACAGGTGAGCATGACCCTCCGGAACTGCTTGCAGAACTTGCCCGCCAGGGAGATACGAAACAGCTTCTTCAGCAGTTAAAAGCAACCGGAGAGCTTTCCCCGAATGAGGAACAGTTTCTCCCTAAACTTCTTGATCTTCTTGTCAGACAGCACCGAAGCGCGGCGGATACCTTCGAAGAATGGCTCTGCCTGCTGGAATGGCAGCCTGCGAACACGTTGAAACCTGGGAAATCTGAAGTTGAAACTGGAAAGTTAAAAGAAATTTCTGATCCGGAAATATGGCTGATTTTTGCCGATCAAAGCGGCACGGGCAAGGCATTGGCGGAACATTTGGAAGGAAAGGGAGAACAGCCTGTTCTGGTTTATCCTGGCAAAGCCTTTCAGCACGGGGAAAACAACGTATGGTATATTGATCCGGCCAGCCCGGGGGATGCCCGGCGTTTATGCCAGGAAATACTGAGCCAGAACACCTCTCCGTTAAAGGGTGTCGTTCATCTCTGGGCTTCGGAGTCGCCGGCTTCAGATACTCTGACCCTTTCCGAATTGGAGACATCCCAGTCACTCGGAACCGCGAGTGTTCTGTATCTGGTACAGGGGCTTGCCGGATGTAATATATCCCTTTCATCAGGCTTATGGCTGGTGACGCGCGGCGCAGTGACGATCCAAGGGGACACTTCTCCCAAATTGGCCCAGTCACCGCTATGGGGACTTGGAAAGACCGTTGCCCTGGAGCATCCTGAACTGTGGGGCGGCATGATTGATTTGTCCCCCGCCATGCCATATTCCCCGACAGATGAATCCGCTGCCCTGCTAAGACAAATCACCAACTCCGACGGAGAAGATCATCTCGCGTTCCGGAACGGAATACCCTACGCGGCCCGTCTGGTTAGATGCGGTGCCCTCTTATCTGAAATGAAGCAGCGGGCAACAGATAACGAACAGCAGAAAATTCTCCGCGCGGATGCAACATATCTGATTACCGGAGGACTGGGGAATCTGGGACTGAAGATTGCTGAACGGATGCTTGCTTTGGGAGTCCGTCACTTGGTGCTGACCGGTCGCCGCGATCCTTCGGATCTGACCCGGGAACGCCTGCAGAAATTGAAAGATGCAGGTGCCGAAATTGTCGCGGCCCGGGGAGATGTCTCCGAATCCGAAGATATGCGCCGGATACTCGGAGATATCCGGACAAACATGCCGAAACTCAGGGGCATTATTCATGCCGCGGGCGTGGCCGCGAATCAGTCAATAAAGGATATTGATCCGGGTTCGCTGGCTGAGGTACTTCGCCCTAAAGTGGCCGGCGCATGGGTGTTGCATCAACTGACGCGGGATACCGATCTTGACTTCTTTATCATGTTTTCCTCAGTTGCCTCGGTTTGGGGATCAGCACAATACGGACATTATGCCGCGGCAAATCATTTTCTTGACGGGTTGGCCCATTACCGTCGTACCCAGGGACTTCCCGGGCTGAGTATCAACTGGGGGCCCTGGGCAGGCCGGAGCATGGCGGAATCCGAAGTCCGAACCCTGGCTGCTCGGAACGGTATTACAGCACTCGCCGAGGATCAGGCTATATCGGTATTCGAATTCCTCTTGGAAGCAGATACCCCCCAAGTTGCCGTAGCAGATGTCAACTGGTCAGTATTTAAGGATATCTGGCGGTTCAGTCGGCAGAGACCGCTTTTGGATCAGATGGGCACAGAACCGCCTGCTCAGGCTGGTTCTGATACCCCGGTCGAACCCTGGCTTCTGAAACAATTGGAGGACGCGTCGCTGAATGATCGCCAGAAAATACTGAGCCATCACTTGCATAAGGAGGTTGCGAGGGTGCTGGGGCGTAAAGCATCCGAACTGCCGGATTCCCGCAAAGGTTTTTTTGATATGGGAATGGATTCCCTGATGGCTGTGGAACTGAAAAACCGTTTAGGCGAAGGACTGGGAACCGCGCTTTCATCAACTCTCGCGTTTGACTATCCGAATATAGAAAAGCTTGCCGAATATCTCGCAACCCAGGTGCTGAAATGGGAGAGCAATGAAGATGAAAAAGGGATATCTCCGAATCTGGCAGAGGTAGAAAATCTTTCCGATGACGAACTGGAGTCATTTATTAATGACGAACTGGAGTCATTAGGAAAACGGAAATGGTAGTGTCAGTAGATCGAAAAGTTTCCTGTAAACCGCTGTAAACGGTGGATTCCGGGTTAAAATTAAAAAACATCCGTTTTTTAATTTTTATATGAAAGTCCTGATAAAAAATCCCCCGGTCCCTTTACGAAAGGGGGGGAGTCGTGCGGGTTTCATCATTCGTTGTGACCGTCAGGTCATGGGAGTTCCCCGGAATGACGTACTGTCATTCCGGGCTTCGACGTGCAGTTCGCAGTTCAGTTCGACAGGCTCACTGCCCTGAGCCTGCCACTGCCCCCTGATCCTGCTACTGCCCTGAGCCTGCCACTGCCCCCTGATCCTGCTACTGCCCTGAGCCTGCTACCGCCCCCTGAGCCTGCTACTGCCCTGATCCTGCTACCGCCCCCTGAGCCTGTCGAAGGGCAAAACTTTTCGATCTGCTGAGTGTGCTAAAACCGGATATTTTCTGAAATCTGTGTTATATTACTATAACAGGGTTGTCCTGAATAAAATATCCCGGCCTGTGCGGTTAAAATATTTAGTTATACCAGGAAGTTAAACTCTGCATCACCATCCTCGAACCACCTTTATATTCGTTATTTCTTATAACCCTGTCGGCGACGCGAGTTCATCCGAACGGAAATTAAAAAACGGAATCCGCTGTTTACCAAGGTTTGCCGGAAACTTTTCGATCTACTGATAATAAAGGATTTCGTGTTCTCTTATTAATTTCTGTATCAGAATAATTGCTCTTGCAAAAATACAGAATTGATCTTAAATTGATTTATCGGTTACCGATTTTTTTTAGAAACGAAAAAATTGTAAGGATTTCAGATGACAACATGTCCGGAATGCAAAAGAAGAAACCTTGATAAAGCCAGGATCTGTGAAAAATGCGGCGCAATACTGAAACCCCGGGTCCCGGCAAAAAATAAAAAAACACCTGTTACAAAACGAGTTATCCCCAAAGTAAAAAGCAATGAGCCTCAGAAAGTTATTATCATAGACTTGAAAATACCTTTCTGGTCAATGGTGATATTAATGATCAAAGGGGTTTTCGCCTCCATACCAGCGCTCGTCATATTGGCTCTGATAGGGCTTTTATTTATATCTGTTGCCAGCGAACTGGGAAATCTTGTTAAAATATTTATGGAAAATATGAACCTTTTATGAATCTCGACAGTCATAATTTCTCTGAAGCCGCTGTTAAGTACCTGATCAATAATTTTGTAACATTTCCAAGACGGTGATAATCTGGAAATTCAGGGTTATTTTTTCATATATTTCGTGTGTTACAAAATTTTTGCACGGGCACTTAAGTCCCCTTTTGTAAAGTGGGATTCATGGAATTTCAGCAGCTTGCGGAAAATCCTTTTTACAAAAGCGGGGATGAGTTATTTCAGATAGTTATAAGAACTTACGACTCACGAATATGAATGCACAATTCAAAAATTGCCGATATAAACGAAGCAGGGCGGGGTTCTACCCGGGATATGCTCCACCATTCGTTGGCGCGGGTAGAATCCACCCTGCTTCGGGTACGTTTTTTCCAGAATCCCCATTCACTTACGCATCAATCGCTCTGCGAAATGTAATTTCCGCACTCCTCTGACTAGTACAGCAACTTGTAAATTCCTCCCCTTTCGTAAAGGGGAGCCGGGGGGATTTTTGTCGCAACCGCCTTTTTTCGCAAGAAAAATCCCCCCGGCCCCCTTTAAGAAAGGGGGGACGAACTTGTAAGTTGCGGTACTAGGACTCATTTTTCAAAGTATTATAGAGATCAAGGGCTTTTTCCGGGGTCTCATTGCTATGGACAACGGCCCCTACTGCCTGAATCATGGCAACCGGTGCTTCGGATTGAAAAATGTTCCGCCCCATATCCACACCCGAAGCCCCCTGCTGAACTGCATTATAAGCCATTGTCAGAGCATCAAGTTCCGGGAGTTTCTTGCCGCCGGCCATGACAATCGGAACCGGGCAGGAAGCGCAGACTGTCTCAAATTCCTCTGCCACATAGTACGTTTTGACATAATGTGCTCCGAGTTCCGCGCAGATTCGGGTGGCCAGTCTGAAGTACCGGGCGTCCCGCACCATATCCCTGCCGACTGCTGTTACTGCCAGGACCGGAATCCCGTAGCGTGTTCCCATGTCCACCATGCGGGTCATATTGAGAATGGACTGTTTTTCATATTCGGCGCCGATATAAACCTGAATCGCCAGCGCACAGGCATTCATGCGAATGGCGTCTTCAATATCCACAGCGATTTCTTCGTTGGAGAGTTCTTTGCTGATCATACTGATTCCCCCGCTTGCCCGAACAACCATCGGGGTTGTCATTGAAGGGGGAACAATGCTCCTGAGAACGCCGCGGGTCAGCATAAGCGTATCTGCATAAGGAACAAGAGGTAATATGTCAAGATCAATCCGCTCAAGTCCTGTGGTGGGTCCTTGAAAATAGCCGTGATCAACGGCCAGCATAACCGTGCGGCCGGATTTAGCGTTGAATATCCGGGCCAGGCGATTCTTCATTCCCCATTCTAATGAATCAGATCCTTTTAAAAAAAATTGTTCCGCCTTCTGGGGGATATCGGTGTGATACTGTTTTGACTGTTTTACATCATCCATATCTGGCATAATATCATCTCCTTCTGATACGTGCGTTCAGTAAGCTAAACGGAGTTGCTTTGTGTGTCTTGCTTTAATTCACAAAGCAAGCTTTGAACTCCGCTTACAGAACTGTAGTACACCACTTCGTAAATTCCTCCCTTTCTTAAAGGGGGCGGGGATTTCTTACGTAACCCGCTTTTCTTGCAGCGGAAAATCCCCCTGCCCTTTAAAAAAGGGGGCAACTTAAAGAGTAGTATAATAATTATTATATCGGCCATTCTGAATTTCGGCTGAAGGTAGCGCATTCTTTAAGATTGCGTAATCTGAAAAGAATGCGCTACAACAAAATAAAACCTGCAATAACATATAAAAGCAGATTTTTCAACTCTCAATTTCAACTCGACAGTCATGAGTCCTCTGAAGCCGCTGTTAAAAGTCCCCTTTTTTAAAGGGGGATTCAGATGGATTTCAGGAGCTTGAGAAAAATCCCCCCCTTGCCTCTTTAAAAAAAGGGGGAGTTTCGGGTGAGTTATTTCAGCCATTTATGAAAACTTACGACTCACGAGATTTTATATAATCAGGGCGATAATTAAAAACGCGAGCAACTGTTCAGACGGCCCGTTTATCTCCGCGCTGATAATTGCTGCGGTCAGAACAGGAACAACCCTGTTATATAGTTTTGTGTTACAGGCGGATCTGTTCGGGCCTGGTCCGGTCAGCTATCATTACAACGCAAGGTCTCCGGGACTCTTCGGAAGGGGCGCATTCCCAAAAAGTAGGAAATGCTCGTTCCCAGGGAATGCATCCTGAGAGATTCTGCCTCGTTTTTGCTTTAAAACAGGCAAGTTAAGCGAAATGCCTTGCAAGGCAGAGCCTTGCGGAATGCATTCCCAGGCAGAGCCTAGTACTGCAAGTCACAAGTTCGTACACAGTAAAAAAACACTGTCCGCCCTGATTTTAAGGGCTGGAAAAGTGTGTACGAACTTATGACTTGGTGTACTAGGCAGAGCCTGGGAACGAGTAAACAACCCGGTTATACAGTTT
Source organism: Desulfococcaceae bacterium HSG8 (assembly GCA_030378015.1). Lineage (GTDB taxonomy): Bacteria > Desulfobacterota > Desulfobacteria > Desulfobacterales > 4be13 > JAUCGG01. Next base: position 12,484 of record JAUCGG010000004.1, read on the forward strand.
TTTGTGTTACAGGATCTGTTCGGCTTGGCAAATCCGAACCAGAACTCAGATAGACAAAACAGAACCAAATTAACAAATCTGTTACATCTTTTAGATAATTATAAGATTGACAATTCCAAAACAATTCTTTAGTATTCCAATAATTAAGTTTTTCCGGTACTGGTACTGGTTTCTGACTGAGCATTTGTTCATAAATTTCCTGACATAAGGGAACAGGATGGTAATTTTTTTCTGAAAAAATTAACAGATTAGATTATCCTGATGCAAAAAAATTTTTGAACAGGCAGGCATCTTTCATAGATGCTGAAAAGCAGTTTACACTTTTTCTGACTGTAGAACGACTTTTCAAGTCGTTCGGAACGATTTGAAAAATCGTTCTACTACATCAACTTGTAAGGGATTTCCCAATAAATAATCTGCCCGCGCTGCCCGTCTGACCTTAATTTTAATCTTGCTCTTTATCTTGCTCTTGCTCTTTATCAGGCAGGAGCAGGAGCGAGAGTACAAGAGCAAGAGCAAGATACCGGGTATATTAATTTGGGGGAAATACCCCCCTTTTTTAAGGGGGGGATTTCTGCCGCAACCCCCTTTTTTGTAACATAAAATCCCCCCTTTAGAAAAGGGGGGCGAACTTAAAAAATGGTGTACTACAGAAAAAGTGCAAACTGACAAATGAAGGATGCCAACAGGCACTTAGCTGACAGTCGGTGGCCAAGACGATTTTTATTTTTTTTTACAACTGACGGGTTGAGAAAGGCAGCCCTCAAAGTCTGTCTGTTTTGGCAGGTTTTGGAAAATCAGGTAAAAAGATGTGGATAATCATATAATCATTCGCTTGTGGATCGTGTCCGCGAAAAACTGAGGGATAAGGAAAAAGCCTGAATTTTTGCACCTGGCAGTCTGCAGGGCAGATGCTTTGGCGTCAAGGAGATTGCAAATGAAATCAAGCTACAATTCACATGTCAAACGTATTATCCTGGGCCTTGTGATTTTTGCCGTTGTCGGATTTATCGGCAAAGAAATTTCATCCCCTAAATCATTTGGTGTCTATGGGCATTATCGTGCAGATGCCATCCAGGAGGAAGCAGACAGGGATATGCGCCATAAAACAAACACACCCTGCCTGCCGTGTCACACTCATGAGGCCGGACTTCATAAGAACGGACTTCATAAGACCATTTCCTGTGAGTTCTGCCATGGGCCCATGGCTGACCACATCACCAGCGGCATAAAGACAGGGGAACTCCCAGTCAAAAAAGGGGAGGAAATCAGGGTCTTATGTCTGAGATGCCACAACAGGGCAATACATGCCAGACCCGGGGATGTCATCAAAACCGTGGTCATGCCCGATCATCTGAGGGATAAGAAGGTCAAGGAAACGCATACATGCAACCAGTGCCACCATGTACATGCGCCGTATAATTATATTGACCAGGCCAAACAGGCACTTAGTATAAAGGAGGCGAGCTGATGGACAGGGAAAAACCTGAACTGAATGAAGAACGCCGGACCTTTATAAAGAAGGTTCTCAAGGGAACCATCGCGGGTTCCCTGCTCCTGGTGATTCCGCTCAGGGCGGATGATCTGGAAACATCGGAGCAGATTCCGGAACACATTCCGGAACAGATTCCCGGGATCCGGGGCAGTGAATATGATATGTCCCGGCACCGTTTTGTGTTCATTGTGGATATCACCCGATGTATCGGCTGCGGTTCCTGCTGTGTGGCTGACAAGCGGGAATACAATGTTCCGGACGGCAATTACAGAACATGGGTGGAACGGTACATCAAAGATATTGACGAGAATATTTATGTGGACTGTCCCAACGGCGGTCTGGACGGTTATCAGAAGCCTCGTGAGGACATTGACAGACCGGTCAGGGACACATTTTTCGTGCCCAAGCTGTGCAACATGTGCGAGGATCCCTCATGTGTGCAGGTCTGTCCTGTGGGCGCGACATTCAGATCCCCGGACGGCTTTGTGCTGATTGATTCCGAACGCTGTATCGGCTGTGCTTACTGCATTCAGGCATGTCCGTATTCGGTCCGGTTTCTCAATCCGGTCACACATACGGCCGAAAAATGCAGTTGGTGCTATCACAGGGTCCGCCGCGGCCTGCTGCCTGTATGTGTCCATGTATGCCCTGCCAAGGCCAGGAAATTCGGGGACCTGAACGACAAAGAATCCGAGGTTTACAAAATCCTGAGCGGCCCCGGAGTCATAACCGTGCTCAAGAGAGATATGGGAAACTCGCCCTCACTTTATTATAAGGGCGCCCGACGGGAGGTGATCTGATGAATGCAGCCCATGAAAATGCCATCACAATTCTGACCAACTATGTATTTCCCAATGATCTCCATGTTCACTGGAGCATGATGATCGCGTTATATCCTTATATTACCGGCATCGTGGCAGGTGCCTTTATCGTCTCTTCCCTTTACCATGTCTTCGGGGTGAAGTCCCTGAAACCCATTTCCCGGTTTTCCCTGCTGTTCGCGCTGGCTTTTCTCACCTGCGCCACCCTGCCGTTGCTGTTCCATCTCGGGCGGCCCGAAAGAAATTTCAACATCATGCTCACGCCGAATCCTTCTTCGGCAATGGCCGGATTCGGCTATATTTATATGCTTTACGGGGTCGTTCTCCTGCTTGAGGTGCTGTTCATCTATCGTCCCACCCTGGTATATCTCAGGAAGAAATCCCAAGGGCTTATGGAAATGATTTACAGGGCTTTGACGTTTGACAGCACAAACCTCTCTCCCGAATCCCTTGAACTGGATAGGAAGATCATCAGCTTTCTTGCCGCAATCGGTATTCCCATGGCCTGTGTGCTTCACGGCTATGTCGGTTTCATCTTCGGGGGCATCAAAGCGAATCCGACGTGGGCCACGCCGCTTATGCCGGTTATTTTCCTGCTTTCCGCGTGTGTCTCCGGTGTCGCCGGCATCATCCTGGTGTATATTCTGATCAAGACGTTCACGAACAAACCGGCTGATACGGATTGTGTGCGGACCTGCACGAATTACCTCGCAGGGTTCTTTATCCTTGATTTTGTGTTTGAAATGCTGGAAGTATTATCCCATTCCTACCTGAGAACAGCGCATTACCACGCGGTGGATGAATTGCTGAACGGGCCGCTTTATAATTCCTTCTGGATAGGGCAGGTCGGCATACTCTCCGTGATCCCGCTGATTTTGCTGGGATGGCTGTGCCTGACCCGGGTAAATGACACGCTTTTCAAAATCGGCGCGTCGCTTGTCTCATTCATGCTTTTATTGCAGGTGGTATTCATGCGGTGGAATGTGGTTATCGGCGGTCAGCTAATATCCAAGAGTGCGAGAGGCTTCACTGTGTTTCATCCTGAATGGTTCGACAAGGAGGGCATTCTGACCGCCATTGTTCTGATGTGCGCTCCGCTGGTTGTCCTGTTTGTTATCAGCAGGATATTTCCATTCTGGATGGAAGAGATGGATGAAGGGTGAAGTTTGAAGGATGAAGTTTGAAGTTTGAAGGCTTTTGCAAATATCGGCACCCTTCATTTGTCAGTTTACACTTTGCTGCAAAACAATTTTGTAAATTGTTTGGAACAATTTGCAAAATTGTTCTACTTTTATGAGAGATGCCCAAATACCTGATGAGAAAATGGCTGCATACAAGGCAACGGCCCGCCGTTGTTCGGAGCTGGAAAAGCAGATGTTATTCCGCCGCTACCGACATGCATGGGATCTGGCCAGGCAAATGGGTGATCTGCTTAAAGAACGCTTCGGCGCGTCCCGGGTGGTCGTGTTCGGATCATTGGTCAGCAAGGAACTTTTCCACCGCAGATCAGATGTTGACCTGGCTGTCTGGGATCTGGATGAGAGGATGTATTACCGGGCAGTAGGTCAGCTCTTGTATTTGGATAGTGAAATAAGCATGGATCTGGTGAGGATAGAAGAAGCATCTGATTCTTTGCGGGCAAGAATTGAAAAGGAGGGAAAAGTTCTATGAAAGCAGATTATATCTGATTATAACGGATTTAGGGGAGCCTGAATCAGAAAGCATTCCCTTAAAAATCACAGAGGGCCGCAGAGAAACCACAGAGAATAACAATAAAGACTCTGCGGTTCTCCGTGCCGGCCCCTTGCCGAAGGTGGATTGTCAGGGCACATTCACCGGGATCCCCTAAATCCGTTATAATCAGTATGATCCTGGTTGTAATAAACACGCGGAAATCCTCTGACGAATCTCCGAATCTGCAGGACATCACCTTTTTCGAGCTGCATTTTCATCCCCGGCATCAGAACTGGTGTGGATGGTATCCGGCAATTACGACAGAGCCGAAGCAATTGGAAGACTTTGATATGATACGTCTCTCAGAACAGGGCTTGGTTCCTGTCAGCCCCTCAATTGAAAACTACTGGCATCACAGACAAAAATGGCCGTCCTCACAAGCGGCCCGATGGCTTTTCAGCACGAAGGGAAGATATGAGCATCCGCGGAACAAGATGAATCCGGGATGGGCTGTCCGGCAAAAAGACAATACCTGGCTGGTATCCGGCTGGGCATGGTTGCCACACCACAGAGACATTCTGTACCATTACGCCACGATCAGGAGTCAGATGCGGGAACTTCTCTCCGGCCGAACCCATTGGCTTGATGCGTTGAATCTGGAGGGGAATGTCAGAAATGTGCAAATCACAATCAGAAGCGGCCCGGATGCATGGAATCAGGCGGCCAAAACAGTTGGAGGTGCAAATGATTAATCATTTATATATGCGGAATTTCCGGGGAATAGCGGAAGGGAAGATTGAGGATTTTGCCAAAATCAATCTGTTTGTGGGACCCAACAATACAGGAAAAAGTACTATTCTGGAAGCCCTCTATCTCATGACGACGGCTGACGTTCCCTGCTTCCTTGCCTCAAAAGAAGGGGAGTTCACACCGGTGAGAATATCGGCTGACACGGATCTGATGGGCATCCAGCCCATGGTCCGTCTTTGGCAGCGCCACTGTTCTCCCATACGCTGGCAGGACGGGCCTGGCAAATGGGAAGATGGCAGAATCAGATTCATAAACTTGCCCGGGCCTCTTGACCATTACAATCTTCTTGAAGTAGAGAAGGAAGCCAGAACCGAGTTCGTCGCGGGTCAGGAAGAGCAGCTTGCATCGTTTGCTGTCGAAGTGACGAAACCGTTGGACGGTGATACTCAGGAAGAAACAAAGATTACGGGAGATGAAGAAAAGAAAGAAGACATGTCCGCGGTAATAAAAGATTACTTCGGCCATAAAGCCGCTGCATGGAAAAATCCGCGTTATGCTTTCCTCTGGTATCCCCTCTTCACCTATCAGATGAACGGGATGGCAGGATGGTCTGTGGAAGGTGATCTGCCGGCAGCCTGCCGGACACTTTTTTACGATTTTCACAGCGCGTCCCAACATCTGACCAGAAACTTTGTTGTGAACCGGGGATTTGAGACCAGGCGATGGCTGAAGCGTATGGGAGATATTATGCAGGCCGTTTTCAACCTGGCTTCCGGCGATGATGTTCCTTATATCACCTTCACCAGCCTCAACATGCCGGAAACTGACATTATGGGAGGCTATATGGAACAGGGGTACAAACTGCTGCCCATTGATATGTGGGGGGACGGAGCCAGGCATGCGTTTAAAATTATAGCACCCCTGCTTTCTCTGACAGATGATGTGAGTGAGGAAAAACCCGGGGTGCTGCTGTGGGAAGACCCGGAGCTGTTCTTGAACCCTGCTGCTTTGGAACGGCTGGTACGGGAAATCATCAGCCTCATCAGGGACAAGCCGATTCAGATGTTTGTCACAACACAGAGTATGGAGGTGGTGGCTGCTTTTACGGATATGCTGCGAAACGGAGACATACCTGAAACTGATTTGAAAGCGTTTCGTCTGAGGATAAACCACGAAGGCAGACAATTTGTTTCCAAGTTCAAACCTCGGAATCTCATAGCGTGGCTGGAATCCGGCATGGATCCCCGTCTTTGGGAACAAGGAAAAGGCACCATCAAATATAGTATAGGAGAAGAGGAATGACTTTCTATATCTTCGGAGAGGGAAAAACTGAAAAAATCCTTGTACACAGATTGACGGATGATAAGGTTGCGAACAAAATAAATCTGAACTTGCCTTCAAAACCTTTATTTATCGGAACCGGTGGGAAATATGATTCCGTAAACAAAATTTCAGAGAGATTGGAACCGGAACTGAGTCCTTTTCAGAAGGTGCGCTGCGTCATTCTCGCAGACAGAGACGCGGGGGATACAACAGAGAGTATCCGGGAGAAATACGAAAACGGCTTTTGTAAAATTTTGGAGGAGAGTGGCTATAAGACTGAGCTGTCTTTTCAGTTTCTCCATGGTTGGAACAATATTCTGACATTAGCGACATTTCCGCCGGATCTTCCGGATCTGCGGATAGCCCTGCATATTGCCGAGCCCCCCCCTTTGCCGATATCGGAAGACCAGATATCTGACAGCGCAGCCACTGACGGCTATATTCTTGCCGCTGCTCTCACGAAGCGCGTTCTCACTCGGTTTGCCCAAAAAGCAGGCATGACACAGGAAAAGTTATTGAACAAGATTACGCGGGAGATTCCTGACTTAATGAGAAGAAATGGAATTGAAAGGCTTGACTCCAAGGATTTTATTTCAGCATACATGACCGCAGCGCGCTTTCTCAAAATCAGTCGCTCCGAAGATGTGTCCACATTTGCCGAAATTGTGATTTCCCGTGCCATTAAGCGGGAACCGGATGCTTTTAAGGAAATCTTTGCATCAACTCTGGAGGCATTCAGATGTGTGACTGCATAAGGAGAAAAACCGGAGGAAGCCACCAAAACCGCGTAATCTGAATAAGGAGGATTGACATGAACTTTATGCGAAACAACACATTATTGTATTTCTGTCTTGTTCTGTTTGCAGCATGGCCGGTATGTCCAGATGCTTTTTCGGCCTTTGTCATAAACGAGCCTGCTGGAATGGAAGATTACAAAAATCATGAAGTGACATTGGATGACACGACTGTTGAAAGCGCCGACAGTTTCAGCGCATCCGGAAGCGAAACGGTTTATTATGTCTCATCCTCTGAGGGCAGCAGTTCAAACGACGGTCTGTCTCAGGACTCTCCCTGGGATTTTGACACCTTCAATGATCACGGGGCATCTGACTCTGTCTATCTTTTTAAGAGAGGGGATGAGTTCAGAGGCGTGATCGCAAAGAAAATGCAAAAGACGAATATTAAGTTCGGAGCATACGGCACCGGAACCAGGCCTATGTTCCTCGGCAGTCTGAAGATAACAGGCTGGGAAAAAACTTCGGATGGCAGGATAAATTCGGAAATCAGAGACAAAGTGTATGAGGCGGATCTGTCAGATGCGGTGTTCGGCGGCAAGGAAAACGGCAATGGTATCAGGCATCTTTTTGTGAATCGCAAGCTTATGACCATCGCAAGATATCCGAATGTCAACTCCCCGGACAAGGCAAACTGGCTGAACATAGACGAGAAAAGAAGCCAATACAGTTTTTATGACGAGGAACTGGAAAGTTATAAAAACAGCCTGAACTATTGGAAAGGCGCCACTCTGAGAGCCAGGACATACAGTTGGCAATACTCTGTCAGGGAGATTGTAGGCTATAACAATGGCGTGATAACCACTGAAAGTGAAACTACCCCCTGGTATCCCATAAAAGGATGGGGATATTTCATGGATGACAAGCTTGAGGAACTGGATTATCCGGGAGAGTGGTATTATGACGGTGAGAACAGCAAAATATATCTCTATCCCCCGGAAGATACGGACATCAGCGACAGCCTGACAGAGGGAATCACTCATGACAACGGCATCAGCATCTATTGGAAGCAGCACAATGTGGCTGTCAGAGACCTCTCCTTCAAACATTATCTCAGTAGTTGTGTCAATATCAACAACTCGGACAATGTGATCATTGAAGACATCAATATGCAGTATTGCGGCAAAGGTGTCTATATCTATAATTCAAATGACACTGAGATAAAAAACAATCATATTGACAACTCTTTTGCAACCGGTATCAGTGTCGGAAAACATGAAAATATTGATATTGCAGGGAATCAAATCACGAACAACGGCATGTTTCTCACTTATGGCAGCTTCAACACTGCGCTGACACAGGGAAAGGGAATCAACAGCCTGAACGACGGAGCCTTGAACATATCAGGCAACAGCATTATCAACTCATCGTATTCGGCACTGGAGATAGGCACTGACGGCGCGACGATCAGCAACAATTTCATTCAGGGATCGCTGCTGAATATCAATGATGGCGGCGCTATCACCCTGAGAGGCAATAATGTTGAAATCACAGATAATATTATTATCGGTGTTTACGGCAACATCAATGACGGCGCAAACGGTTACACAGGAGAGGATAAAACTTCCAAGCACGGCTCCTACGGCATGGGCATCTTTGATTACAAAAAGATGCAAAACAATGTCATCACAGGTAACACGGTTGCTTATGCAAGAGACATTGGCATCATGGTAACTGAGGGGGAGAAGAATTATGAGGTAAGCGGCAATGTCTCTTATGGAAATAAAGTTCAGATCCAGTCCAAAAAAGGCGGAAGCGGGATAAAGATAAAGAACAACATAATGTATGTCGCCGACAATATCGTCATGGGCATGGAAAAATACGCATTTCACAAGGGCTTGGAGATAACTAACAGTCCTGAGAATCTTGATCTTGACAACAATTTTTACTGCTCTCCGTATTCTGAGAGTTATATTTTTTATGATGGCGGATATGATCTGGATTCTTTTCTGCATTTCAATGGCACCCATGACAGAAACTCCGGCTCGTGTGATATCAGATTTCCCGGGTTTGAAATAAAGTCGGTTGCAGCGACTCTGGCGGAGGATGATTTTGAAGATTGCGAAAACACCCCCCCGGTTCTGAGCGGAGGCACATGCAGTGACGACATAAGCAAAACCGGCTCTGAGAGTTTTATGAGAGAAAGTGCCACGTCTATAAAGCTTAAAAATGAGATCGCTTTTGAAAAAGATAAAATTTACAATTTGGAGTTCGACTCTTATGCGGCAGGCAGAACCACATATCAGTTCAGAATAGCAAAAACGGTTGATGGTGAGTTTGTCAGGCTGATACCTGAATCCAATTTTCAATTTAAAAACAAAATACAACACCATCAATATATGTTTCAGGCAAGACGTGATCTGACAGTGGCACCGATCTTTTTGCTCAAAGACGGAGATGATCAGCAACTGTGGATAGACAATTTCAAATTTCAGGAAGTGGAGGCACAGCAAAAGGAAAAGACCAAAATCGTGTTTGACAATGAGGGGCTGAAAGGTATTTCAAGTGATTCCGCCCTGATTGTGAACAAAACTGATGAAAGCAAATCCTTTTCAATACCCGGCAATTATGAGACATTGGACAAACAAGGCGGTGACATGGTGCTGGAGCCGTTCAAGTCAGAAATAATTGTCAAAACAGGGACAGGAGATGTCCGTTATACCATTTCAGGTTATGTCAGGGACTCGGAGAGTGCCGGAATCAGCGGGGTGACAGTGAGTTTCAGCAACGATGCCGGTTCAGCAAGCACTGACAGCTCAGGGTTTTACAGCCAGTCTGTCAGCCAGGGATGGAGCGGGACGGTCACACCGAATATGAGCGGCTATGCCTTTGTCCCGGAGAACCTCTCATACAGCAACATAAGTTCGGATCAGCCTGATCAGGATTTCACGGAAAAACCGCAGGTTATCCGCCATACAGTTTCAGGCTATGTCAGAGACTTGGAAAGTGCCGGAATCAGCGGGGTGACAGTGAGCTTCAGCAACGATGCCGGCTCCACAGTCACGGACAGTTCGGGATATTACAGCTTTGACGTTGATTCCGACTGGACAGGCACTGTCACGCCGGATATTGAGAATTATACTTTCGATCCCCTGAACCGTTCCTACGACAGCCTGACCTCGGATCAGTCTGAACAGGATTATGCCGGAACAAAAGACACTTATGCCATCTCCGGCAATGTCAGGGATGCAGAGAACAACGGAATCAGCGGGGTGACAGTGAGTTTCAGCAACGATGCCGGCTCCACAGTCACGGACAGTTCAGGATATTACAGCCTTGACGTGGCTTCTGACTGGACAGGCACTGTCACGCCGGATATTGAGAATTATACTTTCGATCCCCTGAACCGTTCCTACGACAGCCTGACCTCGGATCAGTCTGAACAGGATTATACATTCAGATTGAAATTCCTTGAAACAACTGAATACGACAGCATTCTTCAGGAACTGCGGAAAAATGAGCAGGAATCATCGGAGGAACATCAGCAGCGGATGGAAATCTGGAACAATACGGGGCACATATATCGTTTCCCCATGGAAGAGGCCCTGGCCTACGACGCTGAGAGAGGCTTCATGTTCGCGAAGATACATGCCCCTTTGCAGTCGGATTCGATCACCTATGAGATCAGCATTGAAAATGGCGAAAATGCTGATACGTTCGTCACAAGTATGTATGCCACAGCCGCGCTCCGGGTTTGGTACGGCAGCACTGAATCCGAACTGTCGCTCGGGATTGATGAGGATTCGATCATCGTCAAGCCGCCTGACGCGTATTCCACAGCACGAAAGGTGATTTTGCAGAATGAGTTTGACAGTCAGGCGTTTCAGGAGAAAATGAAGCAGCAATGGTATGAAAGCATCCCGGAATGGGAGGAGCGGATAGAGAATCACGCTGAGACCATAGCAATTGACAACATCATCACCGGGCCGGAAACCCAGGGCTACGGATATAACCCTGACACCCGGGAAATGACTGTCGCCCTCGACCTGAGCAACATCGGCATGGGAAAAAAGGAATATGTTCTGGCAGACATGGACGCGAATGACGCGGATTTGTTTGTGAGTGCCGGATGGGCCACGGTGACAATAAAAACAGACACCGACCTCTCCATAAGAATTGCAGGGGACAAAATCAGTATGGGAAACGGCCGGGACTTTGCCTCATCAGCCCTGCAAACAAACAGCGGCAGTCTGAGGGTGATCAGCCTGCGTGATGCAATATTGGTTCTGAGAGTGTTGACAGGAAGCTCTGATGATATGAACAGTGATGGGAAAATAGTGTTGGAAGAGGCTGTCCTTATCTTGCAGCTCATTGCAGGTGCGGAATGAAAAGTGAGCGGACAGCCTGACTTAAATGCAGACACGCAGGTATGGGTAAAGGGGTTAAGCCGTGTTCCTTAACCCTTAACCTTTAACCTTTACCCTTGCAACGAAAGGGGGTGATATTTTCATTTTTGATTAAAAGCGGTTGGTACTTTTCCGGTGTCTGATGGAACACCAACACCAAACTTTTCAATCTCAAAGAGGAGAATAAAAGATGTATCTGATCAGATCTGTGTTTGTCGGACTTGCTTTGGGAGTATTCATTGCGGGTACCGCATTCGGACTTACAAAGGAATCTTTTGATGTGAAAAATCCCAAGGTACAGGAGATCAACAAGAAGTGTATCACCTGTCATCTCAAGGAAAACAAGTCCCTTGTGATGCAGTGGGAGGACTCCCCTCATGCAGCAGCAAAAGAGGGGCAGGTCGGATGTTACAACTGTCATGCGGCGGACAAGGGTGACGAGTACGGCTACATGCATGAAGGCGCGTTCATCAGGGCGGTACTGACGCCTAATGACTGCCAGAAATGCCATGAGCCGGAATATGAGCAGATGCAGAAGTCGCATCACTCCACAGCAGGTGAGATCATGGCTTCCCTGGACAACATGCTCGCCGAGGTCATCGGCGGTATGCCTAGCAACAAGGCCAACATGCACAGCGGATGCTGGCAGTGCCACGGCTCTGTTGTCAAGCTTGAACGGGACAAGGACGGGAAACCGCTCCGCAGTCAGACCGATGCTCCCATGACAGACCACAACACATGGCCCAATTCCGGGATCGGACGGATCAACCCGGATGGCACCAAGGGCACCTGCAATGCCTGTCATTCCAAGCATTCTTTCAGGGCCAGCACTGCAAGGCAGCCCGACAACTGCGGCAAATGCCATATGGGACCTGACCATCCCCAGAAGGAAATCTATGAGGAATCCAAACATGGTATTGCTTATAAGAGCGCCATGAGAAAAGACGGTCAGAACGGTATGGATATTATGAAGGACGGCAAGTGGATACTGGGCAAGGATTATCATTATGCCCCGACGTGTTCAAGCTGTCATATGGGATCTTTTGTGAAGCTGAACGGTGCGATTGCGCCGAACACGCACAACGTGGGGGACCGAATATCCTGGACCCTGCGTCCGCCTGTCTCGGCCAAACTGAACCGGGTGACATTTGCAGACGGAACAGTGACCGATGTTCCGGGTGAGATTCCGCCCCGTGCCGGTCAGATGGCACAATACAAGACTTATGTTGTTGCAGAGAATTACAAGCTGAAAAAAGTCGTCACTGACAAGCAGATCAAGGAAGTGCTTCCCTGGAAACAGCGGCGCAAGAATATGCAGGAGGTGTGCAAGTCCTGTCACGGGGTAAATCAGATTGAAGGCTTTTATAAGCAGTTTGACGAGCTTGTCACACTCTACAACGAAAAATTCGCCAAGCCCGGGGCAGCAATTGTGAAGGCCCTGAAAGATGACGGCATCTGGAAGGCCAGCGGATTCCAGAATCACCTAGGATATACCTGGTTTGAAATCTGGCATCATGAAGGCCGGAGGGCACGTCACGGCGCTGCGATGAGCGGTCCTGACTATACGCACTGGCATGGCATGTATGAAGTCAGCCGCAACTTTTATCAAGAGTTCCTGCCCGAAGTCCTGGAACTGGCGGAGGAAGCTGGCAAGGGTGAGAAGTACAAGAAGATGATTGAGGAACTCATGGCCAAGCCGGAGCATATATGGAAGCGCACCGGTGGCAGTGCTGAAACCATGAAACTCATTGAAGAAGAACGGAAAATGCGCTATAATCAGTAACAGAGGTGAAAAATGGGAAGTGAGGAATGGCTCGCTTCTCATTTTTTATGCGAACACTCTTAAAAATGCAATAATATGTCAGATAGTTATTATCCTGAATTTCATATTTATGCCGAGATATGAGACGGATGCGCGCCAAAAAAGAATTTAGGCGATTCTCAGTAGATCGAAAACTTTTAGGGATTTCCCAATAAATAATCTGCCCACGCTGCCCGTCTGACCTTAATTTTAATCTTGCTCTTGCTCTTTATCAGGCAGGAGCGAGAGCACAAGAGCAAGAGCAAGATACCGGGTATATTAATTTTTGGGAAATACCTTACAGACAGTGGATTCCGGGTTAAAATCGGAAAACATCCGTTTTTTATTTTCCCCGTAATGACAGCATCTTATCCGTCATTCCGGGGAAATCCCATGACCTGGCGGTCACAACGAATGATGAAACCCGCACAACTCCCCCTTTCGTAAAGGGCCGGGGGATTTTTTATCGGGACTTTCATATAAAAATTCTGATTATAACTGATTCCGGGGATGGTATTTTTTGTCCCGGAGGGACATCTGAGAACAGCCCGGCAGTTCATTGCCGGGTAAGAGACATGAACATCTCCCGGAGTCCCGCAGGGACGACTGAATCAGTCGTCCCTGAGGGACTCTCCGACAGGCTGTGCAGCCCGGCAATGAATTGCCGGGCTATTCCCGGATGTCCCTCCGGGACAGGAAAGTGCCTCCCCAAAATCCGTTATAATCGTTATAATCAGTAAAAATTAAAAAACGGATGTTTTTTAATTTTAACCCGGAATCCGCTGTATTAACTACGGATAACGGAAAAGCCTCCTGATTTCCCCGGAATGACAACCCCCGGGGAAACCACAAAATCCGTTAGAACCAGAAATAGTGAAATAGAAAGTTCTCCATGTTTGGCGGTGTAATACGGCGATACGTGAAAAATTTTGACCATTATGTGTAAGTGTAAGAAGCATGGCAAAAAAGATATCGAAAATAAAATGGCAATAAAAAAATCGGAATTATACAGTAGCCTTTGGGCAAGTTGTGATGAATTAAGAGGCGGAATGGATGCCAGCCAATACAAAGATTATGTGTTGGTGATGCTGTTTATTAAATATATCAGCGACAAATGGGAGGGCCAACCGTTTGCACCGGTAACCGTTCCCGAAGGTGCAAGTTTTAAAGATATGGTGGCATTCAAAGGGAAAACCGACATTGGTGACAAAATCAACACGAAAATTATCAACCCCATTGTTGAAGCCAATAAATTGTCGAGTATGCCTGATTTTGCTGATGTTACCAAATTGGGTGACGGCAAGGAAATGGTGGACAGATTAACCAACCTGATTGCCATTTTTGAAAATCCTGCATTAGATTTCAGCAATAACCAGGCAGACGGAGACGATATTCTCGGAGATGCTTATGAGTATCTGATGCGGCACTTTGCCAAAGACAGCGGAAAAAGCAAAGGACAGTTCTATACACCTGCCGAGGTAAGCCGGACAATCGCAAAAATCATTGGTATCAATAACAAAAAGACAAGTGCCAGCACAACCGTTTATGATCCGACTTGCGGTTCGGGTTCGTTATTGCTGAAAGTTGGCGAAGAAGCACAAATGGCGGTTACGCTTTTCGGACAGGAAAAAGACAGTGCCACGGCCGGACTGGCACGGATGAACATGATTCTGCACGATAACCCGACTGCTGAAATCAGACAGGGAAACACTCTTGCCAAACCTTTGTTTGAGAAAGACGGAAGCCTTCAGATATTTGATTATGTGGTTGCCAATCCGCCTTTCAGCGACAAGCGTTGGAGCAACGGTCTGACTTTGCCTGATGATAATCCCTACAAGCGTTTTTCTGATTATGGTGTTCCGCCAGAGAAAAACGGGGATTTTGCTTATCTGCTTCATATTGTCCGTTCATTAAAAAGAAATGGAAAAGGCGCGGTCATTCTGCCACACGGGGTTTTATTCAGGGGAAATGTGGAAGCTGAGATTCGTCAGAATCTTATCCGAAAAGGATATATCAGAGGTATTATCGGATTACCTGCCAACTTGTTTTACGGCACCGGCATTCCCGCGGCCATTATTTTGACAGACAAAGAAAATGCCCGTAATCGCAAGGGCATTTTCATGGTTGATGCAGGAAAGGGGTTTGTAAAAGACGGCAACAAAAACCGCCTGCGGGAGCAGGATATTCGCAGGATTACAGATGTGTTTAACGCACAGCAGGAAATTGCAGGATACAGTCGGATGGTTTCCGCTGCTGAGATTGAGGAGAACGAGTTCAACTTAAACCTTCCGAGATATATTGAGAGCCAGGAAACCGAAGACATACAAGATATTGAGGCCCATTTAAAAGGCGGAATACCAAACGCAGACATTGAAGCACTTGCAGAATACTGGGAAGTTTACCCTGGTTTAAAGCGAACGCTTTTCAAAAAAACCAGACGTAAAAAATACAGCAAATTGTCAATTACCAATTATCAATTGTCAATTAAAAAACATCCTGAGTTTGTGGCGTTCACCAAGGACATGGACAAGCTCTTTGATACTTGGAAAACCCAAAGCACCGAGTATCTGAAAAATTTGGACAAAGGCAATAAACCCAAAGCAGTCATATACCAGCTTTCTGAAAATTTGCTGCAACACTATGCCAGCAAAGCCCTGATTGACAAATACGATATTTACCAACATCTGATGACTTACTGGAATGAAATCATGCAGGATGACTGCTATATTATTTCTGTGGATGGTTGGAAGGCAGAGACTTACCGCATTATTGTGGAAAATAAAGCCAAGAAAAAGGTGGATAAGGGCTGGACTTGCGATCTGGTTCCAAAAGATTTGCTGACAAACCGCTATTTTAAAAGCGAAAAGCAGGCAATTAATCAATTGACAATGGATAATGAACAATTGACAACTGAAATTGGCTGTTTGGTTGAAGAACACAGCGGAGAGGAAGGCTGTTTTGCAGAATTGGAAAAAGTAAACAAGGCCAATATACAAAAACGTCTGAAAGAGATAAAGGGCCAAACATACATGGCAGAAGAAACAAAGATTCTGAAATCGTATCTGGATTTATTGACCAAACAGGCTGGTGCCAACAAAAAAATAAAAGTTGCCGAAAAAGACTTGGATGATAAACTTTATGCTAAATATCCGACACTTACCGAAGATGAAGTAAAAACTTTGGTTGTGGATGACAAATGGATGCAGACCATTGAAAAGGCTGTAAAAGGCGAGATTGTCCGCATAAGCCAACGCCTGACCAATCGCATAAAAGAACTGGCTGAACGGTATGAAATGCCTTTGCCTGCAATTGATCAAGAAGTAAAGGACTTGGAAAGTAAAGTTAATGCTCATCTAAAAAAAATGGGACTTGTATGGAAGTAAAAGAAGGATATAAAAAGACTGCGGTTGGGGTTATTCCAAGTGATTGGGAAGTGAAATTGGTAGGCGAATCATTTCTGATATGTAATAATTTGCGTTTACCAATTAGTGAAGAAATTAGAAAATCAATGCAGGGTAGTTATCCTTATTACGGACCAACAAAAATTCAAGATTACATAAACGAATACAGAGTTGAAGGTGAATATTCTTTAATTGGAGAAGATGGAGACCATTTTCTTAAATGGAAAACTATGCCAATGACACTTTTAGTAAATGGTAGGTTTAATGTAAATAACCATGCTCATTTAATAAAAGGAAGAAAAAATGAAACTATTACGAAATGGTTTTATAATTATTTTAAAAATAGAGATATATCTCAATTCCTAACTAGGCAAGGTGCTGGCAGGTATAAATTATCAAAAAGCACTTTGATAACCATTCCATGTGCTATTCCCCCGCTACCCGAACAAAAAGCCATAGCTGAAGTATTATCCGATGCCGACAACTTGATACAAGCCCTTGAAAAGCGCATTGCCAAAAAACGCCTGATAAAACAGGGGGCAATGCAAAAACTACTCACTCCAAAAGAGGATTGGGAAGTGAAGAAGCTGGGGGAAGTTGTTGATAGATTTGCAAACGGAGGAACACCATCAACTCAAAATTCTGATTTTTGGGAAGGAAATATCCCTTGGATTACAGGTGCTGATATTCTTAATCAAAAAGTAGGAGAGATAAGAAGATATATAACAAAGGAGGCGGTTAAAAATAGTTCGACAAATGTTATTAAAAAAGGAAATTTATTGGTTGTTACAAGAACAGGGGTCGGTAAATTAGCAATAGCACCTTTTGATATTTCAATCAGCCAGGATTTTACAGGAATATATGCTAAAAAAGACGAATTGCTGACAAATTATTTATTTCTCTTTTTTGATTTTAACAAAGCTGGGTTACAAAGTCAGAATCAAGGCACATCAATTAAAGGTATTACAAGAGAAACTCTTTCAGAAACACAAATCCCTCTTCCTCCGCTACCCCAACAAAAGGCTATTGCAGAAGTGTTATCCGATATGGACAAAGAAATAGAAGCGTTGGAAAAGAAACTGGAAAAATACAAACTGATAAAACAAGGTCTGATGCAAAACCTTTTAACCGGAAAGATAAGGTTGAAATACGGAGACAGGCATGGAGAAACTGCTTAAACCGAAGGAGAATCATCGCTGGAATCTGGAAGGCATCGAATTTGCTATCAAAGAACGGGTGGGGGATCCGTCCCGTTTCATCGGACGTGTCGGGGAACTGGAATTTCTTTACAGATGGGCGGACAACATCAGAAAAGAACTGAGCCGAAGCATCGCGTTCCTGGGCCGCCGCAAGATCGGAAAAACTCTTGTTCTCGAACGTCTGTACAACATCCTGTACAGCGAACGGAAGGGAGTGATCCCGTTTTATTACGAGTTCAGGGAGGGCAGACGCAGCGGACAGGAATTCTACATTGACTTTGCCATCCGGTTCTACATGCAGGTTGTCGGATATTACACCCGTGACATCACCTGGAACCGGAGGGCTGTGAAATCGGATACCCGGATACCGGACATCGGGACACTTCTGGAAGAGATTGCCCCGCTGTCACTGCCGAACAAGGATATCATCACGGACCACCTGAGAAACAGCATGAGCATATCACAACTGGTAATGCCTCAGTACGAGTATGTTCTCGCCGCGGTGGGAGTTCCTGAGGGATTCGCCACGATGGTCGGTGTCGAAGATCAGATCGTGCAGATGCTGGACGAATTCCAGTACCTGAACATGCACATTGACGCCGGTGTCGAGGACAAACCCTGCAAAGCCTATATGTCGCCGGCCGAGAGCCGGGTGGCCCCGCTTCTGATCACCGGATCGCTGATGGGCGTCGTGTCCCATGACCTGATGCGATGGCTTCCCCAGCGTTTTGATGAATTTATCGTGCCGAAAATGAACACGGAAGAATCAGTGGAAATGACTCTGAATTACGGCAGACTTTTCGGACAGCGGGTCAGCCGTGAAACTGCCTCCTATATTGTCCATATCACCAACAATGTCCCCGGACGGATTACGGATCTGCTGCTCCCCAAGTTCGGAAAACCCATGATCTCATCTCCGGACGATGCAGACGAAGCCCTGGCCTGGGAGGTCGAAAAAGGCCGCATCAGGAGCGACTGGGAGGAATATCTGTCTCATGCCATGAACAGCGTCAACGACGTCAACCTGCGCCGAATAACATATTTCCTGTGCAGGCATGAGGGAGAATGGTATTATCCGGGCCGGCTCAGGCAGGCCATGTCCCTTGATCTGGATGAGGGGGAACTCCGGAGAGAGCTGAGGCTTCTGCACAGATACGACCTGATCGAGGAGAGGGGCGGAAGATACGGCGGCGTGTTCGACCGGACCCTGAAAAAAGTTCTGATGACAGTTCATGCCGACCTGTACGGTCTGCCCGTTGACGAATTCGACAGCTATTTCAGAAACGACAACATGCTGGATGATCTGAAAGACCGCGCCGAGCATCTGGAACTGGAACTGGAGCAGGCAGAGGAACTGCGCGAAAAGCTCGGTGTGCTGCAGGGCCGGCACAACAATCTCAAAGGCCGCTATTATGAGCAGGAGGTGCTGCTGAGGCTTGTCCGGCATATCATGGCCGGCAAAGGCGGAATCGTAAAGGGAATCAGTGTCACGGAGTTTGCTCCCGTGATCGGTTATCATCTGACGAGCGGCGAGGAGATTGACATTGTTCTGGAAGGAAAACAGTCTGTCATCATGGCGGAGTGCAAGAATTACCTTCCCAGATATCTGCACAAAATTACCCGGAAAACCGTGGATGAGTTCACCGAAAAAGCCGCCCGTCTCCATAATGACCGTTTTTCCGGCAAGGAACTCAGGCTGGCTTTTTTCAGCAGGCACGGATTTGAGAGCAGACTTGAAACGTATCTTGAAAAAAAGGGAATTGTGACCGAATTCCCGGAATGAGCGGTTTCATCGTTGAAAGAAAGCAGCTTATTGAACATTGCATTATTGTCTCTACACCGTAGAGACTTTTCCCGATGAACAAATTGTATACACACTGTGTAGAGAATTGAGTTGCGTCTGATAATAAAATCGCAAAAAAACAATTTGCAAAATTGTTCTACAGCTTTTATGTAAAGATGCCAAATCAATCACCAAAAAATTTGCTCAAGGAAATACATAATGAATAAAGTCGGACAAAAAGAACGCATCACCCAAAACCGTGTGGTAAAATTATTCAAAGACGAGTTGGGCTACAACTATTTGGGGCATTGGGAAGAAAGAGAAAACAACAGCAATATTGAAGAAGAACTGCTGACCGCCTATCTTACCCGAAAAGGTTACAAGCCCGCTTTGATTACCCGGGCCACGGATCAGTTAAAAACCGCGGCAAACAATTTTAACGACAGTCTATATACCACCAACAAAAATGTGTATCAGTCACTCCGTTACGGAGTAAAAGTAAAAGCCAAAGCACGCGACAAATTTAAAACCGTTCATCTTATCAACTGGAAAAACTTCAAAGACAATAATTTTGCCATTGCCCAGGAAGTCAGCATCAAAGGCAGCAGAACCAAACGCCCCGATATTGTGCTGTATGTCAACGGCATTGCCCTGGGCGTTCTGGAACTCAAACGAAGCACAGTTTCCATAAGCGAAGGCATCCGCCAAAGCATTGTCAACCAGCAGGATGCTTTTATCCAGCCCTTTTTCGCCACCGTGCAATACATCTTTGCGGGCAACGACACCGAAGGGCTGCGTTACGGAACCATCGGCACACCTGAAAAATATTATCTGAAATGGAAAGAGGATATAGAAGACAACAGCCGAAATCTGTTGGATAAATACTTGCTTAAAATGTGCGACAAAGAGCGGTTTCTGGAAATCATTTACGACTTTGTTCTGTTTGACGGCGGCATAAAAAAACTCCCGAGAGTGCATCAGTATTTTGGTGTCAGAGAAGCACAAAAACACATCAGCCGTTACGAAGGCGGCATTATCTGGCACACACAGGGAAGCGGAAAAAGTATTGTCATGGTGCTTTTGGCAAAATGGATTTTAGAAAACAACCCCAATGCCCGGGTTGCAATCGTAACAGACCGCGATGAACTCGACAAACAGATAGAACGGGTTTTTAAAGATGCAGACGAAAAAATACACCGCACTAACAGCGGAAAAGACCTGATGCAGCAGTTGGGGCAGGCAGCCCCGAGACTGCTCTGTTCGCTGGTGCATAAATTCGGCAAAAAAGGGGTTGCCAATTTTAACAAGTTTATCAAAGAATTGGAAAGCCAGCCGTCAAAAACCGTCGGAGAACTGTTTGCATTTGTTGACGAGTGCCATCGCACACAAAGCGGGAAATTGCACCGCACAATGAAAGCCCTCTTGCCCAATGCGGTGTTTATCGGTTTTACAGGAACGCCCCTGCTCAAAAAAGACAAACAGACCAGTCTGGAAGTTTTTGGCAAATACATTCACACCTACAAATTCAATGAAGGCGTTGAAGACAAAGTGATTCTCGACCTTGTTTATGAAGCCCGGGATATTGACCAGAAGCTTACATCGAAAAAAAGGATAGATGAATGGTTTGAAGCCAAAACCAAAGGACTTAACGATTTTCAAAAATCAGAACTCAAAAAGAAGTGGGGAACAATGCAGAAAGTACTGAGCAGTCGTTCCCGAATGGAAAAAGTCGTTAATGACATTATTTTTGATTTCAGCACCAAACCGAGATTAAATTCCGAAAGAGGAAATGCCATTTTGGTCGCATCATCTATTTATGAAGCCTGCCGCTATTATGACTTGTTTCAAAAAACTGAACTCAGAGGAAAATGTGCCATTGTCACTTCTTACACTCCGAACACCAAAGACATAACAACAGAAGATACAGGTGCCAATACAGAAACCGAGAAAGAGTTTATTTACAAACTGTACAAAGAGATTTTAGGGAAGAAAAAAACCGAACAATATGAAGACTGGGCAAAGCAAAAATTCAGGGATGAGCCTGCCAATATTAGGCTGCTGACAGTGGTTTCCAAGCTGCTTACCGGTTTTGACG
Source organism: Desulfococcaceae bacterium HSG8 (assembly GCA_030378015.1). Lineage (GTDB taxonomy): Bacteria > Desulfobacterota > Desulfobacteria > Desulfobacterales > 4be13 > JAUCGG01. Next base: position 33,966 of record JAUCGG010000004.1, read on the forward strand.
CTCCGACTTGCACCTATTTGTACATTGACAAAAATATGCAGGATCACGGGTTGTTTCAAGCCATTTGCCGAGTAAACCGATTGGATGGAGAAGACAAGCAATTCGGTTATATTGTTGATTATAAAGACCTGTTCAGAAAAGTGGAAAATACAGTGGCAGTTTACACTTCCGATTTGGACTATGACGAATTTGAGCCGAAAGATATAGATATAATGCTTCAAGAGCGGTTAAAAGCAGGAAAAGAGCGATTAGACAATGCTTTGGAAGAAATATCTCTGCTTTGCGAACCCGTGGCACCGCCAAAAGATACATTGGCGTATATTCGCTATTTCTGCGGAAATCCTGAAATTCCCGAAGAACTCAAAGCCAAAGAAACCCAGCGAACCGCTTTATATAAAAATACAGTTGCTTTAATCCGTGCTTATGCCAATATTGCAGGTGAAATGGAAGCAGCGGGCTACACGGAAAAAGAGATTGAAGAAATCAAAGAGCAACTGAATTTTTACCTGAAACTCCGAGAAGAAATCCGAAAAGCAAGTGGAGAAACACTGGATTTAAAAACTTATGAAGCAGATATGCGTCATCTGATTGATACCTACATACAGGCAGATGAGTCAGAAAACATTTCGCCTTTTGGCGATATGTCTTTATTGGACATTATCGTAAAATCAGGCATTGCAGATGCGATAACCAGCCTGTCTGATGGAATAAAAAACAATAAGGAAGCCGTTGCCGAAACCATTGAAAACAATGTCCGCAAAAAAATCATCAAAGAACATCTGACTGATCCTGCATATTTTGAAGAAATGTCAGAGTTGTTGGCGGAAATCATCAAAGAACGCAAGGCGAATGCTATCAGTTACGAAGAATATTTAAAGAAGATAGCCGAAGTTGCCAAGAAAGTAAACAAAGGGGAAAGCGAAAAAACCCCCGAGGCATTAAAAACACCGGCACAAAGGGCGTTATACAACAACTTGGATAAAAATGAAGAATTGGCGATACAGATAGATGAAGCCGTTAAAAAATCAAGGCCAGCCGACTGGAGAGGACATCAGGCCAGAGAAAATGTAATAAAAAATGAAATATACAGGTTATTGTTACAAAGTTGGGATACTGAAACAAACGGCTCACTCAGAGAGCCGAAACCGATATACAAAACTAAAATATTATCAGAGGTGGAGCGCATTTTTAAAATCATTGAAGAGCAAAGCGAATATTAATGAAGCAGATTGAATTAGGAAATATTGTAATTGATGTAGAGCAAAAGGATATTAAGAATATTCATCTGAGCGTGTATCCGCCTTTGGGAAAAGTGAAAATTTCCGCGCCCAAAAGAATGGACCTGGATACTATCCGTGTTTTTGCCATTTCAAAATTGGGTTGGATTAAAAAACAACAGGAAATATTTAAAAATCAGGACAGAGAAACGCCAAGAGAATATCTGACCAGGGAAAGCCATTATTTCAAAGGGAAAAGATATTTATTAAGAATAGTTGAACAGGAAGCAAGTCCGAAAGTAATTCTGAAACACAGCGAAATAGAATTATACATCAGGCCCAATACAACAATCGAAAAAAGAAAACAGATTTTAGATGAATGGTATCGTGCTGAATTAAAAAAGATTGTTCCGAAAATGATAGAACAGTGGGAACAGAAAATCGGTATAAACTCCGACGCATTTGGCATTAAGAAAATGCGAACCAAATGGGGAAGTTGTAATACAGAAGCAAAACGGATTTGGCTGAATTTGGAACTTGCCAAGAAACCAACCGAATGTTTGGAATATATAATTGTTCACGAATTAGTTCATTTATTAGAAAGAAGGCATAATAACAGGTTTATTTCGTTTATGGACAAATTTATGCCCAAATGGAGATTTTATAAAGATGAATTAAACAGGTTACCGTTTAGCCACATAGATTGGAATTATTGAACACATTGTAATTGTAACATAATAACATAAAATAATTATGTTGCTGACCAAACCCGATATTTCACTACCGGTATCTTAGGAAGACATGAAGTCCTTCCGGGCAACGATGCGATGAAAATTATTGCGGATTGCATATCTTTTTTGAAGACCCGGTGCTGCCGGATAACGGCTATGAAGGCAATAACTGGCGCGATGATTTTCAACTGACGCTGCACATCCAAAGTCACCCGTAAAACAGGCAATATCTTTTTAAGCAATATTCATCGGGTTTATTCCGGCAATGATGTTGAGCAGGCGTCCTGTTGGAAAAACCACTGATTCCAAAATTGATCTGGGTGATATTGTCCGGGATATTGATGAACTATGGGTTGATACTATTTTGGAGCATCGCATTCTCTGTTTTCAGGTGGTTAATATCTGATTTCAGTATCAATTCATTTGCGACGAGCCATAATCGTACTCAATGATGAAGCACACCATATTCATGACAGCCGTCTGGCCTGGTTCAGGTCAATAGAGGATATTCATCACCGTTTACAGCATAAAGACCGCTTTCTTGCCCTGCAAGTGGATGTTACCGCCACACCCAGGCACAATAACGGCGCGATTTTTGTGCAGACAGTGTCGGATTATCCATTGGTGGAAGCGATTTCGCAAAATGTGGTAAGGCATCCCGATTCTGCCAGCCGCGCCAAGTTGTCTGAACGGCAAAGCTCTTGCTATACCGAGAAATATGCGGACTATCTGAATCTGGGTATTGAGGAATGGCGTAAAGCTTACAAGGAGCATGAAAAACTGGATAAGAAGGCCATTTTGTTTGTAATGACGGATGATACCAAAAATTGTGATGATGTGGCCGAATACCTGGAAACAACCTATCCTGAATTAAAAGATGCGGTGCTGGTGATTCATACCAAAAAGAATGGCGAGGTGTCCGAGGCAGCCAGTGGCAAGATAAAAGATACAATTAAGCTCAGGAAAACCCGCCCGTTTGCGGCAAAGGAACAGGGTTACATTGTTCCCAAGAAAAGTATTTTCAACAAGATCATCGGAGACAGTCATCTGGAGTTGCGATTCGCCGCTTTTCTTGAGGAATGTGACATCATCTCTTACGCGAAAAACTATCCGGCAGTGCGTTTAAAATTGATTATGTCAAAACAAATGGCAATATTTCTAATTATTACCCTGATTTTATCGTCAAACGGTCTTTGGATTCAGTTGTTATTGTTGAAACCAAAGGTCTTGAAGATGTTGATGTGCCATGAAAAATGAAAAGATTGCGTGAATGGTGTGCGGATATTAAGGATAAAAGCTTACAGTGAAAGCCGTCCTATTGTGCATCAAACAAAACCGAAGAAGGGAGGAAATCCATGTCCGTAAATCTGAAAGAAAAAGTTGATGATCTGGATATAAGAACCGGTTCCCTGGAATCCGTGCTGGGACAGTTCATATCCTCTATGAATCTTGTCATGTCCGACATGCACAGAGACACGGAAAACTTCCGGAGGGAGTCACTGGCAGGTGACGAAAGGCTTCGGAGGGAGTCTCTGGCAGGCGACGAAAGGTTAGGGAAGAAGCTGGAAGAAATTTCAGCGAAAATGAAAGAAGACACGGAAAACTTCCGGAAGGAGTCACTGGCAGGCGACGAGAGGCTTCGGAGGGAGTCTCTGGCAGGCGACGAGAGATTAAGGAAGAAGATGGAAGAAATCTCCGAGAAGATGGAAGAAGACACGGAAAACTTCCGGAAGGAGTCCCTGGCAGGCGACGAGAGGCTTCGGAGGGAGTCTCTGGCAGGCGACGAGAGATTAAGGAAGAAGATGGAAGAAAACACGGAAAACTTCCGGAAGGAGTCTATGGCACTTGATGAAAGGCTCGGGAAGAGGATAGAAGAAATCTCCGCTGAGATGAAAGAAGACACGGAAAACTTCAAGAAAGAAGTTTCCGCGAAAATAGAGGAAGTTTCCGCGAAAATAGAGGAAGTTTCCGCGAAGATGGAAAAGAAGATGGAAAAAGAGACCGGGGCATTGAAAAAGAAACTCGGTCAGGAGACAGAGAAGCTTTCCAAAAAGATGGGAACGCTGGTCGAAGACATGGTGGCTCCGAATATCCCCGGAATCGCGGGAAGCTATTTTGACGATCCGGAATTCGAGTTCTTCGCGGTACGCGCCAGAAAAAGGAAGACCGACCGTTCAGCGCAGAGAGAGTTCGATGTCATCGCCGTGTCCGAAAGAAATTTCTACATCAGTGAGACAAAGTCGAAGCCGAGACCCGAGGATGTCCGGGATTTCCTTGATGCACTGGGGGAACTGGAGGATTATTTCCCGGAGATCCGGGACAGAAGAGTCATCCCGATTTTCTCAACGCTTTATCTTCCTGAAAACATTCACAGGCATCTGACACGGAACAGAATTTATGCCATGGGTCTGAAGGAGGGAACCATGGACCTGCTGAACTTTGAGGAAGTGGAAAGTCAGACCTCCGGGAGAACATGAAAATAATGCAGGGTGGGTTGAGCGAAGCGTAACTCACCACTGTCTGATGATTTACGATTCCTGTAACTCGTAAATATTTCTGACTTTCTTTTTTTCTGATATAATGAGACAACACCAACGGTGGGTTACGCTTCGCTTCACCCACCCTGCCAAAAGAGGAGAGAGACATGAAGACACGGCTTTTTTATTACTTGTTCCTTATCCTGGTACTCGGTATTTCCGCACGGACCTGGGCAGAGGATGCCCCGCTCCGATTCCCGGAAACCCGCGAGAAAATTACCGAAGCCTTTAGCAATACTGATACTCAGCATCGCCTGGGAGATGACAAAGGCCTTGTCCCTGACAAGGGCCTTCCTTCGGGAATAGAAAATGACGCGCCCAGGGTCGGCGCGCTGATCCGGTTCGACTTTGATTCCGACAGTGTCAGATCCGATTCTTATCCCCTGCTGAGGGAATTCGGCGAGTCTTTTCAGAATGATCTGCCGGACGCGATTTTTCTCATTGAAGGGCACGCTGACAACACAGGAGAGGATAAATACAACAAGAAGCTGTCCCGGAGACGGGCCAGGGCAGTAAAGAAATTCCTGATATCCGAGTTTCAGATTGATAAAAAACGTTTAAGGATAAAAGCTTACGGCGAAAAACGCCCCGTTGCATCAAACGAAACCGAAGAAGGGAGAGCCTTGAACCGGAGGGTGGAATTTGTCCGTATAAAATAGCAGCCGGCGGAGTTGTAGGGTGGGGTTTACCCCACCATATTTAATTATTCAATTATCAATTATTTTAAACGAACCAATATTGGTGGGGTAGAACCCCACCCTACAACACACGTCGAGGCAAGCTTTGCACTCCGCATTCGAAAAAAAATAAAAACAGGATAAAAATACATGAAAACCATCGTCTTAGCCTACCATAACATCGGCTGCATAGGAATTCGTGCGTTATTGCGTAACGGTTTTGACATTGCAGCAATTTTCACTTACACAGATGACCCCGGGGAAAACATATGGTTTGACTCTGTGTCAGAACTTGCAGCATCAGAGGATATCCCGGTTTTTGCCCCTGATGACATCAACCATCCCATATGGGTTAATAAAATCAGGGAACTGAACCCTGACATTATTTTCTCTTTTTACTACCGAGATATGGTCAGACAACCGATTCTGGAGATTCCGCCAAAAGGATGTCTCAATCTTCACGGCTCCCTTTTGCCCAAATACAGGGGGCGTTGTCCCATAAACTGGGTGCTTATAAAAGGAGAGAAGGAAACCGGGGTTACGCTTCACTACATGACGCCGCGGCCCGACGACGGCGACATTGTCTGCCAGAAGACCATCCCGATTTCAGATGATGACTCAGCACTTTCATTACATGAAAAAACAGGAAGTGCGGCTGCTGAAATGCTTGACGATATCCTTCCGAAAATAAAAAACAACACTGCCCCGCGTATCCCCCAGGATAATACCAAATCATTATATTATGGCGGGCGCCGCCCCGAAGACGGCGAAATAAACTGGAGCGGAACCGCGAATGAGATCAGGAACCTGGTCAGGGCTGTTACGCGTCCTTATCCCGGTGCTTTCAGCTACCTGGGAGACAGGAAGTGCCTGTTCTGGAAAATAACGGAAATGCACGGGGACAAAGTGACCGCGAAGCCGGGAACTGTTATTTTGACTGATCCTCTTATAATTTCCTGCGGAACCAATGCCGTGCGGGTTGATTCGAGCCAGCCTGACCAGGGGCTCTGTATGAGTGGCACTCACCTTGCCCGTGAAATGGGAGTTTCGGAGGGGATGGTGTTCGGCCCCTGTGCAGTCAGCCGGGCACAGAAGATGAAGAAAAAGAGCGTTCTCATCCTCGGCGTCAACGGGTTTATCGGGAATGCACTGAGCAAATGCCTTCTGGACAGCGGCAAATACAGTGTGCATGGCATGGATCTGAACTCCAACTATGTGGAATATATTCTCAATGAACCTGGATTTCATTTTCATGAAGGAGATATCTCCATTCACAGGGAATGGATCGAATACCACGTCCGAAAATGCGATATTATAATTCCTCTGGTTGCCATTGCCACGCCCATTGAATATACCCGGACACCCCTCCGGGTATTTGAACTTGATTTTGAAGAAAATCTCCGGATCGTCCGGTATTGCGTGAAATACGGGAAGCGGGTTGTTTTTCCTTCGACTTCCGAGGTCTATGGCATGTGTAACGAATCCAGTTTTGATGAAGAAAACTCCAACCTGGTTATGGGGCCCATCCGGATGCAACGGTGGATATACGCATGCAGCAAGCAGTTACTCGACCGGGTGATCTGGGCATATGGACATCAGGAGGGACTTCCGTTCACCCTGTTCCGTCCCTTCAACTGGGTCGGGCCCAGGCTTGATACCCTGGCATCCGCGCGTATCGGAAGCTCACGGGCCATCACGCAGCTAATTCTGAATCTTGTGGAAGGAACGCCTATCCAGCTCATTGACGGCGGGGAGCAGAGACGATGTTTTACAGATATCTCGGATGGTACAGAGTGCCTTTACAGGATCATCGAAAACCGGGGCGGAGTATGCGACGGGAAAATCATCAATATCGGCAATCCGGACAACGAGGCCAGCATCAGGGAACTTGCAGATATCCTAGTGGAAAAGTTTCAGAAGCATCCTTTACGCTCCGAATTCCCACCGCTTGCAGGAATCCGGAAGGTGGAAAGCCATTCATATTACGGCGACGGCTACCAGGATATCCAGCACAGGAGGCCGAGTATTCGGAATGCACAGCGATTGCTGAACTGGACTCCGTCAACAGGGCTTGAGAAATCCGTGGAAGAAACCCTTGATTTTTTCCTCAGAGAAGCTGTCAGTTCCGGGGAATTCGGAGGAGATGCGGAATGAAGGTGGGCCTGAGAATTGATGCAGATACCTTCAGGGGAACCCGTTTTGGTGTACCGAACCTGTGTAAATTATTCTCTGAACACGGGATCACGGCTTCATTCTTTTTCTCTGCGGGGCCCGATAACATGGGCCGCCATCTCTGGCGGCTTATCCGTCCCTCTTTTTTGCGAAAGATGCTGAGGTCAAAGGCTTCCAGTCTCTACGGATGGGATATCCTTCTTAAAGGCACGTTCTGGCCCGGTCCTGTTATCGGGGAAAAAATGGGGCATATCATACAGGCTGCCTCGGATGCGGGCCATGAGATCGGATTTCATGCATGGGATCACCACGCATGGCAGGCGCATATGGATACAATGACCAGTGAGGCCATATATCATTCCATTGAAAGAGGCGTCAGGCTGATGACGCGTATTCTCGGTCATCCGCCGGCCTGTTCCGCGGTTCCTGCATGGAAATGCAATGATTTTGTACTCATGGAAAAAAGCAGATTTCCTTTTATGTATAACAGCGATTGCAGGGGAGAGACCATATTCCGTCCCCTCGTAAACGGAGAGGAACTTTCCCAGCCCCAGGTTCCTGTCACCCTGCCGACATATGACGAGGTGATCGGACATAACGGGATAACAGATCGTAATTACAATGACTACATGCTTTCCCTGCTGAAGCCCGGGAAACTCAATGTGCTGACGATTCACGCAGAAGCAGAGGGCATTGCCTGTGCGCCAATGTTTGAGCAGTTTGTAAAGATAGCCCTGTCACGGGGCGTGTCATTTGTTCCCTTGGGTTCATTTCTATCGAATTCTATGTGTTATGACCGTTCGAGTATCGTACCGGGGGAGATTCCCGGGCGGGAAGGGTGGATTTCCTGTCAGTCTGGCTGCTGATATAATTGAGCATTGCCTCGGCATAAATGCCGAGGCGAATCCTGCTGATAAAAGAAGGAGAAATCATGGAAACTTTGCAGACATTATCCCGGAACGATGACTTGGCATATCGGGAAACATACGGGGATGTTTTCCCCGGGAAAAACGATGTCCCGAAACACGGCCTGATCGTGTCTGAGGAGGAATACTGGGAAAAATATTATGACGACCCCGATTTTGTTTATGAGTGGAACAACGGGAGATTGGAGGCAAGGCCCATGTCGGATGTGAAAGGAAGCAAAACCCACAGGTGGTTCTGCGGCATTCTGGACTGCTATCTCACAACTTCTCCGATAGCTACTGCCGTGAGTCTTGAAATCGGTTTCCGCCTGGTTCTTCCCGCCAAAGTCTCGGATCGCATACCTGATATTGCTGTTGTGCGTAACGATAACCCCATCCGGATAAGCGATGATGATCGGAGTTACGACGGAACTTTCGATCTCTGTATCGAATCGCTTTCCCACTCCTCGTCGGAGCAGATAAAAAGGGACGTGCGGGACAAAAAGGCGGAATACGAAGGCGTCGGCGTGAAGGAATATTACATACTCGACGCCAGGGGCATCGAGACAGCTTTCTACCATATCGGAAGACGCGGAATCTACGAACATATCAGACCGGTAGGGGAAGATATTATACGATCAGGGATACTGCCCGGTTTCCGGTTCCGTATATCCGATCTTTATACCCGTCCTCCGCTGGAGGAACTGGCCGCGGACGAGGTCTATCATGATTATGTCTTCCCTTCCTATAAAGAGGTAAGACAGCGGGCTGAAAAGGCTGAAATGCGGGCAGAGGAGGAAGCGGCACGGGCTGAAAAGGCTGAAATGCGGGCAGAGGAGGAAGCGGTACGGGCTGAAAAGGCTGAAATGCGGGCAGAGGAGGAAGCGGCACGGGCTGAAAAACTGGCGGAAAAGCTCCGTAAAATGGGAATTGATCCGAACGGGATCGGGGAGTCGTGATGTGAGATTTATTTGGAATTTGGGATTCGGAATTTGGGATTTATTTGAGCCTGCTTATAGATATAGAAAGGACGGTTAAACCAATGAGAAAAGTCTTCTTTGCAGTGGCAGGGCTTTTTCTTCTACTTTACATTTTGCCGCTCGGGGTCCGGCCTATGATCATACCTGACGAGCCACGATATGCCGAGATCCCGAGAGAAATGATCGCTTCAGGAGACTGGGTCGTTCCCCGGCTTAACGGGCTTCGTTATTTCGAAAAACCGGTTATGGGATACTGGATGAATGCGGTATCAATACTTATATTCGGAGAAAACAATTTTGCGATCCGCTTTTCTTCCGCCATATCAGCCGGGCTTTCCGCGCTCATGCTTTTCATGCTGCTCAGAAGATTTGCCGGAGGGAGTTTGCCAGGCATCCTCGCTGCTGCAATTTTTCTTACCTGTTTTGAAGTTTTTGCTATCGGAACATTCAATATTCTTGATAGCATGCTTTCCATGCTTCTCACTGGTTCGATGGTTTCGTTTTTTTTTGCCCATATTGAGATCAGAACCGGAAAGAGGGTATTCTGGCTCGCAATGTTCGGGATTTTTGCAGGTCTCGCATTTCTAACCAAAGGATTCCTCGCATTTGCAGTGCCGGTCGTAGCAATTGTGCCGTTTATGATCTGGGAAGGCCGGTGGAAGGCATTATTATTCCGGCTTCCCTGGATACCGATTATCGCTGCGCTTCTCACGGCGCTGCCCTGGAGTGTGATGATTCATCTCCGGGAAAGTGATTTCTGGAACTATTTTTTCTGGACAGAGCATGTCAGACGTTTTCTTTCCGACAATGCCCAGCATGCCGAACCTTTCTGGTTCTTTATTCTCGTAATCGCTGGGGGCGCGCTCCCGTGGACAGCTCTCCTTCCTGCCGCTGTTCCGGGTCTGAAATCAGGAGGATTCAAAGCACCGGTTCTTCGTTTCCTGATTTGCTGGTTTCTTTTCCCTTTCCTGTTTTTTTCAGCATCAAAAGGAAAACTTCCGACATATATTCTGCCATGTTTTCCGCCATTTGCCGCCCTGATGGCTGTGGGATTTCTGAATTACTTTGAAAAAGGGAAGGAAAAGGCGTTCAGGATAAGTGCCGTTTTTTTTGCTGTGATTGTGGGGATTATCGCAATCATAATTGTGGGGAATCAGTTGACGGGTTTCCCTGGTATCCGGGCCTATGGCCCGTCAGAGACTTGGAAGTGGCTGCTCGGTACATCCGGAATCCTTATATGGAGCGGCATGATAGTATTTTCCGCCAGAATATCGGATTTCAGGAAGAAGCTTATCCTGTACAGTGCGGCTCCGTTGCTCTTCATGTTTTCCGCTCATTTTATCATTCCGGATAAGACCCGGGATAAAAAAGCCCCGGGCAAATTTTTTATGAGCCAAGCATCCGATATTTGGCCGGATACCGTTATCATATCACATGAAACTGTGACAGGCGCGGCCTGCTGGTTTTATAAGCGGGCTGACCTTTACCTGCTGGCGGACACTGGCGAGTTCAAATACGGACTGAGTTATGAGGATTCGAAACACCGCCTGTCAGATGCGGATAATATTGGGCAGATAATCCGCAAAGCTCATGGGGAAAATTGTGCAGTATTAGTATCAAAGGCTAAAAATTACAAAGAATACATATCCGTGATGCCCGAACCCGCATCTGAGGACAGCGACGGCGGGTTTGTGCTTGTCAGGTTCTGTAATGAAAGATAATTCGGGTAGTTTACACTTTTTCTGACTGTAGAACAATTTTTCAAATTGTTAAACGATTTGAAAAATCGTTCTACATTAAATTGTAAAGTGACAAATGAGAGATGCCTTCCTTTTTATACATCTCCATCCCCGCCGCCAAGATATGCTTCCTGCATCATCGGATCATTGATCAGTTCTTCTGCGTTTCCCTCGATCACGACGGAGCCGGTTTGAAGCACGTATCCTCGATCCGCAATGGAAAGAGCCATGCTGGCATTTTGCTCCACCATGAGTACTGCGGTTCCCATACTGTTGACTTTTTGTATGATCTCAAACTGCTGATCCACCAGCCGGGGAGAAAGCCCCATAGAGGGTTCGTCCATTAAAAGCAGGGAAGGGCGGGATAAAAGCGCGCGGCCCATTGCGAGCATCTGCTGCTCACCGCCGCTCAGTGTAATGCCCTGTTTCAAGGATCGCTCTCTTAAAATGGGAAACAGGTCGAAGATGTTCTCCATATCCTTCCTGATCTCTTCCCGGTCATTCCTGAGATAAGCTCCCATCTCCAGGTTTTCAAGCACGGTCATATGGGGAAAGATGCGCCGGTTTTCCGGGACAATGGAAACCCCCTTTGAGATCACATCGCGGGTTTTCAATTTCCCGGTGTCCTGGCCGTTCAAAAGTACCCTGCCTTTTGACGGTTTGCATATTCCGAGAATTGTTTTCAGGGTGGATGATTTGCCCGAGGCATTCCCGCCCAGGAGGCAGATCAGTTCTCCCTGGAAGACCCTCAGGCTGATGCTGAAAAGGACCTGCATGCTTCCGTAAAAAATATCCACATTGATCAGCTCAATGAGGGGATGACTGGTGTTTAGTGTTTGGTATTTGGTATTTGGTATTTGGTGTTTGGTCATGTTTCCGTATATATGAAAGCAGCGGAGTGCCGAAATGAAATTTTGGCATTGCGTAAGCGAGCGTAGCGAAGCTTACGCATACACAGAGAAATTTTCATGATTCAATTGAAAGTGTCCGATCATCTGCTCCGATTTTCAGTTGTCATCGGGAAGTTCCCAGGTAGGCTTCGATAACCTGGCTGTCCGATGCTACTTCTTCAAAGGTGCCTTCTGCTATTTTTTTCCCGTAATCGAGCGCGATCACCCGGTCAGAGATGGTCCTGACCAAGTTCAGTTTATGCTCGATCAGGAGAATGGTGTATCCGTGCCTGTCCCTGAGTTCCCTGATGAAATGCGTGATCTCTTCTGTTTCCTGGGGATTCATGCCGGCCGAGGGTTCGTCGAGCAATAGAATTTTTGCCCCGGTTGCCATAGCCCTGGCAATCTCAACCCTCCTCCGGTTTGCATAGGAAAGGGAGCGAACTTCCTGGTCAAGCCGGTATCCGCTGAGTCTTGCCCCGAAACGGGAAAGGATGTTTTCAGCCTGCTTTCTTGTTTCCATCTCTTCCCTGCGGTATTCCGGGAGGCTGAAAAAGATGGAAAAGGGGCCTGTTTTTGTGCGAACAAAAAAACCGGCTCTTGCATTATCCAGCACACTCATATTGCTGAAAAGTCTGAGATTCTGGAAAGTCCTGGCAATACCTGCTTTTACTACTTTGTAAGGTCTGAATCCCGTGATATCTTTTTCCTTCAGCCGGATCACCCCGGAACTGGGCGGATAGATTCCTGAAATCAGGTTGAACAGGGTGGTCTTGCCTGCCCCGTTGGGCCCGATGATGCTGAGTATCTCTTTTTCGTGAAGTCTGATGTCCAGATTGTCAACAGCCAGAAGCCCGCCAAACGAGCGGGTGATACCGCTGAGTTCCAAAACGACCTGACTCTCTTTTTTATATCGCGCGGTCTGATCTTCCGAGTTATCATCTTTGTAGTACAGATCCGTGGATGCCTTCAGTTTTCCCGTTGTATCTCTGTCCGGCCGTTTTTCTTTTCTGCCAAGGGGAATATCGCTTAAAAGTCCCTGGGGTCTTAACGCCATAATGCAGACCAGGATTGCCCCGTAACACATCATGCGGTATGACCCATATTCACGAAGCACTTCCGGCAGGATTGTCAGCAGGACGGCTCCGATAAGCACGCCCGTCACATTGCCCATGCCCCCGATGATTACCATGCAGTAAACCAGCACAAGCTGCTGGAAATCAAAGTTGTTGGGGAACACGGAATCCTGGAAAGACGCGAAAAGAGCACCGGTTCCCCCTGCGATGAGCGCGCCGATAGCAAAGGCCAGCAGTTTCATCCACGTTGTATCAATTCCTGTGGCCTCCGCGGCAAGCTCATCTTCCCTGATGGACTGCCAGCCTCTGCCGAGCCTGGAGTCTTTCAGCCTGTAGGATGCGAATAAAATGACCAGGGCAGTTGTCCAGATCATATAGGAATATGCCTGGGGAGACATGATCCTGAAGCCGAAAATATCAATCACATCCAGGCTGTAGATACCGTTCACTCCGCCAGTGATGTTGACCGGACGGTCCAGGTTCAGCAGCAACAGCTTGAATATCTGGGCAAAGGAAAGGGTGACAATAGCCAGGTAATCCCCCTTCAGCCGGATACTGGTGGAGCCTAGCAGAAACCCGAACATCATGGATACGACGGCACTGAGCGGCAGGGCCAGGATAAACGGCAGATGGATGTCCAGATGCGACGAGGAGAAAAGGGCGAACAGGTACCCTCCGATTCCGAAGAAGGCCACATAGGAGAGATCCAGGAGTCCTGCAAATCCTGCCACCACATTCAGGCCCAGCGCGAGCATCACATAAATGCCGCACATGCTGTAGATTCTCAGCCAGTAGCTGTCCGGCATTACCTGGGGGAGCAGCAGTATGAGGGCGAATGACAGGGCTGTGGGCAGCCATTTTTTTACATTGGTTGTTTTCAAGAAAATCCTAAGTTGGAAGAGATAAATTCCAAATTACAAGCACCAAATCTCAAATAAATTCCAAATCTCAAATTCCAAATAAATTCCAAATCTCAAATCTCAAAAAGTACCGGCTCTGCGTCTTTGCGCCTTTGCGAGAAAAAAATTCCGGAAAATTTTGGCGGGGCACTTAAATTCGAGATTCTGAATGTAAAGCGAAAAATAATCAGACTTTTTCCGGAAGCTTTTCTCCTACAAGGCCCCACGGTCTGAAAATTAACACGATGATGAGGATGGTAAACGCTACAACGTCCTTATATGCCGATGGAAACACGGAGACAGCCAGGGCTTCGGTGAGTCCCAGCAGGATACCGCCGAGCATGGCCCCCTTGATATTCCCGATGCCGCCAAGAACGGCCGCGGTGAATCCCTTGAGTCCGGCCTGGAATCCCACGTAATAATCCACCTGTGTGAACAGCAGGCTGACCAGGATACCGGCCGCTCCGCCCAGTGCGGAACCTACAAAGAACACAAGCATAACAATCCTGTCCACATCAATGCCCATGAATTCAGCCGCTTCGATATCCTGGGCAGTGGCCCGCATGGCTTTGCCTGCACGGGTCTGTTTGATCACATAGCTTAAAATCAGCATCATGCCGAAACTGATGGCTATCACCAGCAGCCGCATGAAAGAGAATACCACGCCCCCGATTTCAAAGGTTCTGACGCTCTCCGGGATAAGATGACTGATATGAAACACCTTGACTTTGGCTCCCTGCAAGGTCAGCACCAGGTTTTGCAGGAAGATCGAAACCCCGAGCGCGCTTAAAAGAAGATTCATCCTCGGGGCACCGCGAAGAGGACGGTAAGCCACACGTTCGATCAGAATGCCCAGCATCCCGCAGCACAGCATGACGACAAGGATCGTCACGGTTATTACGAGGGATGCATGCATAAAAGGCACGTTCTGGGTGCTGAAGTAATGAAGCACCCACCATCCTGTAAAACCCCCGATCATATACACTTCGCCATGTGCAAAGTTCAGCATGGAAAGAACGCCATATACCATGCTGTAGCCGATGGCTATCAGTGCATAGATTCCGCCCAGGGTCAGACCGTTGACAAGCTGCTGGGGCAGTTCCTGTAAAATTATATCCATAGAATGTGTTATTCCGACAAAGCTGATTTTTTCATTTAGTGATTATCAGTAGATAGAAAAAGTTCGTAGTACCGCCTTCAGGCGGTCTGTCTGTGAACTTAACTATCTGGTTTTAAAGAAGCCGCCTGAAGGCGGTACTACGAACCTTTTCTGATTTTCCATCTGCTGATTATAATTCAGGATCATAAACGGGCGTCTGAATGCGATCACAGACATTCTTCATAGAATTATCCGAAGTAACCATGACAGTGGAAGACGCCTTTGGTTCCGATTTTTTGACAATCGCCAAATGCAGCGCATCATTTGAACCGATTTGGAAGATACGTGCGTGTTGCAGCAAAATACTTTGCGCCAGCCGGAACACTCCGTCAGGCATAGGGATGATTTCAAAAGGGCGAATTTTCGTATTTTTACCAGCATCCCTTCTTATGCGCTTAAATACCTTGTTGACATCCTTCTGCTTTAAAAGTCTTTTGCGTTGATATTTTACCACAACACCGAAACATTCTAATAATGTGAGAGAGGACACCATGACAGGTTTGGGCGAACGTGAAACCAAGCGTCTTATATTCAGACTGCCTTTCTGGTCCTGATAATATTTGAAAAGAGCATTTGCATCGAAATAATGTCTCTGATCTCCCATTTTGCTTCATCAGTCCTTTTCCGGAATAACAGATAATATCCGTCTGATCTCATCAAGAGAAACCCCCTCCGCCAATTCCTTTACTTTTGAGAATAAGTCAGTCATATTTATCCCGGATTTTTCAAACCAGGCATCCACACCGATATTGATTGCAGCGATTGCCTCCTCTCCGCCTCCGTGTCCGGTCAGAACAATCATACTTGTATCAATACCTGCCTCGTGAGCCTGGCGAATCATCTCAATGCCATTCATTTTTGGCATCAGGATATCTACAATCGCTACGTCAAATTCTCCATTTTTAAGTTTCTCAAGTCCTTCAGCGCCATCATGTGCTGTATCTACGTGAAATTCACGTTTCACGAAATGGTCTTTGTAAGTAGCTAAAATTTCCTTCTCATCGTCTATGATTAAGATATTATACTCCCGTTCCATCGGCTGCTGTCCTTTGCTAGTTACTCTTTATAAAGAGGCAAATCAACTATGAAGCAAGCTCCCCCGCTCTTACAATCTTTGTATTGAATATGTCCGCCGAACTCTTCAATAATTTTATGCGATATATAAAGCCCCATGCCTGTCCCGCGTTCCATCGGCTTTGTGCTGAAAAACGGGACAAATATATGATTACGGTATTCGGCAGAAATACCAGGGCCGTTATCTTCAACCCGGAATCCGGCTTTTTCCTCCTGACACCAGGTTGTTACCCGCACCGCGGCATCTTCTTTTCCCTCAACCGCATCCCTGGCATTTGTCAACAAATTAACGAGTACTTCTTCCAATTGAAAAGGATTGGCCTGCACAACCGGGGAACAAGGGCACAGGTCTTTCAGCAGACGAATATTATGATGCCTGAACTGCTCTTCAAAGAATGCAATGGCTTGTTCGGTGACTTCATTGATATTCACCGATTCACGGCGGCTTCGGTCACCGCGGGCAAATCGCCTGAAATTTTCGATAATCGCTTTAAGTCTTTCACTCTGATCCCATATACGCTCTAATACAGGGGCAACATCTTCAAATTGCAGAAGATTATCCCTGATATCATCGCGTGCGGCACTGGTCGCTGCGCGAATAATTCCTATTGGCTGGCTGAGTTCGTGAGTAATGGCTGCTGCCATTGTTCCCAGGTATATGAGTTTCCTGAATTCATCTGATTTTTCCTGTTTGCAAATGATATCCGGGAAGCCGATTTCTTCACACCATTTATGATTCGCTTCAATGGCTTGTTTTATATCTTCGTTCATAATAACAGAATTTTTAACTGCGATTCGAGTTTCAGTTAGGGATTTTCCAAAAAATAAAATACCCGTTGCTGCTCGCGGGGGATTGACAAATCCCCCGCCGCGGGGTTCGGATTTGTCAATCCGAACCGAACAAGATATGGTATATTACTTATTTGGAGTTCCCTTAAGGATCGGGAACGGGTGCAGGAAATCTTTTACATTCCAAACCGAACAATATCATCTTTCCCGGCAAAGCTGATTCTAAATGATAACTTTCAGCGGAGTGCAATGCTTGACAAAGCAAGCTTTGCACTCCTTTCTGAATCCTATTTCCCTGTCATGACAGTAATCTGTTTGAACTCATTGCCCACTACCTGGAAGATATAGGTTGCACCGCCTTCCAGGTCCCCTTTTTTATCAAAGCTCACAGGAAATCCCATGATCCCGTTGTAATTCTTTATCTCAGCCAGGTATTTCCTGACTTCCTCCCTGCTGATGTCTCCGTCTGCGGCTGCCTTGTCAATGGCTGTGAGGAGAATATTCATGGCCTCATACGCGGGAGGGCCGAAGCCGCTTAAAGGAGCGTATTTTGTTTCATAGGTTTTTACAAATTTCTCCGCCGCGGGAATGGAGTAGATGTTCGGGGCAAAGTGATAAACATAAGCCCCCTCTGCCGCACCTTCCGAGGCTTCGATAAAATCCTTTTTATCCCTGGCACCTTCGGTTCCGAAAAAAACCGCTTTGATCCCCAGTTCCTTTGCCTGCCTCACACCAATGGCCTGGTCAGGTGCTGCTGTAGCGATAAAGAACAGGACATCCGGCTTATAATGTTTAACTTTGGTCAGTACCGGTGAAAAATCCTTGGCTCCGGCAACAATGGTATCCTGGAAGATATCTGTAATTCCGAGCTTTTTAAGCCCGTTGATGACCTGGGTGGCCATATTTTCGCAGTAGGCAACTTTTTCATTCAGTATGGCAACTTTTTTTGCCATGAGGCTGCTTTTTATGAAAAGCGAGCAATTCCATCCGTGTGCGTCGTTTCTCGCATTGACCCTGAAGAAATGATCAAATCCGGACTCTGTCAGTTCCGGTTTTGAAGCTGCGGTAGTGATACAGGGCAGTTTTTCCATCCCGTAAATCTTGAGAGTTGCCTGGGCAATATGGCTTACCGGTGGGCCGATGACTCCGTAGATGGCCTTGTCTGAGGTGAATTTCCGTGCCACATTGATTCCCTGTGCGGGATCAAGAGCATCGTCTCCCATTACATGCTTGATCTTAACGCCTCGAATGCCGCCTTTGGCATTCCACTCATCCACTGCGATCTGTGCCGAGTTGAAGATTTCATGGCATGGTGCTGCTGCATCACCGGTAAAAGACCCCGCGTTTCCGACTTTGATCCCTTTTGAAACATCCAGGGCACATGCGGTTGATGCCAGCAGGATAAAGCTGACAAAAATTAAGGCTGATACCATTGTTTTTTTCATTTCCGTTCCCCTTTTTAAAGATAATGTTGAACCCCGTTATTTTTCCCCCTCAAATAAAGCTTCTTTCCTGATTTTTTCCAGAAGCTTTGCTTCATTTTCGAACTCCTTCTATGTCAGTAGCGGGGATATGTCAATGATTATTTGCTTTGTATTTTTTGAAAGTTATGAAAAAGAGTTGTGATATCCGAGTGATATGGATTATTTATATGCAAGACAGATACATGGTTTGAATATTCATGTTTCCAGATCGGGATTTTTATGTTATGGAAAAGTTCGTAGTCCCGCCTTCAGGCGGTCTCTTTCAAATCAGATCAACTTTGCAAAGCAAGCCGCCTGAAGGCGGGACTACGAATTTTTTCGATCTGTTGAATGTCGTTCCTTGTAATAGCTGATAAATGTTCCCGGTTCTGAGGCGGACCGGGGAACCGTCAGAATCAGAAATATCCGGGTGATTGGTGAATCAATATGTACAAACTGAAAATAACGGTTGAAAGAATTGACGGATACTGCAATCTGCCCATGCTGGTGGGGGATTCCTTCGAGGTGGACGGCGGTAAAATACTTATTCCTGATGGAAAATATATCTGTATGTGGGCCTTGCAGAGCATGATGCCGATATTCCCTCTGCTTCAGCGGGCCAGACCTGAAAAAAACGACTGGACATCAAAGTCCGGTCAGGTGTTTGTCTGCCCTGATCCCAGGGGGCTGGTTCACTATAGGATTGAAAGGATTGAAGAATCATGATTGAGATTGATCCGTCGGTGTGTTCAGGGTGTTCCCGGTGTGAAGTGAATTGCACGTTTTTCCACACCGGGAAAGTCGGGAGAAGCATGTCCCGTATCAAGGTGGTGAAGATAGAGGAAAAGGGGATTGACTTTCCCGTGGTATGCAGACAGTGCCGGGAACGGTATTGTACACGCTGCCCCTCTTCGGCCATAACCCTTGGAAAACTGGGGCAGGTGATTGTTTCCGCGACACTGTGCGACTCATGCGGAGTGTGTGAGTCCCTTTGCCCTGTGGGCGCCATCGAGCTTCATGAAGGCCTGCCCTATGTCTGTGATTTGTGCGGCGGCACGCCGAATTGTGTAAAGGAATGCAGCATGGGAGCCATCCGATTTGAAAAAGAGGTGTCTGATCATGTATCACTCTCGGAATTCAAAAAAAAATCAGCGAAGTTGTCCCCGGAATCCAAGCGGTTTATTTACGTTGAAGAGACAACGCAGGCTCTGAGAAATGAATGGGCATCACGAAACATGCCGTGATGTTTCGTAAAAAAGAGGTCAGGAAAAAAGCATGCAATTTTCGGGCGCATTGAGGAACAGGAGGGAAAAATGAGTGACAGACAAAAGGCTGTGAAGAAAAAACTGCCCGTCGGCAGTTCCGATTTCAGGAAACTGCGTGAGGGCGGCTATCACTATGTTGACAAATCCCTGTTCATCCGTGACATTGCCGAGGCATCGGCCGAAGTGACCCTGCTTCCCCGGCCCAGGCGGTTCGGCAAGACCCTGAATCTGAGTATGCTGCGGTATTTCTTCGAGAAAAGCGATGAGGACCGGAGCGGACTGTTCGGGAAACTGGCGATCCGGGATGATGAATGCTTCGAAGCCCATCAGGGAAAATACCCGGTGATCCGGATGACCTTCAAGGATATCAGGGAAGGAACCTGGGATGCCTGCTACAAGAAACTGACAGGCATAATACGCAATATATTCAGGCAGCACAGGGAGATGCTCCTCTCTTCGGAGATATGCGACGAAACCGACAGAAAACTCATCCGGCACTTTCTGGAGAAGACAGCGAATTCCGAGGAATGCGAGGATTCACTGAGGTTCCTGAGCGAATGCCTGTTCAGCCATTATCAGAAAAAGGTCGTCATCCTCATTGACGAATATGACACCCCCCTTCATGCCGGGTATGCCGGCGGCTATTACAAGGATGCGATCAGCTTCATAAGGAATTTTCTGAGCGGCGGTCTCAAGGACAATGAGCATCTGTTCAGAGGGGTGCTGACCGGCATCCTCCGGGTGGCCAAGGAATCGGTCTTTTCAGGGCTTAACAATCCCGGGGTTTACACCGTACTGAGCCGCAAATTTTCGGACGCGTTCGGGTTCACAGTGCCGGAGGTGAGACAGTTCCTGGAGGAGCGGGGCATGGGGGACCGGTATGAGGATGTCTCGCACTGGTACAACGGCTATCTGTTCGGAGGAAGGGTGATCTTCAATCCCTGGTCAGTGATCAACTACGCGGACAACGAGGGGGAGGCGAAGCCGTACTGGATCAACACCGCGGACACCGGAATGATTGACAGGCTCGCGACCCGGGGCAGCAGGGAACTGCGGGAGGAAATCGGGCAGTTGCTGGAAGGCCGGAAGCTCACAAAGCCGGTGTATGAGAGCATCGTGATGCGTGATCTGGAAAAACGTGATGACCTGCTGTGGAGCTTCCTGCTGTTCAGCGGGTATCTGAAGCTGTCCGGCCCGGCAATCCGGAGAAATTTCTATGAACTGGAAATACCCAACGAGGAGGTGCGTATTGTTTATGAGGAGATGGTCGGGCGATGGTTCGCGGAGAAGACCGAGTCAAATCAGCTTGAGGAGATGCTGAGGGCACTGGAGATCGGGGACGTGAAGCTCTTTGAAAAGATGCTGCGCCTGATCGTCATGCGGATCATGAGCTACCACGACCTGGCCGGTGAGCCTGAGAAGGTTTACCATGCGCTGGTACTCGGGATGCTCGTCTGGATGTCCGGGAAATACGAGATGCGCTCGAACCGGGAGTCAGGGTACGGTCGGTACGACCTGATGCTGAAGCCGGATGATCCGGAGGGACAGGGGATCATCATCGAATTCAAGCGGCTGGACGAGGACGAAGAGCAGGATGCGGACGATGACGGAAAGAGGAAGAAAAGGAAGAAGAAAAAGACCCCGCAGGATGCCCTGGAAGAGGCTCTGAAACAGATTGAAGACCGGGGATATGCCGATGAACTGGAGGCAGCCGGGATACGGAAAATTCTGAAACTCGCGGTGGTGTTCAGCGGGAAGAAACTATGGGTGAAACAGGGCGGACAGCGGCACCCGGCACAGTCATCGGATTCCGGGCCGTCGGGAATACCCCGGGAAAGGTGAACATCGCCAACTGCCCTGACAGGCTCCGAAAACTGATTTCCGGGCGATTTGAGGAACAGGAGGAATAAAATGAATGACAGGCAAAAAACTGTGAAGAAAAAACTGCCCGTCGGCAGTTCCGATTTCAGGAAACTGCGTGAGGGCGGCTATCACTATGTTGACAAATCCCTGTTCATCCGTGACATTGCCGAGGCATCGGCCGAGGTGATCCTGCTTCCCCGGCCCAGGCGGTTCGGCAAGACCCTGAATCTGAGTATGCTGCGGTATTTCTTCGAGAAAAGCGATGATGACCGGAGCGGACTGTTCGGGAAACTGGCGATCCGGGATGACGAATGCTTCGAAGCCCATCAGGGAAAATACCCGGTGATCTGGATGACCTTTAAGGATCTGAAGGAACCTTCATGGGAATACATGTACCGGAGAATGACGAATCTCATACGGGATGAGTTTCTGCGGCATGATGCCCTGCTCGGATCCGCCCTGCTGCGCGGGTCCGAGAAACGCTATTTTGAATCGGTGCTGGAACAGAAAGCCGAACTTCCGGATTACGGAGATGCGCTCCGATATCTGAGCGATTATCTGAGGCGTTATCACGGCGAAAAGGTGATCATTCTGATTGATGAATACGACACTCCCCTTCATGCGGGGTATGCCGGCGGATATTATGAGGATGTGATCAGCTTCATAAGGAATTTCCTGAGCGGCGGTCTCAAGGACAATGAGCATCTGTTCAGAGGGGTGCTGACCGGCATTCTCCGGGTGGCCAAGGAATCGGTTTTTTCAGGACTTAACAATCCCGGGGTTTACACCGTACTGAGCCGCAAATTCTCGGACGCGTTCGGATTCACAGTGCCGGAGGTGAGACAGTTCCTGGAGGAGCGTGGCATGGGGGACAGGTATGAGGATGTCTCGCACTGGTACAACGGCTATCTGTTCGGGGGAAGGGTGATCTTCAATCCCTGGTCAGTGATCAACTATGCGGACAACGAGGGGGAGGCGAAGCCGTACTGGATCAACACCGCGGACACCGGAATGATTGACAGGCTCGCTACCCGGGGCGGCAAAGAGCTGCGGGAGGAAATCGGGCAGTTGCTGGAAGGCCTGAAGCTCACAAAGCCGGTGTATGAGAGCATCGTGATGCGGGATATGGAAGCCCGTGATGATATCCTGTGGAGTTTCCTGCTGTTCAGCGGGTATCTGAAACCCGTGGAACAACTGGATGATGAGAACTTTGCCCTGGAAATCCCGAACAACGAGGTGCGGATTATTTATCGGCAGATGATCCGGAACTGGTTCGCGGAGAAGACCGAGTCAAATCAGCTTGAGGAGATGCTGAGGGCACTGGAGACCGGAGACGTAAAGCTCTTTGAAAGGATGCTGCGCCTGATCGTCATGCGGATCATGAGCTACCACGACTTGGCCGGTGAGCCTGAGAAGGTTTACCATGCGCTGGTACTCGGGATGCTCGTCTGGATGTCCGGGAAATACGAGATGCGCTCGAACCGGGAGTCGGGGTACGGCCGGTACGACCTGATGCTGAAGCCGGATGATCCGGAGGGGCAGGGGATCATCATCGAGTTCAAGCGGCTGGACGAGGACGAAGAGCAGGATGCGGATGAGGACGGGAAGAGAAAGAAGAAGAAAAAGACCCCGCAGGATGCCCTGAAAGAGGCTCTGAAACAGATCGAAGACCGGGGATATGCCGCGGAACTGGAGGCGGCCGGGATACGGAAAATTCTGAAACTTGCGGTGGTGTTCAGCGGGAAGAAGCTCTGGGTGAAACAGGGCGGACAGCAACAGGCATAGCAGGAAGTGTTCCGGAAAATATTTTAAGGCAGTAAACGAAATATCCGGCTGAGGAACAGGAGGAATAAAATGAATGACAGACAAAAGACTGTGAAGAAAAAACTGCCCGTCGGCAGTTCCGATTTCAGGAAACTGCGTGAGGGCGGCTATCACTATGTTGACAAATCCCTGTTCATCCGTGACATTGCCGAGGCATCGGCCGAGGTGATCCTGCTTCCCAGGCCCCGGCGGTTCGGCAAGACCCTGAATCTGAGCATGCTGAGGTATTTCTTTGAAAAAAGCGATGAAGACCGGAGCGGACTGTTCGGGAATCTGGCGATCCGGGATGATGAATGCTTCGAAGTCCATCAGGGGAAATACCCGTTGGTCTGGATGACCTTCAAAGACCTGAAGGAACCTTCATGGGAATACATGTACCGGAGAATAACGAATCTCATACGGGATGAATTTCTTCGGCATGATGTCCTGCTCGGATCCGATCTGCTGCGCGGGTCAGAGAAACGCTATTTTGAATCGGTGCTGGAACAGAAAGCCGAGCTTCCGGATTACGGAGATGCGCTCCGATATCTGAGCGATTATCTGAGGCGTTATCACGGCGAAAAGGTGATCATTCTGATTGATGAATACGACACTCCCCTTCATGCGGGGTATGCCGGCGGATATTATGAGGATGTGATCAGCTTCATAAGGAATTTCCTGAGCGGAGGTCTCAAGGACAATGAGAATCTGTTCAGAGGGGTGCTGACCGGCATCCTGCGGGTGGCCAAAGAGTCGGTTTTCTCAGGACTGAACAACCCGGGAGTCTATACGCTGTTAGATGAGGAGTTCGACACTTACTTCGGATTCACGGAGGATGAAGTGAGAACCCTGCTCTCAGACTGCGGAATCCCGGATCATTATGATGAGGTTTCGCACTGGTACAACGGCTACCTGTTCGGAGGAAGGGTGATTTTCAATCCCTGGTCAGTGATCAACTACACGGCAAGCAAATCCCGGAAGGCACGTCCCTGGTGGGTGAATACAGCGGACATGGGACTCATAGACAAGCTCGCGACCCGGGGCGGCAAAGAGCTGCGGGAGGAAATCGGGCAGTTGCTGGAAGGCCGGAAGCTCACAAAGCCGGTGTATGAGAGCATCGTGATGCGGGATATGGAAGCCCGTGATGATATCCTGTGGAGCTTCCTGCTGTTCAGCGGGTATCTGAAGCCCGTGGAACAACTGGATGATGAGAACTTCGCCCTGGAAATCCCGAACAACGAGGTGCGGATCATTTATCGGCAGATGATCCGGAACTGGTTCGCGGAGAAAACTGAATCAAATCAGCTTGAGGAGATGCTGATGGCGCTGGAGACCGGGGATGTGAAGCTCTTTGAAAGGATGCTGCGCCTGATCGTCATGCGGATCATGAGCTACCACGACCTGGCCGGTGAGCCGGAGAAGGTTTACCATGCGCTGGTACTCGGGATGCTCGTCTGGATGTCCGGGAAATACGAGATGCGCTCAAACCGGGAGTCGGGGTACGGCCGGTACGACCTGATGCTGAAGCCGGATGATCCGGAGGGGCAGGGGATCATCATTGAGCTCAAGCGGCTGGACGAGGACGAAGAGCAGGATGCGGATGAGGACGGGAAGAGAAAGAAGAAGAAAAAGACCCCGCAGGATGCCCTGGAAGAGGCTCTGAAACAGATCGAAGACCGGGGATATGCCGCGGAACTGGAGGCGGCCGGGATACGGAAAATTCTGAAACTTGCGGTGGTGTTCAGCGGGAAGAAATTATGGGTGAAACAGGGCGGACAGCGGCAACCAGGGAAGGCATAGCAAAAGCGTAATTCTTCTGACAAGACTATATATAAATGTGAACAAGTATTCATAAGTATCTGAGCATAAGTTTTTACGTACTCACCTTTGTGATAGATATAAATTTTTGTTCGGATGCTTAATGTAACAGTTAAGGCGATTTCCAATAAAGAACATACCGTAAAACTGATTTTCAACCGCGAAAGACACGGAATTATCGAAATCATATTCTTTTTCCGGCATCTTTCATATCGGCACAAAGGCACCTGACACTCCGGGTTCGCAGTTCCGCCTTCGGCTGAACGCGGAACCGCGAACCGGAAAATGAAGGACGCTCTCTTTTTTTCGTGTATCCTGTGTGTTCCGTGGTATATTCTTTTCTGGAAGTCACCTAAGGAGTGCGATATGATGCCAAGAGGATATGGCGGAAAAATATTACGGGTGAATCTTTCAAATCGGGATATCAGGATTGAAAAAACAGATATCGGGTATATGCTGAAAACCATCGGCGGCAGGGGATGCAATTCCCAGAGGCTTTTTGATGAGCTTGATTTTGATGCGGATCCCCTGTCCCCGGAAAACATGCTTGTTTTCGGAATCGGTCCGCTGACAGGCACGCTTTTAAGTGCGTCGGCCTTTACAACCATCTCTGCCAAGTCACCGCTGACGGGAATTCTCGGAGATTCGGCGGCAGGAGGTTTTTTCGGCCCTGAACTGAAGCAGGCAGGGTTTGACCAAGTGATTATCACAGGGAAAAGCGAGCATCCTTGCTACCTGTTTGTGACGGAGGAATATGCGGAGATCCGGGATGCCTCTCATATATGGGGAAAAGATATCTGGCAGACCACATCCGTTATCCGGAAAGAACTGAATGACAATGCCGTCCAGGTGGCGGCCATCGGCCCGGCCGGGGAGAACCTTGTCAGATTTGCCACGGTTGCCTGCAATAATTCCAGGATGTTCGGGCGAACGGGAATGGGCGCGGTCCTGGGATCAAAAAATCTGAAGGCACTGGTGGTCCGCGGTAAAAAAGGAGTCAGGCTTCATGATCCCCTGACCTTTTTAAAGCTCTGCAAGGAACTGGATGAAAAAATTATTTCGCACCCGGAATATGCCGACAGGAGGAACCTGGGGTCAACCCTGCTTATGAAAGCCCTCAATAACCTCGGCATTCTTCCCACCAATCATTTCCAGGAGGGGCTTTGTGATTATGTGGATGATGTGAGCGGGGAAAGCCTTGCCAGGAATTTCAAGACAAAAAACAAGTCCTGTTTCAACTGCAATATCCATTGTTCGCGGTATTACCTGACCCGTGAAACAGAAGGCGAGGGACCGGAATATGAAACCCTCTGCAGTTATACGTCGCGTATCGGAGTTGACGACCTGAAGTTTGCTTTACGCATGACTTCTTTTTTAAATAAAATGGGTGTGGATTCCCTGAGTTCCGGGGAGACCATCGGCTGGGCTATGGAATGTGTCCAGCGAGGACTGCTTGATAAGAATGATTTTGACGGGCTTGATTTTACCTGGGGAAACAAGGAAACCATTGAAAAACTGCTCCCCATGATTGTAAACAGGGAGGGAATCGGGGACCTTTTTGCCGAGGGTACCCGCGCGCTGTCCGAACATTTTCAAAAAGGAACCCGGGACTACGCGCTGCATGTGAAAGGGCTGGATATGATCTGCGGTGATCCCAGGGGTATCAAGGCATTCGGTCTGACATATGCCATTGCCTCCCGGGGCGGGGATCACCTGAGAGCGGAACCTTTTTTCGAACTTACCAACCGGTTTGAGGAGGCGGAAAAACGATTCGGGACACGGGACGCCGGGGATCGCCTGGCAGATAACGGTAAGGCGGACCTTGTCGTGTTTACCGAAAAGCAGGCACTTCTCACCGACTGCATGACCATGTGCAAGAATATCGGTCTGAGCATGGATATCATTGATTTCGATTTTGCATCAAGGTTGCTGACCTCTGCAACGGGTTTGAAATTTACGGAAGATCGGGTTGTCAGATCTCTTGAAGGCATCATCGAAACGGACCGTCTGATGAATATTAAATTCGGAATTGATCCGAGTCAGGATACCCTTCCGAAACGATTTACGGAAGAACCGCTGGCACAGGGTCCGTCCAAAGGTCAGGTTGTCCCGGTAGAGAAGATGGTGAAAGAGTATTATCGTCTGAAAGGATGGGATAAAAACGGGGTCCCGGCAAGGAAGAAGTAGAGAGCGGCGGGGCTTATTTATTTAGTGCCTGAACGAAAACTATATAATCAGTTGATTTTATAAAGCTATAATAGCGTTTTTTAAAACGAAGATTTTTAAAATTCTCCACTTTGTATGCGAACTATTAATCTGATTCTGGAAAAATTTCAGCATTCCTCATTCTTTATGGTTAAGAATGAGATAAGCTACCTGAGTAAAAAATATCCGAATAAAAATATTAGTAAAATGAGACAACATATCGAAAATCTTCGTTTCAAATCTTCGGGAAAAGCTACCCGACTTACAGATATCAAAACTCGGAACAAGTTTTTTGTATCTCTTTAATCGGGCCAAGCCATAAGTGCTCCGTTTCAGAAATAATGTCCGGGTTACAAATTCAGCGGTCGTATGTAACGTAATCTTTCAGATTGCGTTCCTGACTTTATCTGTCCGGGCGCAATCTGAAAGATTACGTTACATCGCGCCCTGCAACCCGGATATTCTTTCTGGAACAGAGCACTAAGGTAAAGATATCATCAGTGATCAGGGGAGAAGTGCGTCCGGAATCATGACAATTTTATACCAGCCGATGCTTTCATTAACAGTTCACAATTTCTGGGCCAATGGAGTTCAAAGCTTGCTTTGAAGTTTGGTATATTCTTTTCCGGTTGCAGGGTTATGGCAGGGGCTATCCTACCAATAGTTAATTATTTTAAACAATTAAATCCGACAGGTTAGAATTCGGCCCTACAACCTCCCTGCAGAGGGCGCATTCCCAAAAAGTAGGAACTTCTCATTCCCAGGCAGAAGCCCGGGAACGAGTAACATATTGAATTTTATGATCTGTACATTTAACCTACTTTTTGGAAATGCTCCCCGCAGAAGCGTTACGGGACTTCATAATGAGAGAAGGAAAACTTACAAATTGCTCCATTGCTCGTTCAGGATATAAATATAAACGGATCATGAGAAATCAGATTTTTTCCGGAGAGCGCGAATTTTCCTGCTTCCTACTTTAGAAATGCTCCTGTTTGCTCTTTCTTTTCCTTATTTTTGCGGGCTTTATTTTTTCCACGAATCTGGCATGGATTTTCTGCCCATCCAGCTTTGCCCCTTTCAGGGATTTCAGCACCTTTCCCGCCACGCTTTTCTCCACCTCAAAAAAGGCGAACTCTTTTTTCAGATTAATGCTGCCGAGCTTATCTGATGATATCTCCGCCCTGTCACAGACCAGGCGGACGATGGCACCTTCCCGGAGTTGTTTTCTCTGCTTGCCGATTTTGACAATAAACCGTTGCTTTTTCTTCCCGGGCGGACGGCTCACCGCGGGTGACGGTTTGGCCTTTTTATTGCGCCGGGCATTGATGTCTCCGGCATCGCGATAATAATCAAGAAAACGGTTAAATTCCGTGGAAACAAACCGCTGGATCAGTTCTTCCCTGGTCAGTGAGCCCAGAGCGTCATACACCGGGGGAAGGTAATTTTCAATTTCCTTCTGGTTCACATCTGCCTGAACCATTTTATCCACCATTGCTAAAAGCTGCTTTTCGCAAATGGCACGGCCTTCAGGAATTTTGTCGAATCTGAACCGGATACCTGCCTGACGCTCCAGCATCTCAATTTTGCGGACTTCCCTGGTGTTGACAAGGACAGCAGAATGACCGGATTTTCCTGCCCTGGCAGTTCTGCCACTCCGATGGGTATATCGCTCCGACTCATCAGGCAGATTGTAATTGATGATATGAGTGATGTCGTCCACATCAAGCCCTCTGGCGGCAACGTCCGTGGCAACCAGGATCTGGAGGGAGTGATCCCTGAATTTCTGCATAATATAACTCCGCCGGGCCTGGGACAGGTCACCATGAAGCGATTCCGCATTGTATCCCTCTTTCATCAGCTTCTCAGCCACGGTCTGTGTCTCTTTCCGGGTACGGCAGAAAATCAGGCCGAAGATACCCGGGGCGTAATCTATGATCCGCTTCAGAGCCTGATACCGGTCTTTTTCTTTGACAACATAGCAGGTGTGAGCAATGTTTTCAGCATTTTTGTTCCGGCGGCCGATGGTAATTTCAACCGGATCTTCCATGTAATTTTCTGCGATTCTCTGGGCCCCGGCCGGCATGGTTGCCGAAAAAAGCCAGGTTCGTTTATTCGAGGGCGTGTGCCGCAGTATCTCGTCGATATCCTCCTGGAATCCCATGTTGAGCATTTCATCAGCTTCATCCAGCACAGCGTATTTGATTCCCGCCAGCCGGATCACCTTGCGTTTCATCAGGTCAATCAGCCTTCCCGGGGTTGCCACTATAATCTGCGCCCCTTTTTTAATCTCGCGAATCTGGTCGCTTATGCTCGCTCCGCCATACACTGCCGCTATTCCGGACTTTTTAAAATATCTGGCATACTGGGTCAGGTGGTTTGTAATCTGGAGGCACAGTTCCCTGGTGGGACAGATGATCAGGCCCTGGGGATTCGGCAAATCAAAATTAACAAGATGGATCATGGGCAGGCCGAAAGCTGCGGTTTTACCTGTACCAGTCTGTGCCAGACCGATAAGGTCGGTGTGACCACCCAGTATTTCAGGAATGGCTTTTTCCTGGATCGGGGTCGGGGTTTCAAATCCGAGGGTATCAATGGCCCTCAGGATTTCCTGCTTTAATCCCATTTCATAAAAACTCATTTTTTATATTCTTTCAAAAAAGCAAAGGCTGCAAAACCATCCGGATTGCGGCCTGCGTGGTTTGTTTTTTCAAGAAAAAAGCCGTCCCGGTGTGTGGAATACCGGACGGCTTGTTTTCAATGCATGTCTGAAATCAGACGATATTCACCTTTCCATAAAGATGGTGATCTTTTGTCCGATTTGCAAGGGCAATTGTTTATTTATTATTACCATCATCAGATGGAGATGCCGGAAACCCAATAAAATACCGAAAAATGTAGGGAGAAGTGACACATATCCCGTTCCTGTTCTGAAATTTCATTCTGCCCCTGTAAAACACAGGCATCTGATTAACGGTTTCAGGCCTAACCATCCAACTACTCCTTAAACGACAGCACGGTTTTATCTCCTTTTTTAATATAAAGACCCTTCGCGGTTTTCAAAACCTCGAAAGTCTTCGTATTGCACATGAACCTCTTCTGCTATAACTTTATGTACGGTCACGTCGAAGCCTGGAGGAGGGAACGGACTTCAAAGCGTTGTACTAATTATAAAAACTCATTTTTAATGATTATTCATATCTTATAAATATATATTTTACAAATCCGCCGATCTGGATCTTCTCTTTGAGGGTTGGAAATCCCATCCGGAATTTCTTCTCCGTGACCTGAAGTTTCAGGTTCTTCAACTTTAATATTGGGATTTTCTTTTTTATATTCTAAAAAAAAGTGTTTGACATATTTACCAACATTTCTTGCCCGGAATTCTGAAAGGCGTTTGTTTAAATATTGTCTGCGTTCAGGATCGTATTGAGGAACTTCGTATTCAACACCTTCTATGAGTTCATTTATTAATGAATCACCTTCTCGGAAACCCACTTCATCTGTGTAGCCATCTACCTTAATTCTTATCGTTACGGTTTTTTCCTTATCTGCAACGCCGATAATTTTCTGACAATCGTTTCTAAGGATATATTTTCCATGTTCGGAAAGTTCATATCTGCCTAGTTCGAAGGTATCTGTTTGTAATACTATGGTTTTAAGTGAATCTTTAACTCTAATCTCTTCTTTTATTTTTCTTAAATTTTCGATAATTTCCTTGATGCGTTGCGGATCGCTTATTGTTTTTCTGGAAGAACCCAAGATATTGCAAAGCGGCTCAAGATAATCTTTTATTAATGGATTTTCTGAATCCTCTATCTTCTCAATTTGTTGAATCTCATTTTTTACTGTATCCTGTTCATATTTATAAATGCTATTATCAAATCTCTCAAACTCTTTACCAATTTGTTCAATGATTTTCTGGCATATTTTTTGAGTAGTCTTAGCAGATAAATAAGCTGCTTTTTTATCTTTTATTTCAGCCTTTTTTAAATATTTAAGTTTCTCGGATGCTTCTTGTAACCGCTTAGAATATTTCTTTTCGAGATCAACAACTTTAGAAGATTCCTCTGGGTTTGTCAGTTTAGCATACTCGTCTTCAATAGTCGCCAATTGCTTTGCTTGTTTAAAAACGATCTGGGCTTGTGTGCAACTTCCTGTAGCATTTATCATTTTGTTCTGTATCATCTCCATTGATGGCCCGCACCCCGATAATATGATTGCAATAATAACAGATAGAATTTGTTTGTTTAAAATATTTTTCATATTTATTCCTTTAATTTTATCAGAGTTGCAAAAACTAAGAGAATTTATTGAATTTAAAAGGGTGCCATTCCAAATTTACTAGTGAGACATTAACTATAATAATTTAATTTCAAAATGTTGAATTGTTTTTATTTATCCTAACTAGTAGTTGGGTAGTAATTTGTAACATGCTGATATTCTTAGCAAGCAAATTTTTTTGGAATAACACGATCTGCACCCAATTTAAAAGATACTGTAGGTATGTTATTTAACCTTCTTGTCTCAAAAATAGTTCTTATTTCAATGGCTTTTATTTCGCAACATATCTATTATTAACGAGATACCCTGATGCTTTATAACTTCATCCTTTAATAGTCTTTTTTTCTCCTCTAACTCCGAACTCTCCGAACTCTTCAACGAAGGGAGTTGTTCTAAACGATCTAAAATTTGTATAGCCTCTTTTATAATATTAATAATATCACTTCGGGAACGATCAATTTTTTCGATTAAATTTTCTTCAGGCGATTCTTTTTGTTCGGCTTCCCGAATCAGTCCATTCTGTCTCTGACTTTCTTTTTCAATCTGTTTATCAAGCAACGGCAATAAACATTTTACAATATCCTGATACTTAGAATGATCTTTATTTTTATAAGCATTATCCACTATCTCATAAATTCTTTTTCGATCATTCGGATTTGACGCATCTATATTACCAAGAAGTAATGTACAGTCAGGGATTTTTGGCTTAGGTAAACCCCGTGGCACTGGAATGTTTTCTATTTTATTCCAAGGATATTCTTTTTTTTCAATCAATCCTTTTATTATATCAATAGATACAGCGACAGCTTTAAATCCGTCGCTTTCAATGATCATGCCAATAATTCCGTTTTTTGTAAAGAAAGGCGAGCCCGATGCTCCTGGTGGCACATTATCAATTCGACACTCAATATAACCGTTGTTGCTACTTTGCTTACTCTGAGAAATCATCCCCGCATCTTTATCAAGAGATATAACCCAGTGCCGACCAAAATACCACGCCATCTCTCCCCTTCTATAATCAAAACAGAAAATTCCCTTTTTCCACACATACCAACTTTTTGTTTTTTTTACTCTTAATAAAGCAATATCGAACTTTGAATCTATTACATCTAATGGTTCGGCTTTACATGATTTTCCTTGATCTTGATAGAATGTTACCTGACAATCTTTCATTTTAACTGGTCTTGTCGGATTATCATCTTTACCACGAATAACATGATTTGCGGTTACTATATATAATTCATTATTTCGTTCACCCACTATAAATCCCATACCATATTGAGCTGACGCATTATCAAATTTTACCTCTATCTTTACAACATTATTTTTATATTTCTCAGCAACTTTATCCCCCTGATTTATTGTCATCTCTATTGATTTAGAAGACTTAAAAACAGATTCATTAACAGTTTTACAACTCCATAGACATGAGAGGCTCGCTACCATTATCAGTATTATTATATTGTTATAGGGGGGCATCATAATGAGTTCCCTGATTATTCCGAGGTTAAATTTACTATTTTGAGTTACTTGACGATTTAACCGAATCATTTAAAAATCGGTGAAATAATATTCCTTAATGCTTTAGAAGAGCAACCATATTCAAAAAGGGTAAGCGTCATATTTTCCTCAAAACCTTTCGGACCTGCAAATACCCTCTTACAAGTTCCATCAAAAAAAATTGTAATCCCATTATTATCCCATAAAACTTCCATCCAATGAGTTTTTAAGCCTTCCAATCTTAATTGGTCCAATTTTTTTAGTTTTTTTGTAAAGCCTGTTTTTAGGATAGTAACTTCTCCAGATCGAATAACGGATTCAAATTTCCCCGAGTCAGGCGGATATTCCTCTAAAAATTTAATTGCCTGTGTCTGGAAGCCGTATAGTTGATGATTTTCCTTACTGACAAATTCAAATCTCACAGGACTTGTTATCATTTTTGCAGAACAAAATCTTATAGGTTCGGGAATGTCAGAGTCAAGATGAAACTTTTTTTTTCCATCTTCAGTCTCTATTATAATATCAGCCTTACAAACGGATAATTCTCCTTTCAACAGTGAATTCCAAGCAAATAACCTCAGCTTATTCTCACGTTGCAAATCCAGTCTGATTTCTGAATCTTTTGGTAATGACAAATTTTCGATAATAATTCCCTTTCCCTTTAGATATACCTTATAAGATTTTTCTTTCGGATAAACTTTATCTGGCAAATCCAAATTGGATGCACTTAACGCCACTACATTATGAATGAGAATGCTATCTGCCATAATCCGCTGATTTAAAGACCAGTTTTCATTAAGCATAAGCGTAGCATTCTCAGCTACAGCTTTGAATGAAATTCGAGTGTTGCACATAGGAATACACAAAGATAGCACTAATAATCCTATTATCCAAATTGTTTTATTCAGAAAAATATTTTTTTGAGAAGGTATCAACTGAGATGATATATCAATCCATTCCAGATTTTCTTTTGCACGAGCCAAATCACCCTGTTTCAAAGAATCTCTGGCATCTTTAATGTGTACTTCTCGTTCAGCCTTTAAATATTTTATAATTTTTTTATTTTTTATATACATAGTTATTCCATTTGATTTTTTGAGAAAGAAACATTCTCATTTTATAATTAAATGGATATTAAGAGTTTTTAACCAGGCAGCTCTGTTTTCCTCTTTTGCTGATACCTCGATCTGTAGTTCTTCTGATGGCTGATCAGACGGCAAGACAATCAAAATAGGTTCTCCGGCATCGTAATGAGATTTATCTGCCTTTATCCAGGGACAGGGTTTTGAAGGTCTGTTATTGTTTATGGCAGAATAACGCCATATTACATTATCTACGCCGATATATGTACGCAAGTACAATCTTATGGTTATATCATTGGGCATAGGTTCCATTTTTGATGCGGTGCTAACTGGAACATAGATTGTTTCGGTTTCTTTTTTTATCCAGCCCAATACGCTGATTTTTTGATATGAAAGCTCTCTTTCTGAACGGATTATGACATCTTTTACGGGCCATGAAAGTTTTTGTCCGGAATGAATTGTTGCATCCATGCGATAAAAAGTTTCAGGGGGAATTCCAACTGCGCGTACATGCACTGTCTTATTCTTAACCAAAGGTGAAGATACTTCGATAATTTCATTTTTATCCATTTCAAAATAAAAATTTCCCTTAATTAAGCCTATGACACTGATAATGTTGTTTTTGGTGCTAACTTTATCACGATAAAATCCTTCACAACGATTTCCGTCCCGACATTTATATTTAAGAAAACGATTATAAAAACCATCACTCTTAATTTGAGGATCGCAACAATCTGAATAGGATGTTTCGCTGTGTATAATAAGCAAAAAAAACAATAATAAAGATTTAAAAAACAGATTCATACTTCGGCCTTTTCCGATTAATCGGATATAATTATTCGTTTTCATAAGATATTATCCTATGCAGAAAGGTATTTTATAAACTATTTTTGGGATTTCAGATCATACTGTGTCCGAGGAGCGGATTATAATTCTGTCCGCCTTTTGCAAAGAAACTGATTATCTGCCGGATGTCCGAATTTCCGACTGTTCCGGGTACACAGGTATTTTATCAGTATTTTCAAAATGATAATTCCGGTATCTCCATTCCGGTCCGGATACCAGCCATTCTGTGTAAATAGATGAAACATACCCTACTTTTTTATTAATGCAAAGTTTTTTTAAAGGAAATTGTTCATTAACGCCGTATCCAACTCTTTTAAGCAAAGAACACAGAGTGTATATTTCTGTGAATTCTCTGTGTTCTCTGTAAGTTATGAAAAGTTGCACTGCAAATTTTCCGATCTGCTTATTACGCAGAATGTTCCATCATTTTTTCCTGCATTTTCTTCTGCATTTTTCCATATAAAAGTTTAGCAGTCGGATGATTTGCTTACTGGCATGTCCGGAGGAAATCAGCCGGGAATATCACGGATGAAAAGATAATACTGAACCGAGAGGCTTCAGAGAGTTTGTAAAATCATTAAATGATAATAATGTCAGCTATCTTTTCCGGCAAGTGTACTGATAAATAACCCGATATCCAGGGCTTGATAATTTAGCTCTTTTCAACACATTTCCTTTCCTGGGGGACACCATCCGCCCGCTTTAACTCCTGCCCTAAGCCGGATATCTGTCCCTGTAATCTTCTTTGTCGGTACTTCCTTTTTCTTTACTTCAGTTTTCTTACATTTATTCATTTTGGTCTCATTTCCTTTATCGGTAAGCGAAGCAAACCTTGTCAGACCTTGAAAGTTCTCCTTTTACAAAGGGGCAACAGCACCTTTAAAAATAGGGGATAAACTTTCAAAGTGGTTTAATACATGACTTTCGGCTATTTTTAGGATTATAACTTACTGAAAATATTATCTCGGATTTTTAATATTCTCATTTAAATTATCCTAAAAATAAGATAGCCGATAGTCATGTAATAGGCGCATTTATTACTCCATAAATTTGCCAGCTTTTACTCCTGTCCGCGCTTTGATCTCCTTGGTTTTCTCCGGCATTTTGTTTTTCTTTTCGGCTTTTTCTTGTTTCTTCATACCATCCTCCCCGTTGTGTTATATGGTTTACGTTATTATTTACCTTTAAGGTAAACAGACTCCTCTGTAAAAACATCTTTTAATCATTTGGGTGGAAAAATTTTTTTCTTATACATATCTTATATCCCCCTAACATCTTTGTCAAACGCTTTTTTTGTTTTGTTATCAACTTCGGACAGTTTTTGCAATCAATGAAGCTTAGGAATCAGGTCTAAATAACTTCCCCATTTAGTTTTATTAATTAAAAATTTATTCTGGCCTTATTAATTATTAAATAATAATACAAATTGCAGATATTGAACAGGGTCCTGACACATTTTTGGCAATATTGACATAACTTTTTTATTTTATTGTTAAAAAAAATGGACATTTAAAAAAGACATTTAATATCCGTAATTTTTAACTACTTTATTTTATGAAAA
>JAUCGG010000230.1 GCA_030378015.1 Desulfococcaceae bacterium HSG8
TTGACAATACTTTAATAAAGTGAAAAAATATATTATATCAGCCCTCTGTAATCAGTAAATATAATAAAGAGGGTAAAATGACATGTAAAAATGATAACAATTCTGATCAGAGCTTGATTTTTTCTATTCATATATGCTAATAGATGCTTTCGGGTTAAAATCGGAATTACAACAGCTTTCATCTTCCGTTGTGACCGAGTCGTATAATATCAGTAGTACAACAAATCATAAATTCACCCCCCTTTCAAAGGGCAGTGGGGGGATTTTACGGTGTGATAAAAGTCGGTTACGCCAGAAATCCCCCCCGGCACCCTTTAAAAAGGGGGAGGAATTTACAAGTTGCTGTAGTAGATCGAAAACTTTGGCAAACAGTGGATTCCGGGTTAAAAAACATCTGTTTTAATTTTTTCTGAAATGACAGTAAGTTATCCGAAATAGTCACCCGTCATTCCGGGGAAATCGAAAAACGGATGTTTCCGATTTTAACCCGGAATCCACCCGACACAAAACACTTTCACATAACATCTGGATTTTTCATATAAATGCTCATGAAAATGGAAAACAGATAAGAATCCGAATGTATTTTCATGGTAAGAATCCGATTTTTCATGGACGCTCATGAGATGAGAATATGAATTGAGAGAGATATAAAGCCGTGACAACATACCTTCCTGTCCTGATACTTATCCTGTTCGCCCTTATGGGCACACCGCTGTTTGCCATCATTTTAGCGGTAGCCATGCTGGGTTTCTATTCCTTGGACATTGATCTGTCGGTAATTGCTATTGAGGTTTACCGAATCACAGATACCCCTGTTCTGTTGGCGCTGCCCCTGTTTACCTTTGCCGGTTACATTCTCGGAGAGAGCAGGACTTCCGAAAGACTTGTCCGCCTCACACGGGCATTCATAGGCTGGCTCCCGGGAGGCATGGCCATTGTCTCCTTTGTTGTCTGCGCGTTTTTCACTGCGTTTACAGGTGCATCCGGTGTAACCATTGTTGCACTCGGGTCCCTGCTTCTCCCGGCTTTGAAACAGGCCGGATATCCGGAAAAATTCAGCATGGGACTGGTGACCACATCCGGCAGTCTGGGGCTGTTGCTGCCCCCTTCTCTGCCGCTCATTCTTTACGGTATCATTGCCCAGCAAATGAGTACCGGCCCGAATATTGAAATAAGCGACCTGTTTCTGGCAGGGCTTTTTCCCGGTCTTCTGATGGTTGTGCTGCTGTCCCTGTGGAGTCTGTGGACAAATCGCGGTTCTCCCCTTCCCCTGACGCGATTTTCAGGCCATGAAGCAATAGCCGCGCTTCGGGAGGCGATCTGGGAGATACCGCTGCCTTTCTTTGTCCTCGGAGGAATTTACGGAGGGATTTTCGCAATATCTGAAGCAGCGGCAGCCACTGCCATGTACGTTCTTGTGGTTGAAATCCTTATCTATAAGGAAATAAAATTGTCCCAGCTATCCGGAATTATGCGTGACTCAATGGAAATGGTCGGCGGAATTCTGCTGATACTCGGGGTATCACTGGCATCCACCAATTTTATTATTGACGCGGAAATCCCCATGCGTCTTTTTGAGGTGATTCAGTCTGCCGTAACGGACAAGATTATTTTCCTGATACTGCTGAATATATTATTGCTCATTCTCGGAGCAATTCTCGATATCTTCTCCGCACTGGTCATCATGGTTCCCCTCATTCTTCCTGTTGCCATAAGCTACGGAATCCACCCTGTTCATCTGGGTATCATCTTTCTCGCCAATATGCAGATCGGCTATGTTACGCCACCGGTAGGTATGAACCTATTCATAGCGAGTTATCGGTTTGAAAAGCCAATCACCGAACTTTACAGGGCTGCTTTACCTTTTATGATTGTGCTGCTTGCGGCAGTGCTGATCATAACATACTGGCCTGCCCTGAGCCTGTTTTTAGTCACACGCTGATTTTATTTCATTTTAAAGGGCGGGAAGATTTATGATCAAAGAGATCATACCGAACCTGAGCGCGCCCTTGCAAAAGGGTTCATGAAAATGTATTTTCACGGTAAAATTTTAAGTTTTGCGCTTCTTCACTGGAGAATGCCATGAAACTGAATATCCTGATTCTCATCCTGTTATTAACCATATCGGGCAGGATATGTGCAGAAGAAATGCCTTTGGAACCGGATATTCATGAAACAGGAATCCCCTTGGAAATTTCTGTGGCCTCCCCCGAAGATATCCCGCCTTTCATTTTTACAGATCAGGAAAATCATCCCCAAGGTCTGCTTACAGATATCTGGCGTCTCTGGTCGGAAAAAACCGGGAGACAGGTCGAGTTTATTTTCGGTTCATTGGAAGAAACCCTTGAAATGATGCGCAGCGGCAAGGCTGATACCCACGCGGGACTTTTCTACAATGAGGAGCGGGCCGTTTACTTGGACTATGTCACGCCGATAATGCGTACAGAGAACAATTTTTTCTTTCATAAAAGCATCTTCGGGTTGAAAAAGCTTGAAGATATGGCAGGGTTCAGAATCGGAGTGGTAAAGGGTTCCTATCATGAAAAGTATATCCTACAGCATCTTCCCGAAGCAGCAATGGCTTTATATCCCTCTGTTTCAGACCTGCTGAATGCTGCTGAAAAAGGTGAAATACGAGTCTTCTTCCGATCCGTTGAGAATACCCTCTGGTATCTGAAACAACGCGGTTTGCTCGACGAATTTCTTTTTCATGCCCGACAACCGATATCCAGTCCCATTATTTATGCTGTTGTACAAAAAGGCAATGTCAGGCTTGCCGATATCATCAGACAGGGAATGAACCGTATTACTCCGCATGAGCGTGCAGCTATCGAAAGAAAATGGATGGGAACATCAGGGGTCAGAGCAAAAGATACGCTGTTCATCGCTGTGAGCAACAATTTTCCACCGTTCAGCTTTCTTAATGCCGAAGGCCGGCCATCGGGCATGTTTGTGGATATATGGCGCCTGTGGGCAAAAAAGACGGGACTGAAGGCTGAGTTTCGCGCCGCAGGTTGGAAAGATACACTGGAGAGCCTCAGAAAAGGTGAAACAGATATCCACTCGGGACTTTTCCATACAGAGAAGAGGGCAGAACGGATTGACTATTCCCAGCCGCTTTATGAAATCGGGATCACTGTTTTTTTCCCGGTGGAACAGGGCAGATTCTCCGCTCTGACTGACTTTTCAGGCCGGAAAATCGGCGTTATCAGCGGTACCTATCAGGAAGAATACCTGAGGAATCATCATCCGGACATATTGCCAGTTGCTTTCGGAAACCATGAAAATATGATACGGGCTGCTCAAGACGGGGAAATCCGAGGATTTCTGTCTAACGCTCCTTCCACATCAGTTATTCTTGCCCGTCTGGGCCTGTCAGGCAGTTTTGACAGCACCCGCGAAATTCTTTACACAAGAAAATTTTATGCAGGCGTCCTGAAAGGAAATCAGGAGATGCTTGCTCTGACGGATAAAGGACTATATGCCATATCTGATGAAGAACGGGCTGAAATTGAAAGCCGATGGATCGCTGATCCGGAAATGCAATACTACAGAAAGCGCAGCAGAACAATACGTCTCACAGCGTCAGAAGAGGCCTGGGTGAATAGTCACAAGGTGATCCGGATTGGCACGACTCTCTCATTTCCCCCGTTTGAATTCATCGGGACAGACCTGACCCATAAAGGCATATTTGCAGACTACAGCCAGATGATAAGTGAGCGTATAGGAGTATCTGTTCAGCCAATATTCATAGAATGGTCTGAGGTGCTCAGAAAGGCGGAAAATCGGGAAGTTGATATATTCTATGGCAATGAAACACCGGAGCGCAAGGTCTATATGAATTTTACAAAGTCATTTTTTTCCCTGCCTTATGTGATTATCACGCGAAGTGATGCCCCGTTTGTTGACGGATTAAAGGGTCTGAGCGGAAAAAAAGTATCGGTTGTCAAAGATTTTGCCATTCATAAATGCCTGCTGAACGATTATCCGGAAATTGAAGTATATCCCATGCCTGACACATTACAGGCCCTGAAAGCGGTATCCGCGGGCAGGGCAGACGCTTTTGCAGGCAACCTGGTTGTATCAGCTTATATTATTGGAAATCAGTATATTACAAATCTCAAGGTTGCCGCGCCCGCGGAGTTTGATAACAAAGACGTAAAGCTTGCGGTTCGCAGTGACTGGCCGGAACTGCTGAATCTTCTCAACAAAGCCATTTCCACCATTACGCCGGAAGAACACGAGGCAATCCGTCGGAAATGGATGCCGCTCCGATACGAACACAGGATTGACTGGGGCTTTGCCTTGCCCTGGATCATTGCATCATTACTTATCCTGACTGTGACACTCTTATGGAACAGGCGATTGACGAGAGAGATCAATGAACGCAGGCAGGCAGAAAAGTCGCTTCGGCAGAGTGAAGCATACTATCGTAATTTGTTTGAGGATTCTCAGGGAGCTTACTGGCTCCAGGATTTTTCGGATGTTAAAAAATATTTGGACGAACTTCGTGCCTCCGGCGTCACGGATATGAGAACATTTTTTGAAGAAAAAAAAGAAATGCTTTCATATCTTCTCGGGCGTGTAAAAATTGTTGATGTCAATCACGCGGCAATAAAACTTTACAAAGCTGAAAGCAAGGACGATCTGCTTCATGCACTCCCCCGGATCAGGGAGGATAATGATTTCATGGAGCAGCTTATCTCCTTATGGGAAGGAGAGAGGGTATATGAAAATTTTACCACGAACCTGAACCTGGATGGTGAAAAGATTCACATATTCCTGAAAAAGTCCGTTGTTCCCGGTCACGAGAAAAACCTGTCAAGAGTCATTGCCTCTGTTACGGATCTCACTGACCAGAAACTGGCTGGTGAGGCATTGCGGAAAAGCGAAGCAAAACTGAGGAGTATTTTCGAATCGTCGCCCAATGCTATTACGACAACTGACCTTAACGGAACGATACTGGAATGCAACCAGCGGACACTGGAAGTCCACGGATGCACATCAAAACGGGAACTGATCGGGAGAAATGCTTCGGATTTTGTTGACCCGGAAGATCATAACCGCGTGGCAGAGAATACAAAAAAGACACTTGAGCAGGGATATGTAAAAAATGTGGAATATACGCTTCTCAGGAAAAACGGCCAGCGATTTCCCGGTGAACTTTCTGCAAGTCTCATCTCAGATGATTCCGGGAATCCTGTCGGATTTATCGCTGTCACCAGGGATATCGGGGAACGCAAACAGGCAGAGGAAGCATTGCAGAAAAGTGAAGAGCGTTACAGACGTCTGGTTGAGGGGTCTCCTGACATTATATATATTTTTTCCAGTAAACGGGGTGGCGTATATTGGTCTCCCCGCGTGGAGATAATTCTCGGGTATTCCCCGGATGAAATTTTAAAAAATCCTTTTCTGTGGCATGATTCGATTCATCCCGATGATTTGGGCAGAGTAGATAAAGCCATTGAAGAAGATGAAAAAGGAAAGGGCCTTGATATTGAGTACCGGATTAAAGACATTTCCGGAAACTGGCACTGGTTTCATGACCGTTTCATAGGGAAATATAAAGAGGGAAATGAAATCATCATTGAAGGGCTTGCCACAGATATTACTTCCCGTAAAACCACCGAAGAGACATTGCAGCAGCGAACGTATGAGCTTATCGAACGGGTGAAAGAACTGAATTGCCTGTACGCGATTTCGCATCTCGTCGAACAGCCTGATATTTCAATACAGGGAATACTCCAAGGTACACTTGAACTCATTCCTCCTGCCTGGCGGTATCCGAAAATTATGAGCGCGCGCATCATCCTGAGGGATCAGGAATACAAAACGAAAAATTTCAGGGAAACCGGGTGGAAGCTGAACGAAGACATTATTGTATATGGCGAACAAATCGGAATACTGGATGTATGTTACTTGGAAGCAAGAGACGAGGGCGATGAGGATCCCTTTCAGAGTGAAGAAAAAAACCTCATCCGCGCTATCAGCAAACGGCTGGGAGAAATCATCGAACAAAAATATGCTGAAGATGCACTTCGGAAAAGTGAGGAACGATTCAGAACCCTGTTCAAGGGGATACCGGTTCCGACCTACATATGGCAAAGCCATGAAAATGATTTTGTCCTGATTGATTATAACGAAGAAGCAGACACGGTTACCCAGGGGAAAATCCCGAACTTCCTGGGTGAGAAGTCACAGGTGTTCTATTTCCATTCTCCTGAAATTATAAAAGATATGAAGGCTTGCTTACAGGAAAAAAAGACGATCCGGACCCAGGGATATTACACTTCCCGCACCACCGGCGAAAGGAAATTTATTGACAGACATTATGTCTTTATTCCCTCGGATATCGTTATGCTCCATACGGTTGACCTGACCCGGCGCAGGCAGACAGAGGAAGAACTCATAAGAGCCAAGGAAGATGCGGAAATTGCGAACCGGGCAAAAAGCGAGTTTCTTGCCAACATGAGCCATGAAATCAGAACGCCCATGAATGCGGTTCTGGGATTCGCAGAAATATTGGAAGAAAGAGTCACAGATGAACAGCAGAAAGGATATCTCGCCCTTATCCGATCCGGGGGAGAATCTCTTCTCAGACTGATTAACGATATTCTTGATCTCTCGAAAGTTGAAGCAGGAAAAATGGAACTGGAGTATAATCCAGTGGATCTGCGTTTTGTTTTGAAGGAAATGGAGCGGATATTTTCCCGTAAAACCCGGAAAAAAGAACTGGAATTCAGACTCGGAATCGCCCATTCTCTGCCAAAGGGTCTGGTATCGGATGAAACCCGTCTGCGGCAGATACTTCTGAACCTGATCGGCAACGCAGTCAAATTCACAGAATCAGGTTATATAAACGTATCCGCCCGCGCCCAGTGTTCTGATGAAGTGCCTGACGCGGTTGATCTCATCTTATCCGTTGAAGACACAGGGATCGGTATTCCGGAAGATCAGAGAGAATCCGTGTTCGGCGCGTTTGAACAGCAGAAGGGGCAAAGCAGTGCCAGATACGGGGG
This sequence comes from Desulfococcaceae bacterium HSG8, assembly GCA_030378015.1. Classification (GTDB taxonomy): domain Bacteria; phylum Desulfobacterota; class Desulfobacteria; order Desulfobacterales; family 4be13; genus JAUCGG01. Next base: position 7,020 of record JAUCGG010000230.1, read on the forward strand.
GACAGGACTGGGGCTTGCAATCACCAGACACCTTGTTGAAATGATGAACGGAACAATTTCTGTGGAAGGAGAAGAAGGGAAGGGGAGTACGTTTACGGTGACCATCAGAAATGTCCGGATAGCAGACCTTCCTGATGTCCAGGAGACCAGCACAGATACGGACAGGGTGCGTTTTGAGAAAGCAACGCTTCTGATTGCCGATGACAGGGTAGATAACCGCAAGTTACTGATATCCTATCTGAAAAATTTTGATTTTAATTTCGTTGAAGCAGAAGACGGCGAGCAGGCTGTGGGGCTGATAAAACATCATAATCCGGATATGATTCTCATGGATATGAAAATGCCTGTTATCAGCGGGCGCGCCGCAACCCAGATGATCAAAGCGGATGAGGATACAAAAGATATCCCGATCATTGCCGTTACAGCGTCTGCCATGAAAGGCGCGGCACAGGAAATCATATCCCTATGTAACGGATATTTAAGGAAGCCTGTAAACAGAAAGAGCCTGGTTTCCGAGTTGGCTAAATTTCTGAAGCATTCCGTTGAAGAACCTGAAGCCCAGCCGATTCCGATTCCGATTCCGGAAAACTCCGAACCATCTCCGGATGAACCCGAAAGCTACATCCCCGATCCCGAAACACAGGAAGGGTTGCCGGAATTGCTGCAATTACTGGAAGACAAGTCAGAACTATGGGAGGAACTGTCAGATATCCTCACGATTAATGATGTTGAGGACTTCGGATATCATATGGCAGAACTCGGAGGAAGGTATAACTATAAACCACTGGCTGACTGGGGGGACAGACTCCGATCCGAGGCAGCCATGTTTGATATCGAATTGCTGCCCGGAACCTTGGAAAGATTTCCTGAAATCATCCGGCAGATCCGGGCGTTAATGTAGGGTGGGTGGAGCGGAGCGTAACCCTCCATAAGCAGCGGTGGGTTACGCTTCGCTCCACCCACCCTACATTAACGGATATTATAAATCCGTCACGGAGTGCAAAGCTTGCTTTACCCCAAACCCGAAGAAAGGTATTTGAATATGGAACAGGCAGAACTGCTTAAAACTATGAAAGAAAAGGCAGAAGGCGTCCAGGCTGTAGTATCCTGCATAAAAAGCCTTGACGATGCTTTTGATTATCTGATTGACTTGACCGAAAAGCAGGGAGGCAGGGCAGTCACAGCCCCGGGATTGAACGGCGGCATGCCCGATATCCTGAAGAAACGGTGTGAGGAGCGAAAACTGAAACTTCTGACACCTCCCCTCCGGCCTCACACAAGCGATATCCATGCTTCGCTGACACTTGCGGACTGGGGCATTGCCGAAACCGGAACACTGGTTTTGAATTCCGGCTCCGAAGATATTCGCATTGCCACCATGCTTGCAGAAACTCATGTGGCAGTCCTCCGGGCCTCGAAAATCAGGAAAAGCGCCGGAGATTTGGAGGATGAATTAAATGCGGTTCTCAAAGCAGGGTCCCCCGCTTACATGGCCTTTATCACAGGGGCAAGCAGAACCGCTGACATAGAGCGTGTACTGGCAATCGGTGTTCACGGCCCCCAGGAACTGCACATTCTGATCATGGAAGATTAAAAATTTGTCAGTTGTCAGTTGTCAGTCGTCAGTCGTCAGTTGTCAGTCGTCAGTCGTCAGTCGTCAGTTGTCAGTCGTCAGTCGTCAGTTGTCAGTTGTCAGTCGTCAGTCGTCAGTTGTCAGTCGTCAGTCGTCAGTTGTCAGTTGTCAGTTGTCAGTTGTCAGTTGTCAGTTGTCAGTCTGCCCCTTATACACATCTGCGATCAAAAACAAAAATAGAATTACTCAGGTACTAATCAACAGCCATACCACACCTCATCATCATCTTACCTCACGGTACC
>JAUCGG010000231.1 GCA_030378015.1 Desulfococcaceae bacterium HSG8
TTTTACCGGATGTAACATATTTCTCAAAGAATCTGTCCCGGATTTCTTCGGGAACCGCCCCTTTGTTATGAATACGGATAACAGACATATCTTCTTCATCTGCCAGGGTAATGGTAATCCGCTCCTCTCGTGGAGATGCTTCGAGCGCATTTTTCACCAGGTTGGCAAGCATAGAGTAGCAAAGCAGTTCTTCTCCGAGGATTGAAAAATTTTCCTGATTACCCGCGGGATTTCCATTGATCAGGATATCCGCGGTAAGTTTTTTTCTCATTGCAATGGCTTCGGTTTCACTGATAATTTTGCGAAGCATCTGTAAAATATTCACCTTTGCAGACTGGCACTGATATATTCCCCGCTCCATTTTGAAAAGGTCCAGGGACAGGTTGATCATTTTCAGCATATGCAAACCGGATTCCTTAATCATTCCGAGTTGTCTGAGAGATTTTTCCGGGAGATCGGTATTCATGGCAATGAGCTGTGGAAAAGTAATAATAGCGTTCAGAGGGGTTTTGAGATCGTGTCGGGTAATGCGCTCCACATCTTCCCGAAGCTGTTCCGCTTCGATAAGTTTTTTGTTTTGTTCCTCAAGCCTTCTGTTTTTCTCCTCAATCTTTTCCCGGGCAATTTTCAGTTCCAGATGATTCTTCAGCCTGGCTCTGACAATCGGGGGGCTGACAGGCTTTGTGATATAATCAACCGCACCGAGTTCAAGCCCTTTTGTTTCGTCATGAACTTTTCCTTTTGCAGTAACAAAGATCACCGGGATATCCCTGGTTTCTTCATCTTCTTTCAGGCGCCGGCAGGTTTCATAACCATCCATTTCAGGCATCATGATGTCAAGCAGAATGAGATCAGGCCGGGTTCTCCTGACTCCGTTCAGCGCTCTGACGCCGTTAGTGGCAAAAGCCATCCGGTAACGGTCCTGCAGTATCTTTTTCATAAGGTGAAGATTATCAGGCTCGTCATCCACAACAAGCACACGATATTTGATATCTGCCATTCTATCCCTCCGATTCCAGGCCCAGGGAACGGGCCAGGCTGATTGTTTCGTTTTCCGCTCCGTCAAAGTCAAACTGATCCAGTTTCTTTTTTATCGGATCTATCTTATGGGAAGGAAGGTGTCGGCTCAGTTCCTCCAGATAAGGCTCAAGCGCATCCGGATTCAACTGGTCAAAAGCATCCGGCATGTCTCGGAATAACACTTTCAGACGGTGCATATCAATGATTTTTTTCGGCTTTTCTATATCCTGGACCGGAGGAAAAGCTGTTTCAAGCTGACGGATGGAGGCTTTTGCTGTCCCCAGCGCTTCTGCAAGCGGAATGAGAAGTTCCCGAGCCTCGTCTGTCATCTTCCGGCGGAGCGCGTCGCTGACTTTAACAGCAGCCTCGTAAACACCTGTTACCGAAAGATTCCCCGTTAGCCCTTTGAGCGAATGGGCGATTCGGTATGCTCCGTCTGTATCGTTCATGTCAATTAACCGGGATATCTCTTCTGCAGAACTGCCGTGGTTACGGGAAAACCTGAGAAGCCCTGTAATATAGGCCCCGGTGTCCTGCCATATACGAAGCCCCTTCTCCGTATCAATTCCTTCCATATCCGGTATTTCCTGGTCAGGATCGGGCGCGGATATGTCCGGAATATCTCGGACTGTCCGGCCAGTGCCCCTGGGTACGATGCTTTCCATTACAGCAAAAAGCCTATCAAAATCAACTGGTTTACCGATGACATCGTTCATTCCGGCCTGATAATATTTGTCGCATTCCTCTTTCATTACGCCGGCAGTCAGGGCAATGATCGGTACGGGCGCGTCAGAATCTGTCTCTGATTCCCGGATCATGCGGGTGGCTTCGAGACCGTCCACCTCCGGCATATGGACATCCATGAGAATGAGATCAATATCCTGATCCCGGAATGCTTCCACAGCCTCGCGGCCGTTCCTGGCAACTATCACGGTATGTCCATGTTGTTCCAGACGGGTTCTGATCACGATAAGGTTCAGCCTCATGTCCTCGGCCAGGAGTACCCGGAAACAACGCCGGGTTTCCGCAACAGGAGATTCTTGGGCCGAATATCCGGCTTCTCCGGCCGGCATTTCCCCAGTTGCTTTCATTCGTACTGTGAAGTGGAATGTGCTGCCTTTCCCCTCCTCACTCTCGGCTCGTATCTGCCCGCCCATGAGTTCGGCGAGCTGCCTGGAGATGGTCGTGCCCAGTCCCGTTCCTCCGAACCTGCGGGAAGTGGAACTGTCCGCCTGGGTGAACGGTTCGAATATCTTATCCATACTTCCAGGGGGAATGCCGATACCGGTGTCAGTGACAGCAAAGTGCAGCATATTTTCCTGATCCGAAAGAGCGACACTCACGGTGACGAAGCCTTTATCAGTGAACTTGATCGCATTTCCCAAAAGATTGATGAGTATCTGCCTCAGTCGCTCCGAGTCTCCGATAAAATAACGCGGGATATCCGGGGATATATCCGAGGAAAGGGTCAGCCCTTTTTCACCGGCTTTTACGCGGAGTATCTCCAGTGTACTATCCATCATCTGCTGCAGATCAAAGGAGCGTTCCTCCAAATCCAGCTTGCCTCTTTCCAGTTTGCTGACATCAAGGATGTCGTTCAGCAACACCAGGAGATTTTTTGCAGATCGGTGTGCGGTGGTCAGATTGCTTCGGTTGGGTTCTGACAGTCCCGTGTCATCCAGTGTCAGTTCCATAAAACCGAGTACAGAGTTCATGGGTGTCCGTATCTCATGGCTCATATTTGCAAGAAATTCGCTTTTGGCTTTGCTGGCATCTTCCGCGGCTTCCTTTGCCTGTTTAAGTTCTTCCGCGGCCCGCCTGGCCCTGATGTGATCCCATATCCCTTTGGTCAGGAGCGAAACCTGATGCACATCATTCTGATTGTACGGATCGCTTTTATTTGCCACAAATGTAAGCATGACAATTCTGCCTTTATCAAACACCGGAACCATCAGCAGCCGTTTCAATGCGGCATGCCCCTCGGGGCAGCCTTTTTTGGCAGGGTGCGGCTCCTCATAATTATTGATAATCAGGGATTTTCTCATGCGAATGGCCTCGGTCCAAATCCCTCCTTTTTTTATGATAAAACGAGCCGGAGGGGTTTCGACTTTACACGCCTTCATTGCATCTTCAGAAAGAGCGGTCATTATTACAACGCCCTCCTCCTCATTCACCTCGGTAATAACACCTATGGTGCTCTGTGTGAGTTCTATGACCCCTTCCAGCATGAAATCCGCTACTTCATGTTCCGCGGCTTCTGTCATTTCCTGGAGCTGAACCAGCCGCTTCAATCGTAATCTTTCCAGTTGGAGAGCTTTCCTTACTTTCAGCCGTGCGACCACCCCGCCGATTCGGGAAACCATTGTTTCCAAGGCATATCGGGACCTGTGAGAAATCTGCATGCAGGTGTGTGAAACCAGGTTGAGGCTGCCGATCACACGGCCTTCATATATTATTGGAAGGATGGCTGCGGAAAGCACTTTTTCATTCCCGGGAAGGACCCGGTGTGCCCTGGGAATCTCGAAATTACCGGCAAAGTTTTCACGAGGTATATACAAGGGCTTTCCCTGCTGAATCATAGCGATATTGATCGAGTTTTTATCATAATATGAAACCTCCTCCGCAAATGCCCGGACAAGTCCCCTGTGTGTCACCATATTGGCTCCGCCCGTGTTCTCATCAATAAGATAAATGCCGCCGGCATCAGCTTCTTCTATTTTCAGAGCTGCTTCAAGGGTCAGATTCATAGCCTCGGAGATATCTCCCGCGGTGCTGAGTTCAATGCCCAGGTTCCGCTGGATACGCATGATTGCCTCTGCCTGTTTCCTTTCCCTGATATCGCGGGCAAGCCCGATAAACGCTGTTTCACCGTCAAAGTCCATGTAGCGCACACTGATTTCAACAGGAATCCGCTGTTTTTCCTTTGCCAGATGACAGCTCTCAGTAAGGAGGTACCCGTCAGCCTCAAGTTGCTGAAACATTTCCGGAATACGTTCCGCATATTCAGGGGAATGAATATCTTCCAGAGACATCTGCAAGAGTTCTTCCCGGGTATAATCCAAGAGTTTACATGCCCCTTTATTTACTTCCAGTATTTTTCCGTCCGAATCCACAATTATAATCGTATCATCCACTGCGTTAAAAAAGGTTCGGAATTTTTCCTCAGATGCTATCAGTGCGTCCCTGGTCTTCCTTTTATCAGTGACATCCCGGATATATTCCACAGTGCCGGTAATTTCGCCTTTGGTGTTTTTCATTGGAAAGGCAAAAATCTCCATCCATCTCTTTTGTCCGTCAGAGCGTATGGCCGGGGCCTCTGTGATCTGGGGGCTTCCGGTACTGTGAACTTTTTCAGAGGGGCAGGATTCACAGGGCATGATATGGGATCGCTTTTTTCCTACAATGGGCTGATCAGGGGAATACCATTTTTCGATTGTGGGATTGGCGAGCAGGACATTAAATTCTTTATCCAGCACAACAATGCCGTCCTGGATTGTCCCAAGAATGTTTTCCAGGAATTTCTGACTTTCCAGGATGAGCTTCTCACGTTTTTCCTGTTCAATGCTTCGCCCGATCATTTCCGCGGCAGTCCCGAGGAGCTGAATATCCTCTTTTTCCCATTCACGGGGCTGAAAAGTATCGTCAAATCCGACAAACCCGTACCATTTTTCGCCTACTCCGATAGGCAATACGAGAATGGAAAGAATATCCTGGGGTTCGAGGATTTCCTTTTCCCCTGGCGGAAAAGAGGCCACAATGCCAGCAACGGGGAGCCCCTCTGATAAACTGGATTTCCACCGGGCCAGTCCTTCTTTGTAAGGAATATGCTGCAGGCCCGGATTATCTATCTCCGGTTTCACGCCGGCCGCGCAGACTTCGAATGTCTGACGAATGCAAAGACCGTCATCAGGATCATCAAAATTCTCGAAAATATAGACCCGGCTGGCGGTGGCTGCCCTGAGCAGGTGTCCCAGGGCATCTGTAAGTTTGTCCGGTTCATTGGTGAGAAGTGCCCGGGAACACAGGGCCAGGCCTTCCTCATACCTCAGACGCTTTGCCAATGCTTCTTCTGTTTTCTTTTTTTGGCTGATATCAGTTCCTATGCACAGGATTTCGTCAATCTTTCCCCCTTCATCACTGATGATTTTATTGGTCCAGGCAACCCATACCCGTTTCCCGTCCTTTCGCATATTCTCATTTTCATTATACTCGTACTGCTCCGGGTGACGGGCAATGTCCGGAAGCATTTTCGCAAGATTCCGTTTTGTTACAGATTCGGTCTCAGGCACAATGGTTCCCACAACATTTTTACCCATGATCTCATCTTCGGTGTAACCGAAGAATTTTTGTGCGTATTTATTGAAAAATGTGACATCCCACTCCGGCGTTGCCCGCAGGATAATGCTGTTTGCGCTCTCAACGACTTCCCTGTATTTTCTCTCACTTTTTTTAAGCGCGTCTTCGACAATTTTACGATCACTGATATCACGGGCTACTGAAATAACAATATCCTCATTCTCATGCTGAATTTTATGTGCGTTGACTTCAAAAGGTATTTTTCTTCCTTCCCTGGTTAATCCGAATACCTCGAACAAAGCATGTCCGTCGTTCAGGAGCTTCTCAACCACCTCGGAAACCAGGGAAGAGTCATCTATGAAAGTTACTTCCATCGGCGTCAGTTCCAGCAATTCTTCCCGTGTATAACCCATAGATTTACAGGTATTTTCATTTATATCAATATATTTTCCCGGCATCCCGTCCGGGCCCACAGGGTTTATGAGAATATTATCCCTGGCATTATTAAAAAGAACGCGTAAGCGTTTTTCCTTTTCTTCCAAGAGCTTTTCTGTTTGTTTGTGCATACGGATTTCTCTTTTCAACTGCCTGTTCCAGAAAAGCGTCACCAGCAGAATCGCTCCGAAAGCCACTATCCAGAGCAGGACAAAGCTCCAGTCAATAACCTTTTCATAGCGGACGCTGAACCATTTTTTATATATTCCGTCATATTCTTCTCGCGTTATTGAAGCAATGGTTTTATTCATAATTGAAACCAGTTCGTTCCAGTCATTGCGGACCGCGAATCCGAACCCGATATCCGGATGATCTGCGGGCGCGGCGATTTTCAGATTGGTAAGGGTGTTTTTCTGAATCAGATACACAATAGATGCAGGCCCCATGTATGCGTCAGCTTTGCCGGTTGACACTGATTTCAGGGCATCCAGATGGGTTTCATTAGGAAAGGTTCTGATATCCGGGTAATCTTTCAGCAACTCCTGGTAAAAAGCCGCACCTTCAACAACGGCTATTTTCCTCTTCCTGAGATCTCTCAGACCGCTGATAAACGGCGCATCTGCCCGGTTGATAATTACAAAAGACTGGAAAAAAGCCGGCTGGGTAAAATCCGCAACTGCTTTGCGTTCAGGGGTTTCCATTCCCGGGAACACATCAATGGTGCCAGCCTCTAACTGGTTCAGAAAATCAGATATGGGAACCGAAATCATTTGGAATTGTATGCCGGTACGCTTGCTGACAAGAGCGAGATAATCCGGTACAATCCCAATAAACTTCCCGTCTTCCAGAAACATTGCGGGCGGCATGTCAGGGGATATGCCGAACCGGACAGTTTTATGCTCCCGCAGCCATGCCTGTTCGGCCGCGGTCAGGCGGAGGATTTCCTGATGCTCCTGGTAATATCGCTTTGCCGGGTCCGCTATCCACCGGTCTTCAATCTCAGCCAGTTCCTCATTGCTTATGGCATCCAGTCCCTTATCTGCCAGCAAAAGAAGTTCGTCATTGCCTTTCAATACACCTGCATGAATCTGTTTTGTAAACAAAATCAGGTTGTCTGTGATGATTTCCCCGGATAATCCGAGACGATTTGAAAGCGTGGTTACAGCAAGATTTTCGGAGAAAAAAGCAGCGATATCCCCGTTCAGCAAAGCTTTCATGGCTTTTTCACCCTTTGAGAAGGTGACCGCCTCTGCTTTGGGATAATTTTTGCGCAGATATTCTTCATGATAGGAACCCAGCGCGACACCGATTTTCTTACCCGTGAACGCAGGGTCGGATTCTGCCTCGCCAGCGAACTTCCGAGCGTAGAAGAAACATGATCCGGCTTCATAAAACGGCTGAGAAAAATCCATACGCTCTGCGCGGCTCTCACTGTAAAACAGACCGGAATGGATATGGGAATGACCATCTATAAGGTTGTTGACAGAGTCATTCCAATCGCCCATGAGGAACTTGATTTTCTGCCCGGTCTTTTCTGCCCAGACTCGCCACATATCTACCAATATCCCCGCGGGCTGTCCTTCAGCGTTCATAAATGTCAGTGGTTCGTAATTCGCAGACATAGAGATCACCAGGGTGTCTTTTGCCTGAACCGAGGATGCTCCCATCCATTTTCTTTCAATTTCCGCTTTCTCATCCCGCGTAATCAGTTCTGTTCCCCGCCTGATGATTTCAGCCAATTCCGTATCCCCCTGCCTGACCGCTGTATAAGCTGTAATGCTGAACAAGGGATTTTCCGGATGATAACGAAATTCATCTGTCAGCCCGCGCTGTTTAAGATACCACAGGATATTGTCAACGGGCCCCGTGAAAACTCTTATTTCCCCTCTGCTGACCGCATCCATCATATCCGGAAATGTGGGCTGACTGAAGTCCAGGAATTCATCTCTTTCCTCTGAATACAGGATTGCGGCATTGATATCCATCTCACCGGTCCGGACTTTTTCCAGGCTTTCACTCCATATCATGGTATGAAAGGACACGGGGACACCGGTTTTCCGAGACCAGAGATTCCAGAAATCCACCAGGATGCCGCGGGGCCTTCCGTCTGTACCAGGACGATAAAACGGCATGGATTCACAAAAGGTGATGTTAAGCTGCTCGGGGTTCTGAGAAGCCCCGACGCAACTGGCAGACAGGAAGAGGATAAGCGTGATCCATATGAATTTCATAAAAACTCCTTTGTTCAGTCGTCAGTCGTCAGTCGTCAGTCATCAGTCGTCAGTCATCAGTCGTCAGTCATCAGTCTGATTGTCGGTCTTCAATGCTGATATCCGATCCTGAAAATCTCTTAATCCTTTAATCAGGGTTCAGACAGAGGAACAGATGAACATCGGATTTCGGATACCATACAATACACAGATAATGCAATATATATTTGAAAATTTGCCAGATACGGCCGTTTTTTGATATTGAAAGTCCCGATAATAAAAAATCCCCGGCCTTTAGGAAAGAGGGAGTCGTGCGGGTTTCATTCGTTGCTGGTTCTAACGGATTTTGTGGTTTACCCGGATTGTCATTCCGGGGAAATCAGGATGCTTTTCCGGAATCAGTAGTTAACACAGCGGATTCCGGGTGAAAATCGGAAAACATCTGTTTTCCGATTTTCACCGGAATGACAGTTGTAACTATCTGAAATCAGATTGAACCACAAAATCCGTTAGAATCAGATTCGTTGTGACCGTGAGGTCATGGAAGTTCCTCGGAATGACGATTTAACGTACTACACCACTTTGGAAGTCCGTGACCCTTATGACTCTGACCGGTCAGGTGATTTCCGGAAAAGAAGATACCAGGCGCAGTTCGCAGTTCCGCCTTCAGGCGGCCATGAGACCGCCTGAAGGCGGAACTGCGAACTTCAATCCGGTATGTTCTTATTGGAAATCGCCTTATGTAAAATCAGCCTGTCAGGGAGTCACGTATTTATAAAGTGGTGTAGTACTGTCATTCCGGGAGCTGGTCGGGCGTATTTATAAGTTGGGGGAGTAACTTTCAGTCCCGGAGGGACTTCTGAAAACAGCCCGGCAATTCATTGCCGGGTGAGTATTCCGGATCATTCAGTCCCTCCGGGACTGAAAAAAACGGGGG
>JAUCGG010000232.1 GCA_030378015.1 Desulfococcaceae bacterium HSG8
TAAAAATGTGTTAACTCAGGAGTGTTTATGAAAATCAGCAGACGTTCGTTTCTGAAGTATTGTATAGGATCAGCGGCAGCTTTAGGTCTTGATTTATCGGTTGTCGGCAGACTTGAAAGAGCCATTGCCGGCGATTTGTCCATGCCTACGGTTATCTGGATCGAGGGGGCCAGTTGCTCCGGATGCTCGGTTGCCCTCGCAAACCTGATCGGAACCAGTTCCGACGGGGGCCCGACTGATGTTGCTGATCTCTTAATCAATTATCTTAATGTGTCTTTTGCAAAGACCTATATGTCAGCGGCAGGCGATCTGGCTGTCACCGCGCTCAGGGAAGCCCAGAAACGGAGCTATATCCTGGTGGTCGAAGGGGGCATTCCCACGGCATTTGACGGGATGACATGCACGGTTTTCAGTGAAAATGGCACAGACATAACCATGAAGGATGCCATGCTTGATCTGGCTCCCGGGGCTTCATCCGTCATTTGTGCGGGGACCTGTTCCAGTTTCGGGGGAATACCTGCTACCGGATCAAATCCCCTGGAAATCAGATCCGTATCCGAACTCACCGGTATTCAGACCATCAACATCCCCGGATGCCCTGTGCATCCGGACTGGCTGGTCGGAACCATTGCATCGGTATTATGCGGGAAAATACCTTCCACGGACAGCAATGGCAGGCCAACAGCATTTTACGGCCGGACCGTCCATTCGCAATGCCCCCGCAAGCCCCTGTATGACAAGAACAGTTTTGCCGATAATTTCGGACAGGAAGGAAGATGCCTGAAGCAGTTGGGATGCAACGGCCCCGAAACCTACGCGGACTGCCCCAGCAGGGGGTGGAACAACGGATTTAATTACTGCGTCCAGTCAAACGCCAATTGTATCGGGTGCGTGGAACCTGATTTTCCGAAATCGGAGTTGGTAATACGTAATGCGTAATGCATGAAATATATTACGTATTACGTATTACGTATTACGTATTACGCATTACGCATTACGCATTACAATAAGGAGCTATCTATGGCGACAATCAAAATCGTTGATCCTGTCTCTCGTATAGAGGGGCACTTGAAATTAGAGATAGAAATTGACCAGGGAAAAATTACAGATGCAAAGGCCAGCGGGACGTTATTCAGGGGATTTGAAAATCTGCTCATAGGCCGTGTGCCGGAAGATGCGCCTTTACTTACCCAGAGAATCTGCGGTGTCTGCCCTGTTTCACATGGTCAGGCTTCTGTCCTGGCCCTTGAAGATGTTACCGCATGGAAACCGAATACTAACGGAAGAATTCTTCGCAACCTTGTTTTAGGCTCCAATTTCATTCAGTCACATATTCTCCATTTTTATGTGCTGTCAGTGGTTGATTTTGCCGCGGGTCCGTCAACTACCCCCTGGATACCTGCTTGGAATTCTGATATGAGGTCAGGGTTGGACGGGGTTGCGGCCCATCTTACGAGCGCCCTTGATGCCCGGCGCCAGGCCCACGAAATGGGCGCGATATTCGGTGCGAAACTGCCTCATGCGGCAACATACGTCCCCGGGGGACTTACGCCGGAGATCACATCGGAAAAGATCAGTAATTTTCAGAACTACCTGGATTCGCTTATCACTTTTATAGATAATGTCTATATTCCGGATGTGGAATCCGTGGGTGTGGTATATCCTGATTATGCATCCATCGGAGCGGGTCCTGAAAACCTTCTTGCATACGGGGTTTTTGAAGAAGCAGACCAGACACGTTTTTTCAGAGCCGGTTATATGAAAAAAGGAGACTCTGCTCCTTCTGCGGATATTAACACTTCCGACATCACCGAGCATGTGACCAATTCCTGGTATGTCCAGGACTCGGGCCTTTCGCCTTCAGTGGGTAAAACCGATCCCCTGTATCCCAAAGGAGATGCCTATTCATGGGTGAAATCTCCCAGGCTTTCCGATATTCTTTTTGAAGTGGGGCCCCTTGCAAGGATGAAAGTCAGCGGAAACTATACCGGCGGCATTTCCGTTCTTGATCGCCATAAGGCCCGGGCACTTGAAGCATCAAAGATCGCCCACAGGATGAAAGAGTGGCTGGGAGAAATCAGCAGCGGATCGGGATATGACGACAGTTTCAGCCAGGGCACGGGTTCCGGGGAAGGGCTTACAGAAGCACCCCGCGGTGCCCTGGGCCACTGGGTCAGTATCGGGAGTGACGGTAAGATAAGCCATTACCAAGTCATTACACCGACCTGCTGGAATGCCTCTCCCAGGGATGACCTCGGGGTCAGAGGCCCTTTGGAACAGGCTCTTATCGGTACGCCGATCCTGGACGAAAGCCAGCCCATAGAAGCGATCCGGGTTGTTCATTCATTTGATCCCTGTCTTGCCTGCGCTGTTCATGTAATGCGCCCTGATGGCAGACCTGTGAAAATTGACATTCCTGCCATGCCCGGTTAATTTACACTTTTTCCGGCTGTAGAACAATTTTTCAAATTGTTTAAAACAATTTGAAAAATTGTTCTACATTCAGCAGATCGAAAACTTTTGCAGACAATGGATTCCGGGTTAAAATCGGAAAACATCCGTTTTCCGATTTTTTCCGTAATAACAGTATGTTAAATCGTCATTCCGGGGAAAATTAAAAAACGGATGTTTTTTACCTGATCTTAAATTCGGTAACCCGGAATCCACTGTTGCCAAGGTTTACAGAAAACTTTTCGATCTACTGACATTAACCGATTTACTCAATCAGATAGGATACAAATAACTCTTGGAAAAGCATCTGAAAAAGATACTGGTCATGGGTATCGGCAATCTCCTTCTCGGTGACGAAGGTGTCGGCGTTCACGGGGCAAGAACACTGCTTGAGACGGAACTGCCGGAAGGAACCGAAGTGATTGACGCGGGCACGGCCTTCCTGGATGCCCTGTCTGACATAGAAAATGCGGAGCATATCATCATATTAGATGCTGTGCAGGCTGAAGGAGAATCGGGAACGGTTTATCGTATTCCCCTTGATCAGTGCAGACGGGCCGGGGATATCCGTTCGATGCATGAATTTGATATCTTCAGAACCCTGGAAATTGCCCGGGACAGGAATCCGAAAAAAGTTATTGTACTGGGCGTCGAACCTGCCTATATCGGCTGGAGTACAGAGCTTTCACAGGAAGTATCACAGGCCCTCCCCCGCCTGATTGACGCGGTAAAAAGAGAGATCGGAGCTGTTAATAAGTCCCACATTTAACTTTTCAAGCACAGGAGGTCAGATAATGAAAAAGACAATAATATATTTTCTCGTTTGCACAACAATGCTGTTCGGTTTTCAAACCTATGCCCAGGAAACAGGAGATATTAACAACGATGGGAATATGAGTCTGGCTGACGTTGTCCTGGCACTTAAAGTTCTTGTTTTCCCGGATGACCTGAATGGTTTAAATCTGGATACCGAAGTGAACAACGACACGAAGATCGGTTTGGAAGAAGCTATATATATCCTGCTGAAACTTTATGCTGACTTTCCCCCGTCCTGTATTGAAAACCTGGATAACTGGAAAACGGATTTCCGACCCGGCAATTCAGATTGCATGAAGTGTCATACCACCTGCACCCCCTCTCATACTTTTTGTGATGAAGGGGAAGCATGGGATGCGACAGAAACCAAATGCCTTAAGTGTCACAGATCGGTTCATAACTAACTATTACAACAGCTTGGAAATTCGTCGTAATTTTCTTTTTTTATATACCCCTGTTCTCGTTATAGAAATCTCAATATGGGAAATTCTGTATGATCCGGGGCGAAGGGTGGAAGGAGTGCTGTACCTTGCTTATAGGATGTACGTGCCCGGAGTATTCATCTACGTCTGGTTAAGAGGGTATATCAGAGATAAAAATCAGGGAAAAAATGACCGGGGGACAAAAAGGAATGGGAACTTAGCGATAAAAATGACCCGGATCAATGATCCGGAACATTCTTTGCTCATTACAAAAACGGGAATTACAGTTTTTTCAGTAAGGCGGTTGAAGATTGTTTTTTTTAACCGCCTTTGTCTTTTCCACACCCCGGGTTTGAAATGCCTTGAGAAATACCGGCAATTCTGTTATATCAGCCAGAAACCTTAATTCTTGCAGACAAAACTGTAAGTTTGTTAAACAGTTAAGGAAAAACTGATGACAACATAACAACATATGGATACAACAAAAAATCTCATCCTATCCGCTTTCATATCAATACTGATTGCAATATTCGGTACATTGGGATACGTTATTATAGAAGGATGGGATCTGTTTGATGCAGCTTACATGACCGCAATCACCCTGGCTACCGTGGGATATGGCGAAGTTCATGAGATAAGCAGATCAGGGCGGCTTTATACCATGTTTCTTATTTTTATCGGAGGCGGTTTCTGTGTATATGTGGCCGGCCTTGCAGTACAGTTCATGGTGGAAGGGCAGATCAGAACCATACTGGGGAAAAAACGATTGAATAAAAGAATCAAGCGACTGAAAAACCACTATATTATTTGCGGATACGGACGTATCGGCCGGGTGCTTTGCAACAAATTAAGAAGCAAGCCCCTTGATATGGTGATCATTGAAAAAGACAGTGAGATAATCCCGGTTATGGAAGAGGACGGGGTGCTGTATGTATCCGGGAATGCTGCGGATGAAGGAAATCTGCTAAAGGCCGGCATTGAGCGGGCAAAGTGCTTGGTAGCTGTTCTGGCCACCGACATTGACAATGTTTACCTTGTCCTGACCGCGAGGCAGTTGAGCCCGGAACTTTATATCATGGCCCGGGCTAGCTCGCAGGAATCAAAATCCAAACTGCGGGCAGCCGGGGCAAATAAAGTGGAGTCGCCTTATGATATGGGAGCAGTCAGCATGGCACAGCGGATACTTCGCCCAACAGTGACAAATTTCCTGGATATTGCCTTGGGGCAACGGCATAAAGATATCCAAATGGAAGAAATTCCTGTCAGCCATAACTCCGAACTTGCAAATGTCATGTTGAAAGATTCGGGAATCCGGCAGAAATACAGCCTGATTATCATTGCAATAAAAAAGCCGGACGGAGACATGCACTTTAACCCTTCTTTTGATACGGTCATAAGCGGCGGGGATACGGTAATAGCGGTGGGGGAGGAGTCAAATCTTCACAGGCTGGAAAAAACACTGAATTCGTGAATTTGTCAGTTGTCAGTTGTTTACGATTGCCGACTGCGGACTGGCAACTGCCAACTGCCGACTGGCAACTGCCGACTGCCGACTGCCGACTGCCGACTGGCAACTGCCGACTGCCGACTGCCGATTGCGGACTGCCGATTGCGGACTGCCAACTGCCGACTGGCAACTGCCAACTGCCAACTGACTATAAACTAAATCTTATATATTACCCGTTCATCTGTAATCACAATATCAACATGCTTGTCATGAGACTGCATGGGAACCTGCTGGACGATCTGACATTCCAGTGCAAGCGAGACCTTTCGTGTGGTAACGGGCAGCTTGGGTATCAGCCTGTCATAATATCCTTCCCCGGAACCGATACGGGAACCTTTTTCATCAAAGGCAACCCCCGGAATGATCGCAATATCCAGCCGGTCAATAGGAACTATTTTACATTTGGCATCATCTGGCTCGATAATTCCCCTCAGCCCTGTTTTCATGTCCCCGTCAAGATTATCCACCTTCATGAACTGCATCTGATATTTTTCCGTATCAAAAGCAGGCAGAACGACTATCTTATTTTCTTTGAAACATCTTTCCAATATGTTCCGGGTCATCACTTCAAAGCCCATATTAACATAAAGCAGGGGAACTTTTGCTTCCCTGAAATTGGCAAAATCAAAGAGCCGGTCTTCTATTTTCTTTGCCCTTGTCAGCCTATCCTCTTCGGAAAGATCCTCCACAACCTTTTTAATGTTTTCACGAAGTTCACGTTTTCTTTCTTTAATTTCCTCCATATGTAACTCTCCCAGGCAAATTACGATTTCAGATTTACGATTTCAGATTTTCTGTCCGTAAATCGTAAATCGTAAATCGTAAATATTTCTGACTTTCATGCTTCGTTGCGGCCATCAGATCACAGGTGTTTATATAAAAAACGGATACCAAATTCAACTTACAATAATCATTGACTAAAAGACTTATACATGATACAAATTTCAATGATTCATCTGAGGTCGGACGAATATTGGCAAACGGTTTGGAATACAACATAAATATGCAACTTTTTTCATTTGCCTTATAAACCCTTCGGTTACCCTTTTTTCACAATAAAGGGCAGACCGGGTTTTCAAAAAGTTGCAGATGGCGTGAATAACATATTTGGAAATATAGGTATTATTATGCTGGAAATCAAGTTTGTGAGACAAAATTTGTCAGAGGTCGAAAAATCACTCTCAACACGGGGAAATACAGCCGATCTTGAGACATTTAAAGCCCGTGACGCCATGCGCAGGGAAATCCTTCATGAAGCTGAAGGACTGAAACACCGCCGCAATGTGGTTTCCGAACAGATTGCGGATATGAAAAAAAAGGGGGAAGACGCGGAGAGCATGGTGCTTGAAATGCGTGAAGTATCCGGGAAAATCAAGGAACTGGATAAATCCTTGTCTGAACACGAAGAAGCCATCATGACCATTCTCATGGGAATTCCGAATATCCCGCATACATCGGTTCCTGTGGGAAAAAATGAGTCTGATAACCCTGTGATGAAGCAGGTCGGCAAATGTCCGGATTTTGATTCTGATCCGAAACCGCACTGGGAAGTGGGTGAAAACCTGGGAATACTTGATTTTGAAAGGGCTTCGAAGATTACCGGTGCGCGTTTCCCGCTTTATTTAGGAGCCGGGGCAAAACTGGAAAGGGCACTGATCAGTTTCATGTTAGATATTCATACCATGGAACACGGCTACAAAGAGGCCCTGCCCCCGTTCATCGTAAACCGTCAGACCATGACCGGAACTGCCCAACTGCCCAAATTTGAGGAAGATCTCTTCAAATTGGAAGGCTGGGATTATTTCCTGATCCCCACGGCCGAGGTTCCCCTGACAAACATCCACCAGGGTGAAATCCTGGATGAGGGAATGCTGCCGCGCTATTACACTGCCTACACCCCGTGTTTTCGTTCAGAAGCAGGCTCTTACGGGAAAGATACCCGGGGACTTATCCGGCAGCACCAGTTCAACAAGGTGGAACTGGTCAAAATATGTTCGCCGGAAACATCTTATGACGAGCTTGAGTCCCTTCTGAGCAATGCGGAAACAATTCTGAAACGCCTTGAACTGCCGTACCAGGTATTAACACTTTGTACAGGAGATATGGGATTTGCAGCATCAAAGACCTATGACATCGAAGTCTGGATGCCCGCACAGGGAGTCTATAGGGAAATTTCATCATGCAGCAACTGTGAAAGCTTTCAGGCCAGGCGAGCGAACATCCGGTTCAGGAGAAAGGGAAAAAAGGGCACAGAGCTTGCTCACACGCTGAACGGGTCAGGGCTTGCTGTGGGGCGCACATTTGCCGCGATCCTTGAAAATTATCAGCAGCCTGACGGTTCCGTGATTATTCCTGACGCCCTGAGAACCTATATGGGAGGCCTGGAAAAAATAGAGGTCTGATATGACGTAACAGCAACGGAGTGCAAAGCTTGCTTTGTCAGTGGTTCGCAATGAACACTGACAAAGCAGAGGCCGTGAATTTGGCAATTGACAGAGATAAAATCATTCGCATCATATTCAAGGGATTGGGGAAAAAAACAGGCATTCCCGGCTTACCGTTTCAAGGCGGGTATGCAGAATTTCCTCCTTATGAATATAATCCCGAAAAAGCGAAGCGATTGTTGGCGGAAGCTGGATACCCAAAGGTTTTAAAGAATGGGTATTAGTTGAAGATATTGTTCCCAAGTTTGGCATGGCTCTTAAAAAAGATTTGATGGAAATTGGAATTGACGCAAAAGTCCAGGTTGAAGATGAAAATACTGAAATGCAAATGATCGTTATGCCGCGATCTGACAAAACCATGCCCCGGCCGGGAATGGGTATCTTTGTATTTACCCCGGATTTTGGTCTTTATCATACATTCGGGCGTATCCGGCACTTGGGGGATTACTCATTTTCCGGCTGAGGAAAACCGTTAAAACGGTTAAATAAGGTTCTGTGCATGGCTGTCACCCCGTTAAAACGGGGTGCTAATGAAATTTCAGGGTACATTTTCATTAACCCTCTGATTTATCAGAGGGATATCGGAGCAAACCCCGCATAGCTGTAACCGTTTCAACGGTTTTATAACCGATGCGGATTTGTTCGAGTCAATATGCTCCCCCAGGTAGCGGATACGCCCCATACATTCTTCCTGAGCGCTTTATTACCTATCACACGGACGGTCCCTGGTCCATTATGGGCGATAAAAAATCAGATGAATTGTTTGTCAGGGCGATTCAGACCACCGATCCAAAAGAGCAGACGGAAGCTTGGAAGACATATCATACATATATGCGCGAACAACATTATTATTTTCCGATTATGCAGCGCATTGTGGCATACGGAGCGGCTGAAGGACTCGTGTTTCACCCCGGTGAGATTTTGGATTTTACGAATGCGTATTGGCGATGAAATCCGATTTGATTATTCGAGTGCAACTCAGTGCATAGTTCCAGAAATAATGTCCGGGTTATGAATTCAGCGGAGTGCAAAGCTTGCTTTGTTATTTTTTGTTAATCACTTACAAAGCAAGCTTCTTAGCATGGCAGGATATGAATTTCAATATTTCTCTTAAAAAGCTGATATATTATGCGACCTGCAAAAAAAATAAATCAAACAAAAAATTTCAAAAAAGTTATAAACCCTGTGTAACAAATCAGTTTTATATA
>JAUCGG010000038.1 GCA_030378015.1 Desulfococcaceae bacterium HSG8
TAGTTAAGCTATTTATTTATAAAAGGATAGTGCCGAAGATTTGAAACGAAGATTTTCGATATATTGTCTCATTTTACTAGTATTTTTATTCGGATATTTTTTACTCATACAGTTTATCTCATTCCTAACCATAAAGAATGAGGAATGCTGAAATTTTTTCCAGAATCAAATTACTAGTTCGCATACAAAGTGGAGAATTTTAAAAATCTTCGTTTTAAAAAACGCTATTATAGCTTTATAAAATCAAGCCATTATATAGTTTTCGTTCAGGCACTAATTATGACGGTAAGTTCCGGGCATCAGACCTGCGAGGTTTCCTACTACAACAACTTGGAAATTCGCCCCCTTTATCTATTATAAGAGAGGACGACAAATTTCCAAGTTGTTGTACTACGCTCTGCCGGAGGATGTGATACGGTATTCTTTCCGGGCTGCCCCTGCCGGGTACGCGTCCGTATTCGGGGAGATGCGGCGATACCCCGGCGGATTGAGCCTTGGCGCCGGAAATGTCCGGGATTTATCAATTCCGGGCGAGCATTTCAGCACTTTCCATCTGCTGATATCAGAAATTATGAAGTAGTGAAACTAATTATCCTGAATATAGGGAATATTTTCCCGGATACACTGGTATGCTCTTTCAAGCTGACGCCCTATATATATCGCGTGGCCGATATCTGAAATAACGCAGTCCCTGTACATCATCTGCTGAATTTTTAATGGCCTGTCGCTTCGATATTCACTGATATGGTCGGAATTATGGCAGTGCTTTACAACGATATCTTTATCATGCGTTGTGATGAGAAAGTAACCGTTCGGATCATGGCGAATCACACTGATTCGCGCGGCTTTATCATAAATCGGTTTCACCTTTTCAAGATAGCGGGGATCAAGACTTATGGAATGGGATATGATTGTGATTGAGCCCGTTTCTGCTCCGATTTTTCTGCAGATATAATCTTGTATCGCCATAAGGCCGTAAACATTTTCGAGCCACGCATCGGATGTATTGTGAGTCCGAAACGTCGAGGTCAGGTGCAGTTCATTACCTGTTTTTCGAAAGAAAAGTGATGCCAGGCAGGGACGGTGTTCACCATCAATATCTGTGGTATTATCCCAAGTGGAAATGTAGCAGTTCCGGTCGTCAGGGCCGTCTATGAGATTATCTGCCACTCTTTCCAGGCAGTCTGTTCCGAAGTATGCCCTGATCCTGTGACCATAAGTGTAGGGTTTATCATCCGAGCATTCTGCAGACAGTATCTCTTCCTGATATCTTAAAAAAGAATCAGGGTCAAATCCGCAATCCCTGATGACAGATTCATCCTCAAACCGCGGGTTCTCAATGACGACTTTTACATTCTGTAATTCTATGCGTTCTCCTTTTCGAACGGAAACCCTGTTTCCGAATCTGAAAACCCGATGCACGAGATATCTCCAAGCATCGGAGGGAGTTTCTTCCACAATGGTGTGCGCCCTGGGGTTGCTCGGACAGGTTTCAAGCACTACCTCGGGGATATCCGCATAAACTCTTTCCCCGATCTGACGCGCTGATTTGTAATTTTTCAGGAATTCCGCAGCTTCTCCGGAGGCTTCGGAGCCTGGCTTTTCAATACCTTCAATCCGAACAATTTTCGGAATCCGAGTAAACATATCCAGCGATACAAGGCTGTCCATAATATAATCTGTTCCGATGATCCGGACAGTTTTCGCGTCCTGGCCTGAAGCAGATTTGTAAGTAACATTGCTTTCCGCCGGCTCGGTTCCCCTTGAAAAAAAATTTAACAAGTAACGAAAAGAACCGCTCCTGTCATTTCCCAGCACGAGCAGGGTATCAATATGGGGATTAAAGAGCAGATTCCTCAGAAGATATTTGAAGCCCCCTCCGTAAAGATTTCCGATAACCGCTGTTTCTGATGTATCGTGATTAAGATCGACACCGGCTTTTTTCAGCCTGCGGATAATAAAATCTTTTTCAGACCACAGGGTAATAATGCCAAGTGTTGCTTCATCATTTATAATTTTTAATTTATCTTTAAAAAAAACGGGTCTGAATCGCATATTCTCCGATCACAAAAAATGTTATTATTATTACGCTCGAAACAAAGCAAAGCTTTGCATTCCGCGCTTCAAGTCGACAGGCAATGGCGTATCACTTTCGAATGGATTGATGATAATGCCCACGATGTCTTTTTTGAAGATTATCATTGAATTGAATATTATATTGAATTGAACAGAGGGAGATATTGATTATGATTCCAAAAAACCAAACCCAGTCATCCCGGTGTTTTCATCCGGGAATTCATATTGGACGAATTCAAGCTGAGTCAGAAACAACTCGCTGAATACAGTAGATCGAAAACTTTTCGATCTACTGATTATAGCTGATTCAGCCTGCTTCCGCTTTCAGCCTCGGAATTGATTCCGAGCCTTATCTTTTCTTCTTCTGATTCTGAGCCTTCTTCTGAATCTTTGCCCATGTATCCCTGAGCGTCACGGTCCGATTGAATACAAGTTTATCATCGGAAGAATCAGGGTCAGCGCAGAAATATCCTGATCGCTCGAACTGATATCTCTTCCCTGGTTCCGCACCTTTCAGACTCGGTTCGACGCGGCATGATGTCAGGGTCTCCAGTGATTTCGGATTCAGGCAGGATTTGAAATCAGGGCATTCTTTTTCATCAGCCGGATTCGGTTTGTCAAACAGGTGATCGTACAGACGCACCTCGGCTTCCAGCGCGTGAGTCTCAGAAACCCAGTGCAGCGTTGCCTTTACCTTGCGGCCGTCCGGGGCATCTCCTCCGCGGGTTTCAGGATCATAGGTACACCGCAGTTCCACCAATTCCCCGGTCTTTTCATCCTTCACAACATCTGTGCATCTGATAAAATACGCGTATCGCAGCCGCACTTCACGACCGGGCGCGAGTCGGAAAAATTTCTTTGGCGGGGCTTCCATAAAATCTTCCTGCTCAATGTACAGGATACGAGAGAAAGGAACTTTCCGCTTTCCCATGCCCGGATCTTCAGGATTGTTGACAGCCTCCAGCATTTCCGTCTGATCTTCCGGATAATTTTCAATGACCACCCGGAGCGGGCGCAGCACTGCCATCACCCGCGGGGCGCGTTTGTTCAGGTCTTCCCGGAGACAGTATTCAAGCAATGCCATGTCAACTGTGCTGTCCCGCTTTGCCACGCCGATGCGCTCGCAGAAATTGCGAATCGCCTCCGGGGTGTAGCCTCGTCTCCGAAGTCCTGAAATCGTTGGCATCCTCGGATCATTCCATCCGTTGACATAACCGCCCGTCACCAGTTCGATCAGTTTCCGCTTGCTCAGAACCGTGTAGGTGAGATTGAGGCGCGCGAATTCGGTCTGCCGAGGATGATAGACATCCAGTTCATCAAGCACCCAGTCATACAAGGGGCGGTTATTCTCGAATTCGAGCGTACACAGGGAATTGGTAATCCTTTCAATGGAATCTGAAAGGCAGTGGGTGAAGTCATACATGGGATAGATACACCATTTGCCGCCTGTCCGATGATGAGAAACTTTCCGGATGCGATAAAGGGTCGGGTCCCGCATCAGCATATTCGGGGAAGCCATGTCAATCTTAGCGCGGAGGACATGTGCGCCATCCTCGAATTCCCCGGCCTTCATCCGCTCAAAAAGATCCAGATTCTCCTCAACCGAGCGGCTGCGATACGGACTTTCCCTGCCCGGTTCGGTCAGCGTACCCCGGTATTCCCTGATTTCATCCGCGCTCAGACTGTCCACATATGCCTTGCCATTCCGAATCAGTTGCACGGCATACTCAAAAAGCTGTTCGAAATAGTCGGACGCGTAATGCAGATGCTCCCCCCAGTCAAACCCGAGCCATCGGACATCCTCCATGATTGATTCAACATACTCCACATCTTCTTTAGCCGGGTTGGTATCATCGAATCGCAGGTGGCATTTTCCCTTGTATTCAGCAGCAAAGCCGAAATTAACGCAGATGGATTTGGCGTGCCCGATATGCAGGTAGCCGTTCGGTTCCGGCGGGAATCGTGTCACGATCCGGCCCTCGTATTTGTTTGTCTTCAGGTCTTCCTCAATAATATTTCGGATAAAATTGGGAGGGGCTGAATCAGTCGTAATAATATTCGTAGCTTGCTTTTCTTCTTTCTTCGGTGTTTTCATGTTTTTTTCTCCGATCAGGATATAATTTAATTTCAGGAGATCAGAAATCCCGCCGATAAGCAGGTCTGTCCTGATTTGCCTGTCTGAGGCAAACTTCCTGATTTTGTATAATATACGGTATTTTTTGATACAGCCACATCAAAGCCTTTTGTAAAGGCATGGTCCTCAGTATCCGGCAACCATGCCCATACAGCTAATCTTCCGATAAGCGCACCGGATATGTTCAGTTCTCTGAAAACTTCGGATACAAATCTTCCGCTCGGTTCAGGGTTGAATTCAGGCAGCCTGTTATGGCCGGCTCAGATTTTTTATAACTCAAACAACCCTCCGATTTGTCAATATATTGTATCTTCGTATCTTCATATCTGAGAGAAATGATCAGTCTGGTATGAGACATACAATATATTCTATGTCAGTTCTTTAGATAATAATGTATGCATTATGAGGCAAATAGATGGTTTTAGGCGATTTCCAATTTTCAATAAAGAACATACCGTAAAAACTGGTTTTTAACCGCGAAAGACACGGAATTGTCGGAATCATATTCTTTTTCCGACATCTTTCATATCGGCATAAAGGCATCTGACACTCCGTGTTCGCAGTTCCGCCTTCGGCAACCGCCTGAACGCGGAACCGCGAACCTGAAAATGAAGGACGCTCTCTTTTTTTCGTGTGTTCCGTGGTATATTCTTTTCTGGAAATCACCTTAAGTATCGGCTGAAATTGAACTTCCTGCTCTGTGGACAGCAATTGTGGCTACCAGTTCTTCATTCTGATATCGCACATAGCGTTCGGCTTCCCTGAGGCACGCAAAAGACATAAGAATAAGAATTAATACAACTCCGCTGCCTGAAATCAGATCAGGTTTCGAATTGGCACCGACTCCCGAACACCACATCCCGATAACTATGGCCCATGAAAACACCGCAACAGACAGACCGTCATAGGTTGCAGCCATGACCCAGTATCTCCTGAGCAGGGAAAGAGACGGAGCCAGATCAGGCGTCTGGCGAATCTCCGCCCACAGACGTATGTAAAGACGCCGCGTGCTTCGGCAATTAGTCCTTCCGAGGTATTCTCTGAACGGTCCTCCGTTAGTCAGGCCATGAGCTTCCAGTATTTCCTGAAATTGCGAATCAAATTTTGATCCGCGTTCTGCTTTGAAAAGAGTTATGCGAAGCCATCG
This sequence comes from Desulfococcaceae bacterium HSG8, assembly GCA_030378015.1. Taxonomy (GTDB): domain Bacteria; phylum Desulfobacterota; class Desulfobacteria; order Desulfobacterales; family 4be13; genus JAUCGG01. The sequence continues at coordinate 5,358 of JAUCGG010000038.1, forward strand.
CCCCGAAGCAAAGCAGAGTAATCCGCTGACATAGCATGAGATTACGATAACCAGAATTTTAAAGCCTCCCTGGAGCGGTGAAAAAAGATACCTGTCAGAAAGATATGCCCAAAAAACAACAGCGCTGACAAATACTGCTCCGGACACAAAAAAAGATAAATCAAATATGTCAAAGAAGTCGCTTATCTTATCGAACAGTGCCTTCAGAGCTTCGGCAATTTGTTTCATTTGTGTTTCTTCTCCGTCTTCCTGTCTTTCTGCAGGAAGTTCTTAGCGACAGCTATTTTCTCACCATCGGTTAATAATATGCGTCGGAAAATAGAAAAACAGGGAATCTCAGTAGATCGAAAACTTCTGCAAACAATGGATTCCGGGTTAAAATCGGAAAACATCCGTTTTCCGATTTTCCCCGGAATGACAGACACTTGTTTCGGACAGCAGACTGTCATTCCGGGAAAAATTAAAAAACGGATGTTTTTTAATTTTAACCCGGAATCCGCTGTTTAACGGGGTTTACCGGAAACTTTTCGATCTACTGAATCTGACACTCACAGGCAGAAATTGTTAACTTACACGCCATGTACAACTTTTTTTAATCGAAGAAAACACAGGCAGATAATGCCACAAAGAAACACAGAGAACTTCAACTTCGTTGAGACTTCGCGCCTTCGTGGCATTACGTTAACTACTATAATATACCATGGAGGGAATCCTGCACCTGAATCACCGCTAATTTGCGAATTTGTTTGACAACAGATAAAGCTCATAATAGAAAGAAAGGTGAAGTGAAATACTGACCAGCAGATCAGAAAACTTCGCAGTTCCACCTTCGGGCGGGCCTGAGGTCAGAATCAGAAAAACAGGACGGGAACATCTATGTTTGTCAAAATAAATCCGGAAAACCCTCAACAGCGGTCCATCAGCAAAATCGCTGATATCCTCAGAGACGGGGGGGTAATCGCCTATCCCACTGATACCTATTATGGCATCGGGTGTGATATCATGAACAAAAAGGCGATTCAGAGAATCTATCAGTTGAAACAGCGGGATAAAAAAAAACCCTTCAGCTTCATCTGTTCAAGCCTTAAAAACATCAGCCATTATGCCAAAGTTTCGAATTATGCCTATAAAACCATGAGACGACTTTTGCCAGGGCCCTATACATTTGTGCTGGCAGGTTCGAAACTTGTCCCCAAAATTATGCTAACCCGGCGAAAAACTGCCGGCATCCGAGTACCGGATAATATCATCTGTCTTTCACTGGTGGAAGAACTGGGAAATCCGATCCTCTCTACTAGCGCAACCCGACCGGACGGCACTGTATTTGAGGATGCTTACTTTATCGAAGATTTCTTCGGTTCCCGAATCAATGCGGTGATCGACGGAGGTCCTGTCCCGAATCAGCCTTCCAGTGTCGTCTCCCTGGACAGAGACATACCTGAAATCATCCGTGAAGGCATGGGAGATGTGAGTATTTTTGAATAACTGCTCATTTGAAGGAGGACCTGCGAGATCCGATGATATCCGCCTCGCAGATCCTTAATCCTAAAGGTTCTCGCCCTCTTTTTTTCCTTCTTCCTCTGCTACTGCCTCTTCTGTTGCTGCTTCCCCTGCTACTGCTTCTTCCTCTTCTGTTGCTGCTTCCCCTGCTACTGCTTCTTCCTCTTCTGTTGCTGCTTCCCCTGCTACTGCTACTGCCTCTTCTGTTGCTGCTTCCTCTGCTACTACTGCTTCTTCTTCTGTTGCTGCTTCCTCTGCTACTGCTTCCTCTTCTGTTGCTGCTTCCTCTTCTGTTGCTGCTTCCTCTTCTGTTGCTGCTTCCTCTTCTGTTGCTGCTTCCTCTGCTACTGCTTCTTCTTCTGTTGCTGCTTCCTCTGCTACTGCTTCCTCTTCTGTTGCTGCTTCCTCTGCTGCTGCTTCCTCTGCTACTGCTTCCTCTTCTGTTGCTGTTTCCTCTTTTTCTTCTTCGCCTTCTCTTAACTTCTCTTGGAGGTTTTCTCTCAGAAGTTCCCCGAAACTTGAAGTCGGCGGCTTCATGTTATCAATATATTCGCTGAGGAGAGTCTGCTCATCATCCATTTCAAGGCGTTTGACCGACAATCCGATCCGCCTCTCTTCACTGTTGATGTTCATCACCTTGGCAGTAATGACATCCCCGACATTGAATTTTCCAGCCGGGGTTTTCACTTTTTCCTTGCTGATTTCAGATACATGAACCAGCCCTTCGATCCCTTCTTCCAGTTCCACAAACACGCCGAAATCAGTGATATTCGTCACCGTGCCCGTGATCTCCCGACCCACTTCATAGCGTTCGGCAACCGTTTCCCAAGGATCAGGATGCATCTGCTTTATTCCAAGAGAAAATCTTTCGCTTTCTTTTTCAATATCAAGGACTTTAGCCTGAACGACATCCCCTTTCTTGTAAACTTCCGAGGGATGTTTTATACGCTTTGTCCATGAAATGTCAGAAATATGGACAAGTCCGTCAATGCCCTCATCAATACCTATAAACAGTCCGAAGTCAGTGATATTCTTGATTTTACCCTCGATAATTGTGCCGACAGGGTATTTTTCACTGATGATATCCCACGGATTCGGAACAGCCTGTTTCATGCCAAGGGATATACGCCTGTTTTCGGGCTTAATGTCCAGAACAATCGCTTCCACTTCTTCTCCGATGGAAACCATCTTATTCGGGTGCCGGACCTTCCTTGTCCACGACATCTCGGAAACATGGATCAGCCCCTCGATCCCTTCTTCCAGTTCCACAAATGCACCGTAATCTGTCAGGCTGACAACCTTTCCGGTGATACGGGAGCCTACAGGATATTTGTCCAGAGCTGTTGACCACGGATCATCTGTGAGCTGTTTCATGCCCAGCGAGACTCTTTCATTTTCAATATCCAGGCTGAGAACTTTTACGGTAATCTCATCGCCCACTGAAAAGAGTTCTGACGGGTGCTTCACGCGCCCCCATGAAATATCCGTAATATGAAGCAGACCATCCACACCCCCGAGATCAACAAACACGCCGTATTCAGTAATGTTTTTGACGATGCCGTCAACCACTTTACCTTCGTGTATGGCTTCCAGAGTAGCGGTTCTTACTGCCTCCCGTTCCTCTTCAAGGATCGCCCGCCGGGACAGAACGATATTGCTTCGCTTCCTGTTATACTTCAGGATTTTGAATGAGAATGTCTGTCCGACCATTTCATCAAGATTACGAATGGGACGCAGATCTGCCTGGGAACCTGGCAGAAAGGCCGGAACGCCGATATCCACAGAAAAACCACCTTTTACACGGCTCAGAATTACACCCTCGACAGTTCCGTTATCATCATGGGCCCGCTTGATTTCGTCCCATATCTTTACCTTGGCTGCTTTTTCCTTGGAAAGGATAACAACTTCTTCTTCCTCATCCCAGAATTCGACCATCACCTCTACCTGGTCGCCTACGCTCGCTTCGGTATTCCCTGCTTCATTCGCGAATTCCTGAATGGGAATCTGCCCCTCGGATTTGTACCCGATATCAACAAGGACATGCTCCTTGTCAACTGAGATAACCCTGCCGGTGACAACCTCTCCCTCGGCAAAGCGTTTGAAACTCTCCTCGTACATATCCATCAGGCTTTCCATACTGCCATCCGGATCCGGCTCTTGGATATCATCATCCGACGGATCATCATACATTTCATCTGATTCCGACATCCCGTTTTGAGCGATAATTGCTCCGTTCAATGAATTTTCCTGCCCGATTTCATCATTTTTTATAACATCTTCCATTAAAAATTATATCCCCCTTGGCCTGATTTTATGCAGCTATCTTTCAATTTATTAAGATAGCATAAACACAGAATTATAACAATATAGTTTGGTAAAAGCAACAATTAATTTCATCTGAATACATTTTTAATACAAGAAAGCATCTGTGCATTCTGAAAAGCCGGGTTTTTATCTGTTTTAACTGAGAATATTTTCACGATCCGGGGTGAAAAACCCGGCTTTTTATAAGCGTTTAGGTGATTTCCAATAAAAAACATACCAGATCGAAGTTTGTAGTTCCGCCTTCAGGCGGCTTAACACCGCCTAAAGGCGGAACTACAAACCGCACTTGGTATATTCTTTTCTGGAAATCACCTTAATATAAGAAAGCATCTGTTCCACAACCTCTTGGGCAGAAAAATCAGTGGAATCTATAATGATGGCATCCATAGCCGGATTCAGAGGAGCTATCTCCCTAGTGCTGTCCCTTTCATCCCTCTGTCTCATATCTTTTTCAACCTCTTCAAGGGTCTGGCCAGTATCGGATTCCGATTCTTTGTGACGCCTTGCCGCTCTGATTTTACAGGATGCATCCAGAAAAAATTTCATATCTGCATCCGGGAAAACGACCGTTCCCATATCGCGTCCCTCAAATACAGTTCCTTTTTCTTTGGCCATATCTCTCTGGATATTAAGAAGATATTTCCTTACCACGGGTCTTGCAGAGACTGCCGAGGCGAGCATGGTGATTTCAGGGGTTCGGATTTCATCAGTGATATCTGCCTTGCCTGATAAAAGGCGCGTGCCGGTATCATTCCTTATAAAACTCATATTCAGGGTACGGCACAGGTTTTCAAGTCCGTTACCATCGTCCGGGCTTATGCCCGCGGACAATGCTTCATAAGCAACACCCCTGTAGAGCGCGCCCGTGTCAATATATCTGTAAGAAAGACGGTCTGCAAGCATCCGGCTGACTGTGGTTTTTCCAGCGCCGGCAGGGCCGTCTATGGTGATTAGCAGGTTTTTCATAGATTAAAATAAAAATTTCCGATTAAAGATGTTGATTCCCACGGGGTCTGCCGACGGTTTGTCTTTTCCACAACAGACGCCCGAACCCTCTGAAACATTTCCAATATAGTAATATCAGGCGTTGGCATATATTTCAACAGGACGGATGTATAAAGACCATTCTTATTGTCCGGACCGTCCGAAGCTGTTTTTCCCGGTGAGGTGGCATACGCTATCAGCGAGCCTGTGGGCGCGCTCATGGAAGCCAGCCCCCTGCCTTTTGCCTTTCGTGTCCAGCTTCTTTCAAAGGGGTTATCACGGCAGGCATCCAGAATGATGATATTTGTTTTGGTTCCCGCATCCTCCATTTTGGCAAGGATTCTGCCTGCCTGCACACAATCATATTCCGCATCATTTTCGCTTTTCAGATCAGCGTTGACGGGAATAAGATAATTAACACCTTTGACCTGTATGCCATGGCCTGCATAAAAGAACAGACCCACATTGCAGCCTTTGAGTTTTGTCCCGAATTTATCAATTGCTCTTTTCATCTCGCGCTGACTGAGGTTTTCCTGTCTGTTTTTTTATTGTATAGAAATTATAAAATCAGCCTCGGAATCAATTCCGAGGCTGAAGCTACTTTCAGGGTAAGCTTTCAGCCGGAGGATTGATCCCCGGCTTCTATTGCGAGTTTTATTAGCGCTCACCCGGCAGCGTAACCTGCGGTTCTCCAAGTAGAAAATCCCCGTCGGAAATCCATTTTTTCAATATGTCGGCAATCTCACGCGCCTTAACCATACTGGAAAGAGGTACGGTCGGAATCTCCTTGCCGTTAACCTTTATAAATCCGCTTTTCAGTTCCGCATAACTGACCTGACCATAGCTTTTTGAAATACCTTGCCCGTAATCATGCCCGTAATCAATAACCTGTGTAAATATTTCCTCATCTGATACAGCCGCGTACTTGGCCATTTCTTCATTTAATATAGGTATCGGAATACCCAGGCCCACAGAAAGTGAGCATCCGTAACCTTGGATGCTTGCTCCTCTCAGCCATTCGGCACTCATTTGGTTCAGGTCTCCCATAATAAAAAGGGTCCCGGCAGGTGTGAGCGGAATTCCGTTTTCAGTTCTTTGTACGGAAGGCTTGTGCTGAGTACCATGCCATGTCACGTATCCTATACCCCCTCCCAGGAATATCCGGGTTCCGACTCCGATTGTTTTATAGTACGGGTCATTAAACAAAGGGCTTAACTGACCTGCTGAACAGTAGTTTGCATTCTCTCCCCCGGGTTTCAATGCACCCATATAGGTGTAAACTGTTTTCGGGGTCATATTTATGGCACAGTTATAATTCTGATACCCGTTCCTCGGATTACATAGAACAGCATAAGGAAGGGTCTCCAGCGATACCTTCTTTTCGATCATCCGGTTCGGATAGCAGGTTGTTCCATAGGCTGTTGCCTTCAGCCAGACCTTCTTTCCTGCCACCAGGTCTTCGATCACATGACCGCCGCCATAGTTGAATTCTCCCGGATGAACTTTGTTCAATGGGTCATCCTCACAGGGTTCTGTCGCTCCGACATAGCAATCCACAGCGGCGATTCCTGCATATGCAGGCACGTTGTTCAGCCATACGTGGGAAGCCTTTATTGTGGGAGCCGAATGTCCGAAATTGATGAAAGCTCCTGAAGAGCACATGGGGGAAAATGTTCCGGTAGTGACGACATCCACATGATTCGCAGCGTCAATCGGCCCTTCATTTTTAACAATATCAATCATTTCTTCTGCTGTCACCACCACAACCTCACCGGATCTGATCTTCTCATTGATTTCCTGATAGGTCTTGTTAATTTTATACGTTTCCATTCTTATCCCCTGTGCTCAACGCGGTAATTGCGAGGCTGCCTCACATTCACCTTAATGACTTTATTTCATTTATTTTATCTGAGACATTATCCTTTATCCAGTGTGAGTCCCACCATTCGATGGGATTCACAAAGATATTTGATACAAGAACGCCGAAATGGAGGTGATCTCCTCCGGCAAGCCCTGTCAACCCCGTATTACCGACGATTTCCCCTCTGGATACAATCTGCCCCTCTTTCACATTAATCCTGCTCAGATGAGAGTAAGTTGTAAACAATCCGAAACCATGATCAATCATTACGCTTTTACCGTAAATTCCCAGGTATTTTGCCAAAACAACCTTGCCGTTATTGGATGCAGGTACTTCGGCCTTGGAAACAGACGCTATATCAATTCCCATATGAACCTGCCGGTCTATTGTTTTTCCGTTATATTTATATTTCCGATGATCGGCAAAGCCGGCCATTCTTTTTCCCGGAAATCTTAAAAATGACCCTTTCCAATAGAGGATGTTATCACTCTTCCTGCCCAGTTCGGCGAATGTCTGGTAATTGGATTTCCGAAGCTTATCATTGATCATAAGGAACTGTTCTACCCGGGATGACTGGGAATCCTGTATATGGCTTTCAAATTCAGGCATTTTCCAATTCAGGAACTTGTCAGAAATATTGATAGAATCTTCTCTGAATTTTTTACCTTTTACATAGTAACGAAACCCTGCACTAGTGATGTTACCTGCATGATCGGTCGCCTTAACAAAAATATCTGTTTCAGGACCCTGCTTGTAATCCAGGGCGATAAGGCTCATAAAGATATTTGCCTCCTTGGATCCGATAACATCCTTTGCCGAATATCCCGGGAAAAAATTCTCCCCCACATGTACACCGTTGCTGGCACAAGGCTCGGACAGCTTGTAAATAACCACACCTGACCCGCCCTGGGAGATATTAAGAACATTGTTTAATACATCAATCCCGGGACGTTTTGTATCAATCATGACCTCTTTTTCAATAAGGGTCTTGTTGCCGTTCCACCACCCTCGCCAGGAATAATCCCTTGCAATAATAAATAAAACAGCTTTACCGTCAAGAATGCCCGATTTTTTCGGATCAACTGAAATTTTAAAGGATTCTTCTGTTACCTTCTTGCCTCCCAAGAGGCCCTTGGATGGGAAATCTTTTTCAAGCAGCAGATATTCCCTGTCGCCCTTTAACAAGCCGATCCACACCCGCCGTATGCCGCTCCGGGTATCTGATACTGAAACAGAAATCTCCTTGGACGCACCGATTGATGGAAATTTAAGATCCAGGCTTACAGACGGTTTTTCACCTTCCAGTTTTACCGGAAAAATCAATATGAGCGGCAGAATAATAAAAATACATACGCTCAGAATCAACCATAGTTTTACATTTTTCATATTAATATCAATGGATATGCACCACCTTTCTGTTTGATCTTACTATGGACAATAACAATTAACAGGATGGTAATCAAGGATGTTTTTTCGTTTCTTGACTTTTAATTGTATAAGCGATAAATAGCAATCAATGTCTGAGTATGTGCATGTCTGAGTACCCGGTTTCAGATAGTAAATATATTTTATCAATTAAATTTGATTCAACACGCCATGTGGCTGGTATAACAACTTGGAAATTCCCCCCTTTCTTAAAGGGGGGACGAACTTGTAAGTTGCGGTACTAGGCTCAGATTGAGCCGGATTTGCCGATCCGGCAGGAGCATGGTGTGCCTAAATGAGGGCCATGACAATCAACTGAAACCCATCGGGATTTCCGATGACCATAAAACCGAACTGACTTCTGATGAAACATATTGTCAAAATAGAAGATATTTCAATCGGACAGGGATTTCCCCTGGTTCTGATCTCAGGGCCGTGTGTAATTGAAGACTATGACACCACGTTTGAAATTGCCTCGTTCCTCAAAGATGTTACACAAAAATCAGGAATACCTTTCATTTTCAAAGCATCATACGACAAAGCCAATCGTACCTCCCTGGATTCCTACAGGGGGCCTGGGGTAACACAAGGGCTTGAAATCCTACGGCGTATCAAGGCAGAACTCGGAATCATGGTAATCTCGGATGTTCACAGGATCAGTGAAGTTGAGCCTGCCGCTGATATTCTTGATATTATTCAGGTTCCGGCTTTTCTATGCAGGCAGACCGACCTGCTTTCAACTGTTGCAAAAACAGGTAAACCTGTTAATATTAAAAAAGGACAGTTCCTTGCCCCCTGGGATATGGCAAATGTGGTGGAAAAGGTAACTTCTTCGGGAAATAACCGGATTCTGATCACGGATCGGGGGACTATGTTCGGATATAATAATCTGGTTGCGGATTTCCGGGGTATAAATATCATGCAGGCGTCCGGATGGCCCGTCATATTTGACGCGACCCACAGCGTCCAGCTTCCCGGGGGAGCCGGTACAAGTTCAGGAGGACAGCGTGAATTCGCGCCGATTCTTGCCAGGGCAGCAGTGGCCGCAGGCGCTGACGGTATATTCATGGAGGTCCATAAAGAACCTGACAAGGCTCTATGCGACGGGCCCAATTCACTAAAACTGGATGACGTCGGGGAATTAATTTCCCAACTCACACGCATTAAAAACATTGTAAAATGCCCATCCGATCAGGCTGCCGAAAAGACTGAATTGCTGAAAAAGATAAAGTTGCTGCTTCTGGATGCTGACGGTGTCCTGACTGACGGCAGCATCGTTTACAGCGACAGCGGGTCAGAGATCAAGACCTTTAATGTAAAAGACGGCGTTGGGATAAGACTCCTGATGGCGGCAGGTATAAAAGTGGGAATTGTAACGGGGAGAAGCTCGGACGCACTTTGCCACCGGTGCAGGAATCTCGGTATTGTTCTGTTAGTTGACGGCATACGAGATAAAGCTGCTGTGTTGGATCGTATCACAGGGCAGACCAGCATACCTGCACAGAAAATTGCTTTCATGGGAGACGACCTTCCTGATCTCCCTATTATGCGGCGGGTGGGACTTTCCATCGCTGTGTCCGATGCTGACAAAGCCGTGATCGAACATGCAGGCATGGTGACAAAAAACAGGGGCGGGGCAGGTGCTGTCAGAGAAGTCTGCGAAGCAATACTTGATGCCCAGGGACTACGGGAAAAGATAACGGAGCGTTTTCTGTGAGATATTTACGATTTACGATTTACGATCGGACGGGACATAAAATCGTAAATCATAAATCGTAAATCATATAAGGGGATTTTAAGATCAGGACATCCGGAAGGCTGAAAATTTTTCTGTTTTCGATAATAGCCATTACGCTGGGTATTATATTCTCAATTTTTGTAAATTATCGCAGCGAACTTACCGAAAACGCGAACCATGTCCCACCTGCCAAGGACGGATCAGACATATCTGTCAGCAAAGTTCATCATACATCCACTAAGAACGGGATGAAGGAATGGAAGCTTACAGCAGATTCGGCAGATTATATTCGTGAGAAAAATCAGGCTGTCTTTCAGAACCTGCGTGTCACATTTTTTCTGAAAGACGAAAAAGAAGTTTATCTGACAGCAGATCAGGGAATTTTGAAAACAGATTTAAATGATATTGAAATGACAGGGAATATTATGGTAAAGAGTGAGGGTTATATGCTTGAAACTCGGATCCTGCATTATAAACATGACAGCCGCCTGCTTTTATCAGAAGTTCCTGTTAAGATAAAAGGCGCGACTTTCGATTTTTCAGCAGACAGCCTCTCTTTTGATTTAAAGACTGACAAGGTCTGGTTCAAAGGAAATGTAAAAGGAATTTTCCGTGGAAATATCAGTTTGTAGTACAATGATTAATAAATTTTCTCCTTTTTCAAAGGGGGCGAAGATTTTCTGTTTTGAGAAAAGGTTGTTATGTGAGAAATCCCCGGCCCCCCTTTACAAAAGGGGGGAGAAACTGAATTGCTGTATCAGTCGGATTTTCCGGATTTTCATCCTTATGACGGTGTTTATCATGTGGGTTACTGACATACACGCCGGGGATAAGCCGTCTGGCACAGAAAGAATAAATGTTTCAGCAGAAACCCTGGTTTCTGACTCACAGTCAAAATGCGCCGAGTTTATCGGAAATGTCAGGGTCACCCAAGGAAATACGGTGATCACATCCGACAAACTCAGAATTTTTTATAAAGAGAAATCAGAAACCGGGATAAAAAAAATCGTTGCCGATGGGAATGTAAAAATAAAATTTGATGATAAAACCGCGGAAACAAATCAGGCTGTATATACAACAGACGATGAAATCCTGATTCTGTCAGGCGATGGCTCAAAAGTAACCACCGGAAAGGATTCTGTTTCCGGATCAAAGATTATCCTTTACAGAGCCGAGGGACGGGTCAAAGTCGAAGGCAACAGCGACAAGCCGGTGGAAGCGGTGATTTATCCCGGTGACAAGGGTATCATTAAGAATGATTGACAAATGACAACACTGTCCCTTCAGGAACTGGTAAAGATGTATCATGGAAGACAGGTGGTAAATTCTGTAAGTATGACTGTTGAAAGCGGCAGTGTCGCTGGACTCCTGGGACCCAACGGTGCAGGTAAAACCACAACATTCTATATGACAGTGGGAATGGTAAAGCCGGACAGGGGGAAGGTTTTTCTTGACGATGAAGATATTACAGATTACCCTATGTACCTGAGAGCGCGGAAAGGGGTCGGCTATCTTCCCCAGGAAACATCTATTTTCAGAAAGCTGACCGTAAAGCAAAATGTTATGGCAATTCTGGAAATTATCCCCGGAACAGCCTCAAAAGCCGAACAGGAAGATCGGACAGAGATGCTGCTTGATGAACTGGGGATAAGACACCTTGCAGAGCAGAGAGCCAGCGTACTATCCGGCGGGGAAAAGCGTCGTTTGGAAATTACCAGGGCACTGGCAACAGAACCTTCGTTTATGCTTCTGGACGAGCCTTTTGCAGGTGTTGACCCGCTTGCTGTCATTGATATCAGAAATATCATCATACATCTGAAAAGGCGCGGTATCGGAATTCTTATCTCTGATCACAGTGTAAGGGAAACACTCGGTGTGTGTGACAAGGCATACATATTAAATGAAGGAGAAGTAATCGAATCCGGTTCCCCGGAAAAAATAGCCTCAAGCCGGATTGCCCGGCATTTTTACCTGGGCGAAGAATTCAGTTTATAGATTAACCTTGCTCCCGGCGCTTCGAAGATTGACAAATGCTTGTGATTTGTCAATCCCAAGCGGGCATTTCGGGATCGGCTTAAGAAACAAACAACAGAAAAATGGTCGAACTAAAACAGAATCTCAAATTAAGTCAGCAACTGGTGATGACGCCCCAGCTTCAGATGGCAATAAAACTGTTGCAATTGTCCAGACTGGAACTAGTTGATACTATCCGCCAGGAACTTGAAGAAAATCCCGCGCTGGAAGAAGTTCAGGACAGCCTTGATGCTTCGGAATATGAAAATCCGGCTGATGACGTATCTGTAGAAAAGGAAGTCACCATAGAGGAAAAAATACATGATGGCATTGACTGGAGGGATTATATTGAAGAATACAATTCTCCCGGTAAAGCCAGTTTTGAGATCGAAGGAAAGGACGCTCCGAAATTCGAATCGTTTATTTCACATAAAGAATCCCTGTCGGATCATCTTTTCTGGCAGCTTTCCATGACATCCGCGACAGAAGAGGAAAAAAGGATCGGAACGATTATTATCGGAAACCTTAATAAAAACGGATATGTAGATATTCCGATGGAAGAACTTGCGCGGGTAAACGGGTATTCACCTGAGAAAGTTGCGGACGTGTTAGCCCTGTTGCAAACATTCGATCCCATCGGTATATGTGCAAGAGACTTGGCTGAGTGCCTTCTGATACAGATGAGACGAGTAGGAATCGGTGATTCCCTGGCCACAGATATCATCGCTGATCATCTCAACCATCTGGAAAACAGGAATTACAGTGCAATATGCAAAGCATTAAAAGTGAGTATGAAAGAAGTCATTTCTGCAGTGAATATGATCAAAGAACTGGATCCCCGTCCCGGCCGTAAATTCAGCGACGAAGCCCCGCAATATATCGAACCGGATATCTTTGTACATAAACTGGAAGACGAATTTGTGGTCGTTTTAAATGACGACGGTATGCCCAGGCTTTGTATCAATGCCTTTTATCGAAGCGCTTTTAACGGTGGAAAAGAGTTTAGCGAAGGCGCGAAAGAGTATGTGCAGGAAAAACTGAATTCCGCTACCTGGCTGATCAAGAGCATTCACCAGCGTCAGAAAACCATATATAAGGTGATGGAAAGTATTCTGAAATTCCAGAAGGAGTTTTTTGAGAAGGGCTTAACCCATTTAAAGCCGATGGTACTCAAAGACGTGGCAGAAGATATTGATATGCATGAATCAACTATCAGCAGGGTGACAACCAACAAATATGCATATACGCCCCTGGGAATTTTTGAATTGAAATATTTTTTTAACAGTTCTATAAGCCGGATGCACGGTGGCGGATCACTAGCATCTGCCAGCGTTCAGGAAAGGATAAAACAACTCATTGGGAATGAGGACTCAAAAAAGCCTTACAGCGATGAAAAAATTTCAAAAATTTTAAAAGAATCGAACATTAACATCGCTCGAAGAACAGTAGCCAAATATCGGGAAACGCTCAGAATATTACCATCTAACAAACGAAGACAACCATAGGAGGCATTACGCATGCAGACGTCTGTAACTTTTAAAAATATCGACTCTTCAGACCATCTGAAAGCTTATGTCAGCGGGAAACTGGACCGTTTTGACAAATTTCTTGACAATCCTGCGGAAGCAAATGTGGTCCTGTCAGTTGAAAAATTTCGGCATATTGCCGAAATTAAGATCATCGGTGACAGACTGTCCATAAATGGCAAAGAAGAGACCGATGACATGTATTCGGCAATTGATATGGTCATGGACAAGCTTGAAAAGCAGATAAAAAAAAACAAGCAGAAACGCAGAAGCGGTTCCAAAGCCAGGGTAGCTGATGTTATTACCGAAGATGTTTTGCCTGATTTACAGGATGAAGATATCCCGATGCAGGTGAAGGTCAAGAACATCGAATATAAGCCGATGGACATTGAAGAGGCCATTATGCAGATGGATCTGAGTAACGACAATTTCCTGGTATTTACCAATGCCAAAACCGATAAGATTAACGTCCTTTACTATCGCAAGGACGGACATTACGGACTGATTCAGCCCAGTAATTAGTATGATGAAAATTCTTGATGTGTTAAAAAAACAAGCGGTTCTTGCAGACCTGAAGTCGAGAGACAAGAAAGGTATTGTGGAAGAACTCTCAGAACCGGTGGCCGGCATTGCCGGCGTCAGCCATGATGAACTTGTACGAATACTCATGGAAAGGGAACAACTGGGGAGTACCGCTATCGGCGGCGGTATCGGTATTCCCCATGGCAAAATGAAGGGGCTTGAATCATTGGCTATGGGGGTCGGTTTAAGCCGGAGAGGTGTTGAATTTGAATCCATAGACGGGCGCCTGACTCACATTTTTTTTCTGCTGCTCGCACCGGAAAATTCAACCGGCCTTCACCTGAAGTGCCTGGCTCAAGTTTCAAGAATGCTGAAAAGCGAACCGTTTAAGGAGCGTTTGCTGAATTCCGGAACCAGTGACGAAATTTTCAACATCATAAGATCAGAGGATGAAGAATTTTAGGCTTCCGGACTTTCAGCTATTCAAATGAAAATTTTTATTATCACAGGACTTTCAGGCTCTGGTAAAAGTACGGCAATAGCGGCTTTTGAAGACGCGGGGTTTTATTGTGTAGATAACATGCCTGTTGCGCTTCTTCCCAAGTTTCTGGAATTACCCATTGAATACGGATCCGAAATCGCGGGAGTTGCTTTTGTGATGGATCTTCGCGAAAAGGGTTTTCTTTTCAGATATAAATCCGCGTTTAAGCTGCTTCGGGAAAAAGGATATGATTTTGAAATTCTCTTCCTGGAAGCAGATGAGAATATCTTGGTGCAACGGTATAGCCAGACTCGCCGGCAACACCCCCTGTCTCAGAACAAGAACCTTACACATGGCATCCGGGAAGAACGGGAGCAATTGGAAGACCTGAGAGAATCAGCGGACAGAATCATTGACACCTCTAATTACAATGTACATAAACTCAAGTCTGTTATCCTTGACATAGCGCAGAGGGTCAGAGAATTTGCCCTTATGAAAATAAATATTCTTTCCTTTGGTTTCAGATATGGTATTCCTCATGATGCTGATCTGATCATAGATGTCCGTTTTCTGGCAAACCCGTATTTTGTTCCTGAACTGAAAGAACTGACCGGAGAAACAGAGACCGTAAGACACTATGTTCTGAATAGTGATGAGACCCGCATGTTTCTGGATAAATATCTTAACCTGCTTGATTTTTTAATCCCTCTGTATGAAAGGGAAGGAAAGGCTTACCTGACCATCGGGGTAGGGTGTACAGGCGGATACCATCGCTCTGTTGCAATAGCGCGCGTCATATTTGACCATGTAAACAAACCTGAGCGACTGGTTGAGATTACGCACCGCGATATTGAAAAATGAAACGTGAAACGTGAAACGTGAAACGTGAAACGTGAAACGTGAAACGTGAAACGTGAAAAGTAATGCGTAATGCGTAATGCGTAATACGTAATACGTAATACGTAAAAAAATTGATGAGTAAAATGAAAGATGTCAATAGTACAGCACTTTTTAAGTTCGTCCCCCCCTTTTTTAAAGGTGGCCGGGGGGATTTTTCATTGACAGAAAAGTGAGTTATGCCAAAAATCCCCCCCGCCCCCCTTTAAAAAAGGGGGGGGAACTTAAAAAGTGCTGTAATAGTGCCACGCATTACGCATTACGTTTTCACGAAAGGAATTCTATGATTGGTATAGTGATTGTCACACATGCCCGACTGGGGGACGCGCTCATTGAGGCTTCTGAATTTATCCTTCAGAAACGACCCGAGGCAGTTGTGTCGGTTTCAATAAATATAAATGAAAACGCGGATAAACTGCGTAAAAAAGTTTCAGAGGGGATTAAGACCGTCAGGCAGAAGGAAGGTGTGTTAATCCTTACAGATATGTTCGGCGGAACCCCTTCCAATCTGAGCTATTCATTCCTTGAAGAAGGGCGGGTGGAAGTCATATCAGGGGTAAACCTTCCCATCCTGGTCAAGGCTGTTAATTCCCGGGAAAGGATGAAACTCGGAGGCTTTGCAGAATGCCTGGAGTCTGAAGGGAAGAAAAGCATTACCCTCGCGAGTGGGATTTTAAAGGGAAACAAACGAAGCTGATCCACCTTTACACAGGAATGCAAAAATCACGCCATGTGCAACTTTTTTTAACCGAAGAGAACACAGACATATAATGCCGCAAAGACACAAAAGAACCTTCGTGGAACTTCGCGTCTTTGTGCCTTCGTGGCATTATAGTCGCACATCGCGTAAAAATCTCATTTTTGCAAAAAAACATCGGAAAGCTGCCTTTTCAGGCCGGAGGCCCGTTTCAGATATGACTTTTCCGGCAGAACATGCAAAAGGCGGGCACTTTCGACTCTGAATTTTTTAATGTAGAGGAGAGAATATGAGTATAAAAATAGGTATCAACGGCTTTGGAAGGATCGGGCGCCTGGTGTGCAGGGTTGCAATGGCTCACCCTGAAGTTGAGGTTGTAGCGATCAACGATCTTATGGACGGAGCCATGATGGCTCATCTCCTGATGTATGATTCTGTCCACGGCAAGCTTGATGCAGAAGTTACGGCAAAAGAGGACTTGATTGAAGTGGGGGGAAAAACCATTGCCATCACCTCTGTCAGGGACCCTGAAAAACTGAACTGGAAGGATGTCGGGGCTGATATTGTGGCCGAGTGTACCGGGCTTTTCAGAGATCGCGAAAATGCTTCAAAACATCTGGCAGCAGGCGCGCGTAAAGTGATCATATCCGCGCCCGCCAAGGATCCTGACATTACCATTGTCATGGGTGTAAATTCAAACCGTTATGATCCCGGACAGCATCACATCATATCCAATGCATCCTGTACAACCAACTGCCTTGCCCCTGTTGCTAAAGTTCTCCTTGAAAATTTCGGCATCCGATGCGGGCTGATGACAACAGTTCATGCTTACACAGGGGATCAGCGTCTTCTTGATTTTCCTCATAAAGATCTCCGAAGAGCGAGGGCTGCCGCGCTCTCCATGATCCCGACCACAACAGGAGCGGCCAGGGCTGTTTCCCTGGTACTTCCGGAACTGGATGGCAAACTCAACGGGCTTGCTATCCGTGTGCCGACCCCCAATGTGTCTGTTGTCGATTTTGTGGCCTTTATTGAAAAATCAGGGGTTACAGTTTCCGATGTCAATGATGCTTTTAAAAAAGCTTCGGAAGGACCACTTTCCGGCATACTCGGGTACAGTGACCTTCCATTGGTATCTGTGGATTTCAATGGTTCGGCATTATCTTCGATTGTTGATGCCCCGACAACTTATAAAGTTGATGATATGGTAAAAGTGCTTGCCTGGTATGATAATGAATCAGGCTATTCCAACAGGATGGTTGACTTGGCAGCCATGATCGGGTCCCAGTTGTAAAAAATCTATCTGTAAATTGGACGGATTTATGAGTTGCTGATTATCGCTGATTATCAGAGGAGGTCATTATGGAAAATCGCAGGCCCCTGATTGCAGGAAACTGGAAGATGTATAAAACATGTTCCGAGGCCCTTGAAACCGCGGGAAAACTGAAAGACCTGGTAAAAGATGTGACAGATGCGGATGTTATGATTGCCCCGCCTTTCACTGCACTTTCAGCGGTTTCGGATGTTGTGAAAGGGAGTTGTGTTTCGCTGGGTGCGCAAAATCTTTTTTGGGAAAATGAAGGGGCTTATACTGGTGAAATATCAGCAGCCATGCTCCTTTCTGCCGGATGCAGGTATGCTATTATCGGTCATTCCGAACGCCGCCAGCATTTCGGTGAGACTGATGAGGCAGTGAATAAAAAAATTAAAACTGCTATCAGTTCGGAT
Organism: Desulfococcaceae bacterium HSG8; assembly: GCA_030378015.1. Lineage (GTDB taxonomy): Bacteria > Desulfobacterota > Desulfobacteria > Desulfobacterales > 4be13 > JAUCGG01. The sequence continues at coordinate 23,055 of JAUCGG010000038.1, forward strand.
TTAATACCGATTTTTTGTTTGGGAGAGACAGAGGCTGAAAGAGAATCAAAAGATACGTTTTCTGTGCTTGACAAACAGGTAACAAATGGTCTAAAAGGATTTGTTACGGACGAGTTGGAAACGCTTGTTATCGCGTATGAGCCGGTGTGGGCCATCGGGACGGGTAAAACAGCGACATCTGGCCAGGCTCAGGAGGTTCATGCGTTTTTGCGTTCATGGATTGAAAAAAATCTTGGAAATATGCTTGCCAAATCCATTCGAATAGTATATGGAGGGAGCGTTAAGCCGGGCAATATTGCGGAACTGATGAATATGCCGGATGTGGATGGCGCGCTCGTAGGAGGTGCAAGTCTGGATGCGGAGATATTCAGTAAGATCGTCCGGTTTGATAAATAGTTTGTTGAGGTGGGTTTCTGAATGTCTATATTATTAATTATTGTACATGTAATTGTTTGTGTGGCGCTAATTATGATTGTGCTGTTGCAAACCGGAAAAGGAGCTGATATGGGCGCTGCTTTCGGAGGCGGGGGCAGTCAGACATTGTTCGGCACTTCCGGAGCGTCAACTTTTCTGAGCAAGGCAACAACAGTAGCAGCAATTGTATTCATGGTAACATCCTTGGGGCTTGCTTATGTATCCAGCCGTTCAACCAGCAGTTCTGTTATGAGGGATATGAAAGCCCCGGTAGAGGAATCTGCTGCTCCGCAATCAGATGCAAGTGAGCAGCCAAAGCCGGAAGCTTCTCAGCCGGCAGCGGATCAGGATAAGCAGGAAGATTAAAGTTTTTACATACGTGCCGAAGTGGTGGAATTTGGTAGACACGCTATCTTGAGGGGGTAGTGGGCCACGCCCGTGCCGGTTCAAGTCCGGCCTTCGGCACCAAAACAAAATATAAAAGGCGCAACCTGTTTATTTAAGGGTTGCGCTTTTTTTGTTCTTTGTACAGGGAATTATAAAATTAGGTGAGTTCAACAATCCTCGCAGTTTGTAGTTCCGCCTTTAGGCGGCGTGGAATCTATAATGTGCTCCCCAAAAACTGGACAATCTGTTAAGGAAGCGGGAATCCCATTCTGTATGGGACAAAAGTCGACACGCTTCCACTGAAGAAAATCACGGGCAGCCCGGGGCTTATCCACGGACTGTTTGTTAAGGGATGGTCTGATTAGATTAGAGATCAGGCATGGGCAGCCCTTGTTCCCAAACTCCGTTTGGGAACACACCTGCCCGGCAAACTCTGTTTGCCATGCAAAACGGAGTTTTGCGTGCAGTTGCGTTCCCGAACGGAGTTCGGAACGAGGACCTGGCCGGCTCACCTGACACTTTTAATTGCACCCATCAGACCTGCAAGGTTTTGAAAACCTCGCAGGTCTTCGAATACCGGGAAACTTTTGCCCGGGTTATAAAAGCTTCCGGGGATTTTCGCAAGGCAAAGCAAGCTTTGCACTCCGCTGAATTTGTAACTCTGACGTTAACTTCAGATACCGTTTTTGTTACCTACTACACTTTGAAAGTCCGTGTCCCTTACAAATTTGGCTGGTTAATGTAAAATCAGCCTGTTAGCGTCTTGGGAAGGGTCATGAATTTACGAAGGGTGTATTCGGTAATCATGGTCGCGGCGATCATAATCCATATCCGGAGGCAGAACACTGCCAATAAATTTCCCGATCTTCTCCACGATCCTCTCCGCGGATATCCCGAAAAGTTCACTGATTGCAACACGCTCAAGCAGCCTGTCCTCCCAGGCAATGTTGTTTTCATGAGCAAAATTCTTAATGCGTTCATACTTGCCGCCGAGGGCTTTTATCTTCACAGGCAGGGGAACATTCTCTTTGAAGGTGACGTCCAGCAGCAACAGGTACTCAACCATGGAGGGCGAGGAAATAAACGGGATGACCAGGATGCTGCGTTCATCTTTCCTGCCCTTGCCGATATAAACATTTCCTTCCTTTACAATGATTTTTTTGGTTCCTTTGAGAATATTATCCTTTTTAACCCGTGACTGAATGCCTGCGGATGTCCCTTCCTGCCTGACGACTTCAATCCGGGTTTCATCAGTGTATTCGCCAAGAACGTTCAGACCCCTGACCTGATAAAGCGTAATCCCCTGCACCCCGGAAATAATGCCTTGGAGATTTCTGAGGACGATAATATTCGGCGGGGTGATCTGGGAGGTTTTGAAGCCCTGGGCATCCAGGGTATCAAAAAGTATGCCCTCCTCGGCCTTTTCGCTTATGCGGCTGGTCCCGACGGTGACGGTTTTCGCCTGATGCTTGATTGCATCCACAGGACGCGCCATACCGTTGACAGATCTTCCCAGGCACTCGAATAAAAGGTTCAGCATGGTAAGGGCCGTGCCTTTTCTGCTGAAATCAATTTCAAAATCAGCCACAGGCAGACGCCCGGAAAGGTATTTCAGGAGCAGGGTGAGATCCGAAGACGCCACAAAGCCCATGGAGGATGGCAGGCGGTTTTCAGACTTTTTCTTTTTAAATTCGTTATAGAAGCGGGCGATTTTCTCCCGGAAAGGATTCTCAAGAACCAGTTCATAGACATCCAGCCCTTTTTCCGCATAGCTGTCAATATCCGCCCGGAGTTCCTCTCGAAAATCATAAAGAAATCGTGACCCGCCATTAATGGAAAGGGCCGCGTAATATCCCCACAGATGCCCTACCAGTGTGTTGACAATGGGTGCGAGATGTTCGCTGACAGCCGGGACATGAAAAACATCCTCCGCATAAGGATCAAAACGGTTTTCGCCTTCATTTGCGATGATCACCGGGAGAGCCTTGTGAGCGCTGAATATGGCTGTATCTTTGATGATGTCCCCCATGACGGTCTCCCTTGTTCCCGCAGCGCAGACAATGATCAGGGGTTCGGATGAAAGATCAATATGCTTTTTATCTTCCACATAGTCAGAGGATATGGTTTTATAGCAAAGCTCACTCAGTTTGATGCGTATCTCATCAGCGGAAGTCTTATTCGGGCCGCTTCCCACTGCAGCCCAGTATGCACGGGTTGTAGCGATGCGTTTCGCTGATTCCTCGATCCTGTCACATAAGGAAAGGATTTTTCGCATATGGCCGGGCAGTTCTTGCAGTGCCCTGATTTCGCCAGTTACAAAAGCGTCGCTGCGGGCCCCTTTCAACCGGGCCATGTGAAGCCCCAGTATAGCGCCGGCCACGATCTGAGAGTAAAAAGCTTTGGTGGATGCCACAGACATCTCGATATCCCTGCCGCTGCTGGTGTACATCACTCCGTCAACCTTGAACGTAATATCCGAATCCCGTCGGTTTACAATGGCAAGCGTATGCGCGCCCCGCTCTCTCACCATATCCACAGTGCGGTTAGTGTCTGTTGTCGTACCGGACTGGCTGATGGCGATCACAAGCGAATCCTTCATCGCATCAGCGTCGTCATGCTCATTCAGGGTGAACCCGCTCAGTTCCGAGGCTTTCAGCGAACGGATGAGAAGCGAGGGGTCGTTCATATAATAGTTCAGGATATCCGCGCATCCCTGGGCTGCCACGCCGGCCGTCCCCTGTCCGACAAAAAATATCCTTCGGATTTTACCTTCTATCAGATGGGTTTCCAGGGATTTGGGAAATACTTTCTCATCCAGTGAGATAACGAAGTTTGAAGTTTGAAGTTTGAAGTTTGAAGTTTCTCCTTCCGGGATTTTCCAGCGGTTCTGAAGGGTCTTTTCCACGGAAGCCGGGGCCTCTGAAATTTCTTTCAGGAAATAATGGGGAAATCCCTGGCGGTCAATATCCCTGGATGTGATCTCCGTATGTTTTATGTCCTCTTTTTTGAAAGTGATCGGGGTTCCGTCGTAATACATTGCCCTGATCCCGTCGGGTCCTCCTGCGTCCTGACTCAGCACAAATATCTGTCCCTGGGTTGCGCCGCTTTTACCTTCTATGGTTTTTTCCCCGTCCACCTTCAGGTAAGAGGAGGTTTCTTCAACAAATCCGTAAACCTCGGATGCAGGCATGTAATGATGATTCCCCAGCCCCACAAAGATCGCCTGCCCGCTCCCTCTCTGCGCGAGAAAAAGTTTGCCCGGGGCAAGGTCAGTATGCATGGATATCGCGTGAGAGCCTTCAAAATCATTGACTGCCAGGCGGAACGCCTCCTCCGCATCTGCTCCTTGCCGGATATATTTTTCCACTTGCAAGGGGATGATCTTTGTATCCGTAGTGATATCTTCGGGTATGGGATTTCCGTTTTCGCAGGCTTTTTTCAGTTCCAGGTAATTATCAATATCCCCGTTCAGGCAGACATGGATAATCCCCCTGTTTCCGGATGAATCTCCCGCGACTTTATTATCCAGGGGATGGCAGTTGGGTTCGCTGATCGCACCTACAGAGGCCCATCGGGTATGAGACAGGACAGTATGGTATTCATGGGGAAAATCAACAACCATATGAAGGATATCGTCACTTCTTATCTGTTCGCGCAGGAAGCTGACATTATCTCCGAGGCTCCCTATTTCCGCGGCAATCTTATAAGTAAAGGTAATCGCCGTATTATTTATGCTGATACTCCTGTTAACCAGGACATCTTTTTCCGAGCGTTCCTGAAGCTGCTCTGAAAGACCGTATTCACTGAGTTTTTTTCGGAATTTTTCAAACTCGGAGCCGTTCAGGATGAACATGAGGGATATTCCTGCTGAATCCCGCCCCCTGACCTCAAGGCGGTCAATGCTGTTTAGCACTGCATTTATGTTTTTGAAGATGGTCAGTTGTCCGTTGTCCGTTGCTCCGGCGTGAGCTTCGTCGAACGCTCGTTGTCCGTTATCCGTTATCAGTTGGGCGGTCTTCCGGATGTTCTCCGTGATTTCACGAGTAAGACACCATGCAGTATCTTTTAATATCTCAATATTCCCGGATATGATATCCACATCCCCGGAACTGAGGCGCCCCATATTATCAGACAGCATTTTTGTTTCTTCTTCGATTATGGCGGAAAGCTGATCCGAGATTTTTAAAATATCATCCTGAATCTGTCCGCTCCTGAAAATCTCAACAAAAATATCATCTTTTTTCAAGGAAGTGACCGCGTCCCCAAGCTTATCAAGAAGCTTTTTTCCGCCCAGGTAATATTCTTCCGGAGAAAGATCATTTTTCTGACAGGAAGCAAAATTGTATTCACGGGTTTTTATGACCATATCACCCAGGGAGGCCATATCAACATGACTGTCTGTCGTATTTTTCCTTTTGATTGAAACAATCCCGGCAAGTCCGCACATAATTTTATCCTTTCATTTGGTGAAGCGTGAAGCGTGAAACGTGAAACGTGAAACGTGAAACGTGAAACGTGAAACATGAATAAAAACGATAATATAAAATCAGCGTTATGTATCACGCATCACACGTTTCACGCATCACGCATCACGTTTCACGCATCACACGCATCACACGTTTCACGCATCACGCATCACGCATCACGCATCACGCATCACGCATCATGCATCACGTTTCACGCATCACGTTTCACGCATCACGTTTCACGCATCACGCATCACGCATCACGCATCATGGAAGCATACATCGCCTTTATCCGCTCCTTTGTCATGATCTTTTTCCAGTCATTCCCCAGCGCGTTTTCCCAAAGGGGTTCGAGAACCAGAGACACATTTACCATTTTTTCCAACAAATCGTCTTCAACAGGGCCGAGCTTCCCGGGGAGCTGAATACCCTGTTTTTCAATCATCTCCCGGAATTCACGAACACCTTCCGGATAAAATTCTTCAAGATGATTGAAGACGATACAGTTACCGATGCCATGATGGATTCCCAGGCCAAAGGAAAGCCCGTAGGAAAGCGCGTGGCAGATACCGACTTGGGAATAGGCAATACTCATGCCGCCGAAATATGAGGCCATCATGAGTTTGTCATCACTTTCGGGGTCATCTTCCAGGAAGATATCCCTGCAAAGTTCAATCGCTTTTTCTCCATATGATTTACTGAAGGTGTTGAGATATGTTCCGCTCAGGGATTCAATACAATGGATATAGCAATCCATCCCCGTATAAAACCGCTGATCAGCGGGGGCATCTGCTGTCATTTCCGGATCAAGCACAATCTGGTCAAAAACTGTATAGTCGGAATTTATCCCCAGTTTCTTTTCCGGCCCGATCAATACAGTAGTACGCGACACCTCCGCACCGGTTCCAGATAGCGTGGGAACTGCCCCGTGCCATACCGCTGGATTTTGTATCAGATCCCATCCCTGGTAATCAGCCGCTGTGCCCGGGTTTGTAAGCATGAGAGATACAGCTTTTGTGATATCCATTGTGCTTCCGCCGCCGATTCCGATGATACCTTCCGGCAATGATTTGGAGAAAGATCGGATATCTTCTGTCAGGGCATCTACATACATGGTTGCAGGCTCCTGCTTTACATTAACCCACAGGAGCAGATCCCCGTGCTTAAACGGTATTTTTTCTTTTAATCCTGTATTTTTAAATACATCATCCATCAGGAAAACCATAAAGGCATCTGCTGATTTCCGTTTCTCCGAAAGGATATCATCCAATTGATTGAAGCAGCCCCGGCCAAAAACAACATTGGAAACCATTTTAAAATTACGGAACATATTGCATCCTTACTCCATATAATTAGTATGTTCTGAATTTCTCCTTTGGCAGACCAGCAGCCCGTATCCGGGGTCTGATCTTAGGAGAGTTTTTTTATGTTTTTTGAAGAATTCGGGTAAAAATCGGCGGAAATACGGTTTCCGGACAAAATTTTCCTCTCTTCGGGAACCGTTCTCGGATCGGAAAAAAGTCCTTCGGAATTATATATTCCCGAGTTTTACCAAAGATATTCCACGATCATCAGTTTTTCATTTTTGGGAATTTCTGAATATGTTGTAATAAATTCACAACTGATGTCACTTTCCTTTAACGGGCTATATAACGCGATGTGCAACTTATAATGCCACGAAGGCACAAAGGCACGAAGTCTCACGAAGGTTCTTTGTGTTTCTTTGTGCCTTCGTGTCTTTGTGGCCTGTGTTCTCTTTTAGTTCGATTTCTACGAAATTTCCGGACTTCGGATTCTCAAGACAGATTCTGGTCATTGTAAAACTCTTTTATAATGTTCGCCATCCGCCTGTCTTGTTGACGAATATAGTATGCTATCAGTTCCGGGGTCGTGATCGCAGTCTTATATTTGATATAAGGCTTAAATCAGCGGCGCGGTTCGCTGATTTATATGGTTAGGATTTTTGTAGTATTCCGAGGATAATTGTAAACACGTTTTCCATATCCTCCGGTACACGATAAGTATGTAAATCCTTATAGATGTTCTTTGCCTTTCTTTCCAAAACACCGAAACGCCAAAGTTCGCCGATACTCACTGCTCCGTAAAGCAGTTCCGGAGAGCCTTCTTCCTCATACTTGTCCAATGCGATCATTTCTGCTGTAAGCTGATTAAAGCCTTTGTCCAAATCACCTTTCTTTGCTTCTATGACTATGAGTTCCTGTTCGGAGCGTATGAGATAGTCTAACGATCCGCCTAATTTATCATCAATTTCAATCGGATATTCCACATTTATTTTTGCTTTAACATGGCGGATAATCCCCCAGAGAACCGGAGCAATCATGAACTCTCTTTTTGCCATTTCAGAATTTAATGTGATTTTGGGCAGTATCTCATAAAAGTTTTCCTGCCATTTCATTATTTCTTTCTGATCCGTTTTTTTTGCAACTGGCAAATCAAGTATCTTTGTATCAAATGAATATCCGAACTCAGAAGCTATTTCTTCTGTCGGATTATTCATATCAAAATAATCAGCAAATGTATTTTTTTTATCTTTTTTGAAAATTACTTTTCCCCTATCTTTAATTTCCTAAAATTTTGTAAATGTGAATCCTAACGGGCATCTTTTTATTTCTTTCCATCATGCTGACCGCTTCGATGAGATCAGCTCCGCATTCTCAGCCATAAGCCACCGATTTCACATCCCACGCTACGTTCACAAAGTATTGTCAGAAGATAAGCTGGTAGAATAGCATAACATATTGACAATGCACAACATGTTGAAAAATATGCAAACCAGTCTGTAAGTTTTGGCTTTGCCTCGTAAGTCATGTTATTCCATACGCGTGTAGCGGAGTAAGAAACTGTCAGCAACGACAGGTTAAACTCCTATTTCTCATTAATGAGAAACGAAACTGACAATCAGATCAGCGCACCCGTTTCTATTCATAATGTGTCCACATTCGTATGATTTTGACCACTTTATCTTCTTCAATTATCTGATAAACCAGACGACGCTGAATATTGATTCGTCTGGAACAGTATTCCGACAAAGGATGCCGTCAATTAAACCAATTTTCCAGTTTTAAATCTGTAAAATACTGAAAATCAATAATATTGCGTGTTACTAAAATCAAATCATTTGTCTTGGCAACTGATGCAATTTGTGCATCTAAAAAAGGTGGCGATTTTCCAATATTTTGCAAACGTGCTGTTTCTTTACCATGCCATATTGCTGCCTCTTTTGTATAAGGCAATATTGTCAATTTATAAAGAATAGCTTCAATATAATGCAAAATCCTTGAACGCTTTTTCGATTCAGGCATTTGATACGCGCCTTTTGTCAACTCATAAATCACAAAAACAGGGATTGCAATTTTAGAATTATAAAAGTTAATATTATCAATAGTTTGTTTATTAGGGAATGGTTTTATAGGTTCCGATATAATATTTGTATCCAACAAATAAACTAAACTCATAATCTTCCACTCCCGCGGTCTGTTTCTGTCAAAAACAGAAATATCTATATCAAGCGGGTCTGATTCAACTTCTTTAAGAAATTCTTTTAAAGCCGAAACAAACGCCGTCGGATTTTGTTTAACACTCTCATTTTGTTTATCAAACTGCATATTCCCTTTTAAAAATAAGCTGAAATTCAAAACTTCCCGCTGTCTTTCCACTGGCAAACTATGCACGGTTGATAAAATTTCTTGCTCAATTGTAGTATTTAGCTGCATTATTTTTCTCCTGATTTTTAAAACCTCTGAAGTTATCGATAAAAAGATATCTCATTTAATTAATGAGAAACAGAACTGATCATCGTGAAGCTATTTCGAAGAACAATTCCCATGCTTTTTTCATTTTCTTTTTCGACGATGGCATTCTTCTCTCTTGTCATGAGAATCTGTTTCACATCCCGATTACATTTTTACTCAATTTGTTAGTTTTCTATTTTGATAACAAATGGTTAATAAAACCCGAATAACCCGCTAAGGTCTTTAACCTGCTTTGATGTTTTACATATTCGGGCAATATTTCTTTCTGTCAATAGCCCCGCATTTCTTGTCCCGCTATAAATCTTAGGTCTTTCAATACCTTTCGGATATAATCCTGGTTTCTTCAGAAACGGGCACGCTCTTTTCTCGTTTGTACAAACCAGCCTGACTTTCGAGACAATTACTATTGCAACAAGATGAGGATCGTCAAAGTCTGGATGAGAAAAATTATCCTGTATCTTTCTTTGTTCCTTATCAACCTCTTTCCCGTCAACTTCAACCACCCTGCCAGCTCGCCTGAATTGACCGATGATACGATGATATTTCTTAGCTTTGGCAAGTTCTTTTTTATATTTACTGCCTCCAAACACTATTCTGCCGCTACCAGCAGCTATCCATCTTAAAACCGGTCTAATTCTTCATGGTCGCTTGCTTTGCCTTCAAAAACAGATGAAAAGGCACATGTATCTATGACTATGCACATAAACCCAGCAGATTCATCTCTTCTTTTATAAAAAAATCCCTGTAACCTTCGGGCTGATCATGGGGTAATTCGCCATCATCCGATATTTCAAGCTGATATACTTTGTTACCTTTGTCAAACCGCTCGAAATACAGAATTTGTGATTCCGGCTTTGTTTTCACCATGTTTTTGCGATAATTTATTCTGAAGCGGTCAATAGTATAATCGCTGTGAGTTTCTATAAAAAATTTTTTCTTTTCAAAAACTGATA
>JAUCGG010000233.1 GCA_030378015.1 Desulfococcaceae bacterium HSG8
TAATATAATATCAGTATTTCTGTCCTCTGAAATCTGAAATGACTATATACCATTATTTCTCAAAAATGGGTAGATTATTTTTGGGGAAATCCCTTATGACTGTCGAGATTAAAGTGTAAACTGACAAATGAAGGATGCCCAATCCTTATTAAATGCAATCTGTGCAGCCTCGGCATAAATGCCGAGGCTGAAAGCTGAAGCAGCCGTTCGACAGGCTCACGCCGAAGCCTGAAGGCAGCTACTCCGCAAATGCCAAACTGAAAGTTTGGCACCCCGTTTTTTTGCACTCCGAACCCGGTAAATGAAAATCAATCCTTATTAAATGCAATCTGTGTAGTTTCACTTGCAAAACTATAAGTTAAAACGATTTGAAAAATCGTTCTACAGGAAAGTGCAAAACTGACAAATCACAATGACTGAAATCCGATTTAGACTTTTCCTGACTGTAGAACGACTTTTCAAGTCGTTCGGAACGATTTGAAAAATCGTTCTACAGGCTCACGCCGAAGCCTGAAGGCAGCTACTCCTAAGTTAAAACGATTTGAAAAATCGTTCTACAGGAAAGTGCAAACTGACACATGAAGGATGCCCCAAATAACAAATCCACAATGACTGAAATCCGATCTTCGGATTGTAATTTGGAAGTTATTTGTAATTTGGTGCTTGTAATTTGTTATTTTTCCCGTCAAAACGCACCTATTTCTCCCCTGAAGCCCCGCAATCTGATTTCCCTGGCTCCCCGTGCTTTGTTTCGCTTACGCTCATCAAGGCAGGTTCCGTTGGTAATGTAATACAACGCTTCTTTGAGGGATGCTTCCTCTGTATCTCCGAACAATCTGCTCAGATCATCATCCCCGTAGCAGGTCGGAGAAATGCCGTCGAAATAATCTCCCTGGCCATGCGCGTTGACCCCTTCGAATTCAATAGGCGAGATGTGTTTATCGCAGAAATCATATCCGTGCATTCCGACCGGTTTACCGCAGGTTGTATCGCCCACTATGGCAACATTTATAAACGGATTCAGGCTGTTAATGACTGCCTCGCTGGCTGAACATGTGGCCTCGGTAGTAATCACCACGACCCTTCCCAGGTTCAGAGCGTTTGCCGGTCTGGTGAAATACTCCGCTCTGTCCCAGTTCCTGTGCCTGTCATTATGGGTGGTCTGCAAGAATATTTCTCCGTAAGCCTCATTCCCCGCTATCAGGCTTGCCAAATGCTGGGCAACGTCGCTTCTGCCGCCCCCGTTATATCTTAAATCCAAAATCAGTTCGTCAACTCCCTCCCGGCTAAACTCAGCAAAAACACTGTCCAATTCTGAGAGGCTCTTCTCAATAAAACTGGTGAAAACCAGATAGCCGATATTTGTTCCGTCAATTCTGAATATGTCATGGTACCGGACCGTATTGATTATCACCCAGTCTTTTAGCATAGTTATCACCCTGGCATTTCCTTCTGAATCTTCGATAGTCAGTTCACAACTGACTCCTGGCTCATCAGGTCCCGAGGCTGTGTCCCATAAATCATTATCATCTATTTCTTCAACAGTTTTCCCATTGATTTTAAGCAGCTTGTCGCCTCTTTTTATCCCGGCTGCATGGGCAGGCGAATTCTCGAAAACAAGTCTTATCCTGCAATCATCGTTATCATCATACTTGGTGCCGAACCCCAGGCCGATGAACCTGCCTTCTTCTTGGTACGCGTGATATTCTCCCTTTGATGTGATATAGCTCCATCTGTCGGATTCATACATGATATCTTCCAGCAATTCTTCAGGCGAATCATAAGCTGTATAATCAACTTCCGGAATTTCATCATCCCATAGATAAACATTTTTCATCACAGAATATACGTAGGCATTTTGTCCTTCCGGGGTGCAGTCGGGGAATGCTGCTGTATCGGAAGCGTTATTCCCCCATGCCTGCGCGTAATATCCGATTCCCCGCGACATTATGACTGCCCACATTCCGCCGCCATATACAGCATCAGAGATATGGTATCCCTGTTTCCATTTTTCGCTGACAGCGTCCCCCGGAAAATCAGTTCCCATAACCTGGCACTGGTCATCATATCCGGTTCCGCCTGAAACTACGACCGCCCACATACCATCACCATATACCAGATCGGTGACATGGTATCCCTCACGTTGTTTTTCATCTATAATCTCCTCCGGGAAGCTGTCTCTTGTATGGTAGGACTGATAAGTATATCCGGTTCCGTATGACGTGACAACGGCCCATTCACCGCCGCCATATGTCAGTTCGGTGATATCGTATCCCTCATCCCATTTCTCTTTTATTACCTGTTCCGGAAAATCCTCTGTTATATTACAGGACTGCCAAGTGTATCCGGTTCCGCCCGACATCACAAGGAACCATGTTCCGTCGCCGTAGCTCAGGTCGGTGATATGGTATCCTTCATCCCATTCTCCATATATATATACCTCCGGGAAATAATAATCTGCATAGTAAGATTGATAATCATACCCGCTGCCCTGGGACATCACGACTGTCCATGAACCGTCGCCATAAGCCATCTTGCTGATATCGTACCCTTCATCCCATTTTTCCTGTATATATTCATCCCGCTCCTTTGGCGGTTCTGATATCTGCCTGTACGGTGCAAGCCCGTCACAGAAGCCGAAGACCGTGACCTCACCGTTTTGATCCGGCGGGACTTCCAGTTCATATCTGCCATCGGACGGGTCTGTAAATGTGTACTGTCCGTTTGCCAGCACCATCGCGTTCAGGGGCGTTCCGTTATACGCGGCTGTGCCGTTTATTTCCACCCATCCCGAAGCAGCAGACGTCCGGTTCACAGTTAAGGTCATATTCTTGCTGTCCGGCAGCGCGGGGGACATACGGATATCATAATTCCCTGCTTCCCATGAATTCAGGACTGCCTTGAACGGAGCGAGCTTGTCGCAGAACGCGAACAGGGTAATCTGACCGCCGGCATCCGGGGGGACTTCGAGTTCATATCTGCCATCCGCTGCATCTGTGAACATATATTGCCCGTTTGCCAGCACCATAACATTTAATGGTTCGCCGTCATACGTCACTGTTCCGGTGATTATCTGCCAGTTGTCCGTTATCCGTTGCCCGTTGCAATGGAGAACTGACCATTGGCTGCTGACAGCCAAAGCAATGATGAATACCAATAGTTTTTTTCCGGTCATGTTTACCTCTTTCTTAAAGATGCAGGGTGGATGAAGCGAAGCGTAACCCACCGTTTGCTATTTATTATAACACTTCCTTGTCCGTCCTCTGCAAGAATAATTGCAAGTTCAGCTTTTGGGGATCGGATTGTCCGAGTATGAAGAAGCTATTGTCAGTAGATTGAAAACTATCTGGCCAGGTGCAATTAAAAGTGTCAGGTACTCGGGGACCCTTGTTTCCAAACTCCGTCTGGGAACACACCTGCCAGCAAACTCTGTTTGCATCTGCAACCTGACATTTCATGCAAAACCGAAGTGTTGCGGGCAATCGCGCTCCCAGACGGAGTTTGGGAACGAGGACTTACCTGACACTTTTAATTGGGTATTTCCCCCAAATTAATATACCCCGGTATCTTGCTCTTTATCAGGCAGGAGCGAGAGCACAAGAGTAAGAGCAAGATTAAAATTAAGGTCAGGCAGCGCGGGCAGATTATTTATTGGGAAATCCCTTACACCCATCTGGTTAGGCAGTGGATTCCAAGTTAAAAAAATATTCATATTTTAATATGAATATGAAAGTCCGCGGACAACGGAGTGCCAAACTTACAGTTTGGCATTGCGCAAGCGAGCGCAGCGAAGCTTGCGCATAAATACTCCTGAGATTTTCATGTTACCGGCAGATCATGGCCGTTTATATGAAAGTCCCGGATAAAAAAATCCCCGGCCTTTACAAAAGGGGGGAGTCGTGCCGGTTTCATCATTGACCTGACGGTTACAACGAATGATGTATGCGTAAACTTCGCTCGCTTACGCCAAACCTGCTTTTTTATAAGACGACTTTCTTGAAGTGTGAAGTATGGAGTCAGTTTCACGGACAAAATCTTTCCGTGCAAGACTCATCGTATGAGGTATTGTTATGACTCCAGCAGATCAATGAATTTCTTAAATCTCAATATTCTGTATCTGACGGATTTCGTGCTGGTTCCGGAAATAATCTAATCGCTTGTTTAAATTCTCACATTCCACCGCATTTAGTGGTAGCCAGTAGTGTTACCGTATAAGTATATAAAATTGTTGCAAATACCCTCGGTATTTGATATGTGTCACGTCAGAGTACGTCTTAACGGTCTTACAAAGGCTTAATAAACGGTCTTACAAAGGCTTAATAAGCGGTGGCTTTTCGATTTACTGATTGTCAGTAGATCGAAAACTTTCTGTCTGACAGTGGATTCCGGGTTAAAACCGGAAAACATCCGTTTTCCGATTTTCCCCGGAATGACAGTACATTAAATCGTCATTCCGGGGAAAATTAAAAAACGGATGTTTTTTAATTTTAACCCGGAATCCGCTGTTTGCAGCGGTTTACAGGAAACTTTTCGATTTACTGATTGTTGTATAATGCTCTGTGCCTCTGTGAATCCTCTGTGTTCTCTGCGGTTAAAAAAAGTTGCACACCGCGGTAATTCACGGGGGCCAGTTCGTAGTTCCGCCTTCAGGCGGTATTACATCGTCTAAAGGCGAAAATACGAACTTCGTTTCATTCTTCAATCTTAAAACGCCATGCACAGTACCATTCTTCCGGGTGTTCATCCGGGGGGCATCCGATGCACTCTGTTGTTATTCTTTTATCAATGCTTCTTGCAAAATAGGGATATTCAACAACTCCCACGGATTTACAAGGATAATCGTCAAGCCCTTTGCGTTTTCTTGCTGACTGAACGCGGCATTCATTCATCTGAAATATTATACAGTCCGGGCCGTCATCAATAACGGACTGGGTGTTAATCGTGGCATAAAGGCGGAAATTCAGTGCTTTTTTCAACCCTTCAATTCCGGGATATTCGGGAAGTCCCAAAAAATTCTTAACAGACCATGCTTCAAAGGGGGAAAAATGTGCCCAACAGGAATCATTGCAGCGTTTGGCATCAGTCATGCCATGATTGAATTCCACCGACTGAAACCACACCCCGTCATTTGCAAGCCAGTTTGCCGCAACGGTCTTCAACAGCTCCTGGAGAGATTCTTCCGACATTCTCAGCATCGGTTCGGGAATCCCGTCTTTCATTTCAAACCCGAAGAATTTTGAAAGCCGTTTCATCTGGATTCCGTAGCTCTTATCCCATGAAGCCTTAAGCATTTCAAGGGCTTTTTCCATGCCCATCTGATGTCTGACTTCGGTAAACCAGAGGGTATGGTGGACAATAATGCGATGGAACATATCCAGGATCAGGCGAGCAGTATCTTCACGGCTCAGGTCTTTCATATTTTCAATTTTTTCTGACATTTTCAGATTCCTTTCAGGTGGGTGATGCGTGATGCGTAATGCGTGATGCGTGATGCGTGATGCGTGATGCGTGATGCGTGATGCGTGATGCGTGATGCGTGATGCGTGATGCGTGATGCGTGATGCGTGATGCGTAATGCGTGATGCGTGATGCGTAATGCGTAATGCGTAATGCGTGCCCATTTCCGAATTACGAATTACGAATTACACATCACGAATTACGAATTACGAATTACGAATTACACATTACGCATTACGAATTACACATTACGCATTACGAATTACACATTACGCATTACGAATTACGAATTACGAATTACGAATTACGCATCACTCAGAAAAATATTCAGCCTCATAAATCTTTACAACAGTGTCTTTGTCCTTCCAGCATGTTTTCTGCATTCCCCCTTTTTGACAAAGATGCTCTAAAAAGAGCTGCTTATCAGGAAGCTGGGACCATACCTGGGGGAGAAATGTGGAACTGCGCAGTCCGTTCATCAATATAACACCGTGAATCCCGGGTCTGAGTTTTTCTTTCAGATCCTCACCGTCTGTATGTTCAAGAATCCGGGGAACCGTGAGTACGCTGACCTCCAGATCAATTTCCGAAAGTTCCTCACGTTTCAGGGGAGGGAAGCGGGGATCCCGGAAAGCAGCATTCAAAGCATTATCCTCCACCCCTGAGATCAGGGGCTTTACAGGTTCTATCGTACCGATACATCCTCTTAGCGATCCTTTTATATGCAACGTGACAAAGCAGCCGCGTTTTTCAGCCAGCGCTGAAGATATTTTTAACGGCCTTTCAATGGCTGAACCTTTTATCAGTTCCGCGGTTATAACAGAACGGGCTAATTTAAGCAAAGCGGTTCTGTCTTCATCTGTTAAGGTTGACATATTATGATCCTCCGCTTTCTTTCACAAAAAATAGCCAGTAGATAAAATAGATAAAACCCCCGCTTGATGCAATAGCAATAATGTAGGCTATCCAGTCTGTCGGTTTTTCTGCGATTCCGTATTCATTCGGCGGACCCACTTTATTCTTGCAGCTAAAGCATTTTGTATCATCCATTTTCAGCCTGACATGGCAATAGGGACATTTTTTAGTTGCTTTGCTATCTGCCATATGCTCCACCTCCTTTCGTTAGCCAGATTTGAAACAATTCTGTACTCAGCGTTTATAAAAGCAGGCCGGAGTGCCAAACTGTAAGTTTGGCACTCCGTATATCTGTCCGGATTAATCCTGAAAATCCGCTTCAATGGTAATCTCGCTTCTGTCCTTCATTTCTGAAAGCCAGGCATCAAACGTTTTGAATTTTTTTCGTTGAAGCAGTCTTTCCTTTATACTTTTCTTTTCCTTTTCAAACGCTTCCGAATCAGGTACTTTTCTTTCCTTAAATCGTATTACATAGTATCCTTTTCTTCCCTTCAGGGGGCTTTCCGGCAGTCGTTTTTTATTTGAAAGCTTGAAAGCGGTCTGAACGATCTCCCGTTCATATCCGATATCAGGTATAGCGTCATTCCGCTTGAAAAAGTCCGTGGCTTTCGGTGTCAGGTCATATTTCTCACCTTCCGTAGTCATGGATTCCCCTTCTGTCAGGGCTTTGAGAAAATCTCCTGCATCTTTGCTCGCTTTTTCATCCTGTTTCTCCCTTATAAAATCCGCCCGAACTTTTTTCTCAACATCTTTGAAGTCCGATATCTTCGCCGGATTTTTCTCAAGCACCTGGAGAATATAATAACCGTTTCCGAAATCCTTGACTTCACTGATTTCCATAGGTTGGAGGTTAAAAGCGGCTGTTGCGAATTCCCGACGACTTTTTATATCCTTTCTCGGGCCTGTTTTTGTAAAGAAATCTGTTGTTTTTACTTCAATATCCTGGGTTTTGGCAATTTCTGCCAGATTATCCCCTTCAAAAACAGAATCGTAGAAGGCCTCTGCTTCATCATAGGCTATGCCTTTTGCCTTTTCACCTTTCAGCTTCGTGGTGATTTTATCCTTGGACTCGTCGAGCGAAAGGGTGGATTCCTCATTAACCTTCTCCACTTTGATAATATGCCACCCGAACTGTGTTTTAACCGGGTCGCTGATTTCTCCAGACTTCATGGAAAAGGCCTTGTCAGAAAAGGGTTTCACCATATCTCCCTTTTTAAATGCCCCGAGAAGTCCGCCTTTATCCTTTGTGGGCCCCTCTGAATATTCCTTTGCCAGTTCCGCAAAATCCTTATCTTCTTCTTTGGCCAGTTTCATAATTTCAAGGGCATTGTTCTTTTTTTCTTCCACGATTTCAGGCGTACTGTCTTTCTCCAGCTTCAGCAGAATATGCCGGGCCTCAACGGTTTTTTCTGTTTTAAATTCTTCCGGATTTGCATCATAGTAATCCTGTACTTCTTCATCCGTAAGCTCTGCCTTTGACAGGTATGCTTCGGATGAGAAACGCAGGAACTGGGCATTTACCTCAGGTTCCGTTTTATAAGATTCCTTGTTCTTCTCATAGAATTCCTTCAGTTCTTCTTCAGGAGGCTCGATATCCTTATATTTGGCTGGCTCAAAAATGACGTATTCTATACTTACCGATGCATCGTTCCATTTGAACCACTCTGTAGCCTCATTATCCGAAACCTTTACATTATCAAGCACAAGAGATCTGACTTTGTTTGTCAGCGTCGCTTGTTTCTGTCTGAATTCGAATATCTCAGGTGTCAGCCTGTTGGCGTTCAGCACTCTCTCATAACGGCGTTTATCAAATTTGCCGTCAGTTTGAAATACCGTCATTTTACTGATTGAATCAAAAATTTCCTCTTCGGAAACCCGAAGATTAAGATTTGCCGCCTCCCGAACCAGGAGTTTCTCATCAATAAGTCCGTCCAGGGCCTGCTTCTCAAGACGTTTTATCATATCAGCATCCAGCTTGGTGCCGAATTGCCGATATCGCTCAACCAAGCGGTTGTAAGCATTCCTGTATTCCTCCGTGGTAATCGGCTCTTCATTAACAAACGCTGCATAACCCGCCTTTTGTGAACGAGGATTCGGAACTCCCCAGAATACAAACACAATAACAATAACACCGAGTATAAATTTGATTATCCAACTTGCCGCATGATCACGCATTAATCTGAGCATTACAATTTACCTCTTCTCCTTAAACTGATTAAATAAAATTAAAAAATGATCCGATACAAAAATTGGCCATGAACTTCAATGACCTCACGGCCACAACGAAACATGAAAGTCGGAGCAAAACACCAAAAACTTTTATATGAAATTCGGCATCTTTCATAAAAGCTGAAAGTAGCTTACACTTTTTCCTGCTGTAGAACAATTTTTCAAATTGTTTTAAACAATTTGAAAAATTGTTCTACACTA
>JAUCGG010000234.1 GCA_030378015.1 Desulfococcaceae bacterium HSG8
AATAGTGATCACCTCTGTCTCGGCCTCCGCGGCATGGCTCAAGGGTTAAGTCTGCCTCCCGGGACCGGAATATTCCCTCAAAACCCCCCCAATATAATTCTATTGGGGGGTTTTAAAGGAGATATATCTCTTATTCGGAAATGCCTGATATTTTCAGGCGGTTTATGAGGTCCTGAGCTTTGATTTTTTATTCCCCGGATTGTGATTAAAGAATATTTTTATTGTGATTTACCCTTTAATGTGCTATATGTCCTTATCATGCTATTATAATGAATAACGGAGTATAAATCATGCCAAGGACAAAATATCACGTAACACCGGAATCAGGGCGGTTAAGTGTCACCCTGAACAAAAGACAGCTAAAAGAGTTTAAAAAGATGTCAATCGAATTTGAAATGTCAATTGATGAAATATTACAAATTGCAGTTGATTCTTTTATTCAGAAGTATCAGCACCTCACACCTGAGCAAATTGATAAAAAAGGCGTGGATTCCCTGTTTGAAAATGAATCCTGATATAAATGCTTTTCATATTAAATAAGGAAAAGAGACATGAAAATGAAGATAACATTGTTTTTGGGGATAATAGCCTTGTTTTTTCCCATACACACGATAAAGGCTGTAAATGTTCCTATTACCGGGGGAGATGAGCATACACTGGCAATCAGGGATGACGGAACCGTATGGGCATGGGGAACCAATGACTCGGGCCAGCTTGGAAATGGTAAAACTGAGGACAGTAACAGACCCGTTCAGGTGTTCGGGCTTAAAAATGTTACAGCCATAAAAGGCGGGGCTTCCCATTCCATTGCCTTGGGAAGTGACGCAAGTGTCTGGGGATGGGGGGATAATTCATATGGCCAGCTTGGGGACGATGAGGTTGAAAACAGCACCAAGCCGATACAGGTGTCTGACTTCTACATTACGGCAATTGCAGCGGGCTTATACCATACTGTCCTACTCAAAGCAGATAAAACGGTCTGGTCATGCGGAAGCAATATGTTTGGCCAGCTCGGGATCGGAACCACGGAAGATTCTGCTGAACTGATCCAGATATCCGGTTTCAAAAACATAACAGCAATTGCCAGCGGTGGAAATCATACAGCAGCGATTGACAGCAGCGGACTGGTCTGGACATGGGGGAGTAATTCCAACGGCCAGCTTGGAAACGGTAAGTTGGGCGGAATCAGCAAATCCCCTCAGGAGGTTTCCGGAGTGAACAGCGTTATCGCCATTGCATGCGGGGGATATCATATGATAGCCCTCAGGGGCGATGGAAAAGTCTGGACATGGGGAAGTAATTCCAATGGCCAGCTTGGAAACGGTGAGACAGGCGGGTACAGTCTCGAACCTGTTGAAGTATCGGGCATTGGGAATGTGGTCGCTGTTGCAGGCGGAAGAAAATATACAATGGCACTCAGAAATGATAAGACAGTCTGGGCCTGGGGAGCGAACAGCCAGGGGCAACTCGGAGACGGAACAACCGATGAAAACGGCGTACCGGTACAGGTGGCGTCACTGGATAATGTGACTGCCATTGCAGGCGGGGCTTTGCACAAGATCGCGGTCAGAAATGACGGAACCATTGTAGGATGGGGTGCGAATTACAACGGTCAGTTGGGTAACGGGTTAAGCGGTGAGGGTTCAGACAGCAGCGAACCCGTGGAAGCAGCAATCAATATGTTCGGCGGGGGGCTGAGTGATGTGATTTTCGCGCTCACTGCGGCTGCCGGGATGACGCCGGATATGGCGGTTAGCGACATCAACGGAGACGGAAGGGTCGGTATCGCTGAAGCCGTGCATTTCCTGAGGGTTACCAAATAAGTTCTGACGGGTGGGCTGTATAATATAATGACCGCTCCCCCGGAATCAGTCCGGTGAGGCACTGCTGTTTTTACTCATAATCAGCCTGAAAGATAATCAAAGCATTAGCGGAAGAGTACCCGGATTATCAGTAGATGGAAAATTGCCCCGAACCGCTCCCGGCGGCTTCGGCATGAGTTCAGTCTAAGGTGATTTCCAAGAAAGAACACCCACTACGGAATTCGGGTTCCTGAAGCAGGCTGTCCGGCGTTACCGTTCCCTGAGCCTGTCGAAGGGAACGCCGCCAGCCTGCAAAATAACGGGATATTCTTTTCTGGAAATCGCCTAACGATTGACAAATCCGCCGGAAATGCCAATCCCAAGCGAGCATTTCGGGAACACTACTACAGCAACTTGTAAATTCCTCCCCCCTTTTTTAAAGGGGGGCCGGGGGGGATTTCTGCCGCAACCACCTTTTTTGTAACATAAAATCCCCCCGGCCCCCTTTAAAAAAGGGGGGGACGAACTTAAAAAGTGGTGTACTACTGGTGAAAAGTGAGGAAAACAGGACTCACGTTTCACGCACCGCGTTTCAGTGAAAAAATCTTCTGATACCATTTCCTAGGCCGAGTCTGGGAGTCATTCATTCCCCCATGAAGATATCGCTTCTCCATTTTTTCTCGGCGGATTTCCGAATTTTCTATACTGTTCAGTAACCCTGCCACGCTGACATCTTCGATAGAGCTTTCACATGTGATGGTCGGTTTGTTTTTTCTCTCAAATTCTGACAACACCCTGTAATCAAATCGGTGTTCACATTCATGGCAGCAGATGCACGGAACTTTTTCTGCAACACGGATTTTGTTTATGGATTTATGAAGCGCGTCAAAATGAGAACGGATGACTGACAAGAATTCCCGTTTCCCGATGCCGCGAACCCGGATCACGGCAGTTCTGGATCTCTGGTCAATTCTGATCTTTGCTTCACTCTCCCTGTATTTGAAATAAGCACCCTTGCTCCAGCATACGGGCTTTCCGTCGAGCAGAATAAGGAATTCGTACATCCGTACAATCAGACGGCTGACCACGCCGGCTGGCAGAAACGCATAATGATATTCAAAGCGGAGAGCATCTTCAGGATTCCAATCATATCTTGGTTCCGAGGGATTCAGAAATTCCGCAACAGCATACCTGTCTCCCTTACCAAAGGGGAATGCCTGTTCAAAGTTAACCATCAGACGCAGAATGAGTTTGTAGCTGTCCGGCGGATATAATTTCCGATCTTCCCATATATCCGGCAAATCTTTTTCATATAGAATTCCGTTTCCCAAGTGGACATGGTCGGAATCCAGGACCTTGTAAACTGCGTCCGTTCCCCATTTCGGTCTGAGGATAATGGTATCCTTTAAAAGCAGGTCATTATGGAAATGCAAAATAATCCCGAGATCATGAAGATAGCGACTCAGGGTTCGGGCCTCCTTTTCTTCAATGCCAGCCCGCTTGCAAAGCTCCAGGTAATTTTTATACGGAATATGATCTCTTGACGCGCGTTCCAGGGTCCTCCGTACTGAAAGCCAGGAGGATGGCCAGAAGGTTCCCATAAGCGGCAGTTCCCATGCCTGGTTCCTGACCAGTTCCTCCAGTGTTCCGATCCCGCTGCCTTCCTTTGCGCTGATCTTTACCGACTTGATAATCCGGGGATATCGCCGCTTCAGATCACTGAAACCCAGATCCTTGGCCCGCTCGTCAGACTTATTCATCACAATCAGAACCGGGCTGTCTTCGGCAAATGTACTGATGATATTCAGCCAGTAGTCAATACGCTCATGCTCCTCCTCCTGACGTGCATCCCATACCAGCATGTAGAGGGAATACTTTGTGAGAAAAAACTGGTGTGTGGCATGATAAATCTCCTGCCCCCCGAAATCCCATACATTCAGGGTCATGGTCGTTCCGGCATCATCGGGCGCGTTCAGTTCCCATGGCTGAATCCTGATTCCCTCGGTAACCGGCTGCTTTTCAGTATATTTATTCAGAATAAGCCGTTCCATGATACAGGTCTTGCCAACCCCTCCCTGTCCCATGATCATGAGTTTGCCTTCATACAGGAGTTGTCCGCCCCTGTCTGATTTTTTCAGGTAGTCCCTGATAACAGGTAATCCCTGGTTGACAATCTCCACAGGCGGGAATGTCAGGGGGTTATGATCCAGATCAAGCACCTTCAGTTTTTTCAGGTGAACTATTTCCGGGGGGAGTTTTTTCAGTTGATTATTGCTCAGATAGAGAATCGTGAGGTTTTTCAACTGAACAATCTGGCTCGGCAGTTCTGTAAGCTGATTATAGCTCAGGTTCAGTATGGAGAGATTTTTAAGTTGAAAAATTTCCTTGGGAAGTTCTTCAAGCTGATTGCCGCTTAAATAAAGGATTGACAGCTTTCGGAGTCGGAATATCTCCCTGGGAAGTTCTTTCAGTTGGTTGCTGCTCAGATAAAGCTGTGTCAGGGACCTGAGCCTGCCAATTTCACCGGGCAGTTCTGTAATGCCGCATTTGGACAAGTCAAGCTTGGCAGTTTTTTCCTTTTCCGCTTTGCGGATGACTTCTGATAATTCTCGCGGGGTCATCTTTGAGTTTGTTATGTCGGATTATTAGGGATTCTTCTTATATTCAATCAGGCGGAGCAGTAGTGCCTGACCAAATAAGTTCTGACGGGTTGCTTCTTATGCTGTACTTCTAAGAACTTATCAGGCCCGGGTACTATTCTGTGTCAGTGTATGAATTCTCATTTCTTAATACCGATAATGAGAAATCTGTATAAATAAAAACAGCAGTGCCCGTCAGAACTTATTTGGTCAGGCTGTAGTACAACAACTTGTAAATTCCTCCCTTTTTTAAAGGGGAAGTAGGGTGAGGTTCTACCCAGGTTCTACCCGGTTCTACCCCACCAATCGGACTGTCAGTAGATCGAAAAGTCCCCGAAAGCCTCTCGTTCCCATGCTTCGCGTCCGGTGAGTCATAGGAAAGGCCGGACGGCAGGACGCTAATCGTCCCATCTGCATTCCCACGCAAAGCGTGGGAACGAGAGTTCTGCCCGGAATTTTTCGATCTACTACTACATCAACTTGTAAATTCCTCCCCCCTTTTTTAAAGGGGGGCAGGGGGGGATTTCTGCCGCAACACCCTTTTTTTGTAACATAAAATCCCCACGGCCCCCTTTAAAAAAGGGGGGGACGAACTTAAAAGTGGTGTACTACTTACTTACTTACTTAGGTGATTTCCAATAAAAAACATACCGGATCGAAGTTTGTAGTTCCGCCTTTAGGCGGCTTAACACCGCCTAAAGGCGGAACTACAAACTGCACTTGGTATATTCTTTTCCGGAAATCACCTTACTGTGATTACTTCCCGATCTCTACCAGTTTTTTGCTCAACAGCCTGATGTGTCCCATCTCTTCCTTGATAATGGACTTGATGCGATCCTTTCCCAGCTTCTCCGGAACAATTTCCTTCATTCCCAGGTAAAAGACTATGGAGTCCTTCTCCGCTTCGATAGCTGATTTGAGGATTTCTCTCATGGACGAGTAATCATCTTCTTTTTCAAAAAAGACACGGGTATCTGCCAGGGCCTGGAGATAAAGACCGGCTTCATCCCCGGGATCAAAAGCTGTAGGAGCTTTTTCTTTGTCTGACAGTTCGGTTCTCAGGGCTGCAAATGTTTTTCCGTGCTGAACTTCCATATCTGCCAGTTTCAGAAGAAATTTTCTGGCTTCGGGATCATCAGTTTTTTCCGCTGCCGTGGTGTAAAATTTTGTTCCGTTACGCTCGATCTGTTCGGCCATCTTAAAAATTTCTTCAGCATTGAAATCGTAAGCCATTTTATCCTTCCTCTTTCATTTTGCATTCTTTATCCCATTCAGGGCAGGCTGTGTCGAATATTTTATCATGCATTCACCACATTCCGTTTCCACGTTCGGCACATCCCCGAATTTTTTTGATTTCCTCAGTAGAAAAATGGGAAATCGTGCTGCACCTCCGTGTTTATGAGTTTCCAGAAATAACCAGTGTCAGCAGATCAAAAACTTATTCGGACAGTGAATTCCGGGTTAAAATCGGAAAACATCCGCTTTTCAATTTTTCCTGGAATAACAGTATGTTAAAGTATCATTCCTGGAAAAATTAAAAAACAGATGTTTTTTACATTTTAACCCGGAATCCACTGTTTGCAAGTGGTTATGTAAAGTTTTCGATCTGCTGAGTGTATGAAACTTAATGATTAAGATAAGCATGTTGTCCTTATTTGTAAAGCAGGCCAAACTGTAAGTTTGGTATGGCATTATTTATCGAAATTTGGGCATCCTTCATTTTTCAGTTTACACTTTACTGTAGAACGATTTTGCAAATCGTTTTAAACAATTTGCAAAATTGTTCTAAGTAAGTACCCGGCCAAAAGTTTCCCGGATTTTTTTCGTGAGAAAGAGCCTGACCTATACAACAGTTGATATGGGGGAATCACTGGCACTCCGCCTGAAAGTAAAGACCGGGAAACCGTTCGAGAAGAAGAAAAATACTGCAATCCCCGGGCAGGTTGTAGGAGAAGAAACGGGTAGTGTTCTACTTCGGGATATCCTTATATAAAGGATATCCCGAAGTAGAACACTACCAAGAAACGGAACTGATGACCATGATACGCCTCTCTGATTCAGAAAGTCTTCGTAAATTACTTGAGGACAAATATTTTGAAGCCCAGCCGGAAGATGTAAAACCATCAGAACGTTTTCTGTTGAATTTTCTGTTAGGGCTGACGGAAGCATATCCTCATCCGCAACATTGCAGAAATACTGAATATAACGGTTTTAGGCGACCTGAGATATGACCGGACGGTCACCGAGGTGGCGGAGTTCTGATATATCATAAAACAATCCTTTTTTCTGCATAATTCAATAAAGTTCAGATAAATACTTAGGTTACACTCAAAAAATTCCGCTCTTTTTTCATTTTCAGAAAGGTATTGAAATCCGGCCCCGTTCATGTTATTTCAGTCTTTATGAATGATAATTCTGCTGAACTGTTTTAAAGACTTCTGTGTCCGCTCTCAGCAGCTTAACTGTGGACATTGCTCAGATAAAGCATAAAGCGGAGTTCTATACGGTGACACTCGTAAATCTGTTTACAAATGAAACGACAGAGGCAAATAACGAAGCGGAATTTGTTGAAGCCCTCGGACAGATTCTCACATCTGATAAAGTGCGAAACGTTATAAAATCGTTGCTTATTCATTTCAGATCAGCGGACTGATGATACCTGAAAGGCAATATGAACATTCGACGATGTTTTGAAATCCTCGAAATTGAGTTGGGCGCTTCCTTGGAGGAAGTGAAAAAAGCCCATAGGGATATGGTATTTATCTGGCATCCTGACCGCATTTCTTCAAATAAACACCGGCTGAAACAGAAAGCTGGGGAGAAAATGAAGGCAATTAATGCGGCATACGAATATATCATATCTTTCCTATGTGAAAACGGAAATTTATGGCAGGTTGCAACACGGGAATCGGATGATGATAAAGCAGAAAAACCAGCATCTTATCAGCCTTATCCTGGGGATTACAGCGAAGCCGCTAACTACTTCAGACTGGGAATCGCTTATGGCGAAGCAGAGAAGCATCGGCAGGCTGTCAAATGCTTTTCCCATGTCATCCGCCTTAACCCCGAAGATGCGAATGCGTACTATAACCGGGGAATTGCTTACAATAAATCCGGTAGTTACAAACGGGCCATAAAGGATTTCACGCAGACAATCCGTCTGGATCCGAATTATGCGATTGCCTATATTAATCGGGGATATATCTATGCCGAATTAGATGATTTTGATCAGGCATGCAGCGATTTTCAGAAAGCATATGAACTGGGAAATTCTGTCGGGACAGAATGGGCTCGGAAAAGAGGGCTTTGCCTTTGAGCCGGGGATCAATCCCGATCAATCTCCGGCTGAAAGCTCAAGCAGGCTGAAGCCAGCTTATACAGCGCGCTTCAGCGTACTTGAGTTTTCAGCCTCGGAATTACGAGGCTTCCTGCTCATCGTCCTGAAGAATCGGAACAGATATCTATTCTCTTTCCCGAGCCGTTCAGCCATCCCCCTCAGATCGAAAACTTCTGCAAACAGTGGATTCCGGGTTAAAACCGGAAAACATCCGTTTTCCGATTTTCACCGGAATGACAGTATGTTAAGTTGTCATTCCGGGGAAAATTAAAAAACGGATGTTTTTTAATTTTAACCCGGAATCCAAACTGCTGTTGGAATGCATTGGGCGCATTCCCATTTTCCCGGTAATATTACACAACCCATTGATTTAATTGATTTGGCCTTGAAACGTCCAAAAAATTGAACCGTCATAAACCAATATGGTTACAGGGTTGGCCTGCTCGGAGGCTCTGATATGAATGAGGCAGAGCCTCATAACAGGCCATTGCAGGATTTGATTTACTGATCTGCAAGGCAGAAATTGCATTTCACACACACGGATTAGCGGTAAGCTGAGGATTTTTCGGCGTTTCATGGCCGGAATTCCCTTTATGGTTCACCTCATCGGACAAGGAGATGCTTTTTATGATTCATATAAATTTAGACGAGATAAAACATAACTTACCTGCCTGTCTTGAACGTGCCGAGTTTGGCGAAACATTCATTATCACCCGTGACGGCAGACCTGTTTTTGAACTGAGACATATCGGAAGGAAAGCTGTCGAACCGAGACCGTTCGGACTTTGCAAGGGAGAATTTCATGTTCCTGATGAGTTTGATGCGCCTCTGCCGGAACATATACTTGATGAGTTTGAGGGAAAATGAGATTATTGCTGGATACCTGCATATTTCTGTGGTATGCGTGGAATCCTTTTTATCGCTAATCCTTGCAACGAACCAAAAAACCAGTAAT
>JAUCGG010000039.1 GCA_030378015.1 Desulfococcaceae bacterium HSG8
GGAAAATCCCCCTTTGAAGGGGGGGAATTTCCATCTACTGATAATGTGACTGACACGGCTGATTAGCCGCGTTCTCCATCCGAACGTATTCATTCCCTGACTTTTATCTTGTGAATCTGAACCATCAGGAGGTTTGTATGAAAAAATGTTACCTTATGTTAGGTGTTATAATTATGTTGGTCATTGGCTGTTCCTCAATGAAAAAGTTATTCCGGGCAGAAGTCTCCGGACTCGTGAAAGACCCGAGCTTCAGCTATCAGGCTGTAGTTAAAGAGAAGATGGCAGTCGGAGGAGTTGTGTCATTGGTCAGCCAGTTGAATAATTCCCAGCGAAATAATTACGCTAATGTCCTTCGAGCCCATTTTGTTGATGAGCGAAAAACTTTCCAGGTAGCACCGGTTTTTTCAGTTATCAAAGCATTGGGCCAGGAAGAATATAGCCAAATGTTAAGTGACTATAAAGACTCAGGCGGAATTGATGACATATGGCTGAACAAACTTTCTGGCAAAATAAAGGCCCGGTATGTAATTTTCACATCAATACAATCAGATGACATAGAGAATACGCGGGAAAAAGAAAAAGAGGATAAATATGAGGATAATAAGGATAAGAAAAAGGATAAGAAAAAGAAAAAAGTGTTTTCCCGATCAATTCGAAGTGTGTCGGCAACAATGAATATTTATGATTTACAGCAAAAATATATTGTATGGAGCGGCACAGTTACTCAAAAGAAAACCCGTGAAACTGAATATGAAGAACAGAAAGATGATGCGATTATCGGAATAATTAAGGCGGCGACCAAAACTCAGACATCCGATGATGACCTGTACCTTTATCCTCAGCCTCCCCGATCAAATGAGGTGGTAGCTATGGTATTCAGAGGGTTCGCTGAAAATATGCCAGAGCAAAAAGATTAGGATTTGCAAGATTCTTTCCCGGATCCGCTTTTACCTCGTTGCATCTCTCCGACCTTCCGCTTTTTCCGTCCGCATGATTTTTCGCGCCCTTCCCGCCTTATCCCGGCGGACCACGCCGGGAAGACGGCAGGGCGGCCCGCTTTTTTTTCATTTCGGAAAGGTATTGAAATCCGGCCCCGTTTATGTTATTCGGTTTAGTTTATCGAAAGTTTGTAGTACCGCCTTCAGGCGGCTCCAGTGAAATCAGATAGTTAATCTCACAGGACAGACCGCCTGAAGGCGGGACTACGAACCTTTTTGACCGGGCGCATTTACAACTTGGGGGAGTCCCGAAGGGACGACTGAAAATAGCCCGGCAATTTATTGCCGGGGCGGATGTCCCCGTTTTTCAGTCCGTAGGGACGACTGAAAAGCTTTTCAGTCGTCCCTACGGGACGTGATGATCCGGAATCTCACCCGGCAATGAATTGCCGGGCTATTTTCAAAAGTCCCTCCGGGACTGAAAGTTACTCCCCCAACTTATAAATACGCCCTTTTTGACCCGTATTTTCACGGAAAACAAAACTGAAAGGAGTCATTAACCAATGAACCTGCCAACACTGGACTGGATAATTATCATAGCGTACCTGATTTTAAGCCTCGGGGTGGGAATCTATTTTTCCAAGCGGGCCCTGAAAAGTGTGGATGAATACTTTGTTTCAGGCCGGGCACTTCCCTGGTGGCTTGCGGGCATGTCTATGGTTGCCTCGGCCTTTGCCATTGACACGCCGCTGGGAATCACCGGACTTATTGCCAAAGACGGCATCCCCGGCGTATGGTACGCGTGGTCATTCGTCCTTGGCGGAGCCGGCGCGCTGGGCGCATTCATATTTGCCCCGCTTCTGCGCCGTTCACAGATTATTACCACAGCGGAACTCATCGAACTTCGCTATGACGGCAAGCCCGCCGCGTTCCTGAGAGGATTCAAAGGTGTCTATTTCGGCATTTTCGCAAACGCAATCACCCTCGGCTGGATCATCAAGGCGGTATGGACCGTCTCCGGAGTGGTTGTTCCCGGATTCGACCCGGATGTGCTTCTCTTTGCCATTCTGCTTTTCACCCTTTTTTATACAACGCTGTCCGGCCTGTGGGGGATTGCTGCCACCGACTTCTTCCAGTTTATCATCGGTTCGGCAGGATCAATCATACTGGCTGTGTTTGCCTGGAATCATATCGGCGGAATGGAAAACCTGATCTCCGCATTCACCGAAAGATACGGCGCTGAATCGGCTGCCGAGCGTCTCAGCTTTTTTCCCACTATGGGCACACCGTTTTTCGTAACATTCATCGTCTTTATCACCTTAAAATGGTGGGGAAATCCCCCCCCGGCCATTACCCAGAGGATCATCTCTTCAAAAGACGAGAAACATGCTTCTTTTTCCACCATGATTTTTGCAGTGATCGCCTTCGGATTCAACTACTGGCCCATGATCTTTGTTGCTATGGTCTCCCTGGTGGTTTATCCTGAACTGGCGATGCCGGAAGCCGGGTATGTAAAACTCATCGTGGAACTGCTCCCTTCCGGCTTCCTTGGCCTGATGCTCGCGTCCCTGATGGCCGCGTTCATGTCCACTGTTGATACTCATATCAACTTCGGAGCATCATACATGGTCAATGATATCTATCGCCGTTTCATCATGCGGGAAGCGTCTGAAAAGCATTATGTAAGGGCTTCGCAGGTCAGCACCGTACTCATGCTCATCCTTGCGGTGATTATCGCCTACAACCTTGATTCTGTCAGCGATGCGTGGTATTATATGTCCATGCTCACCGCTGGCTATGGGATCGTAATTGTTGTCAGATGGTTCTGGTGGCGGGTCAACGCATGGGCAGAAATAGCGGCCCTCGCTGCATCGGGCCTGGGAAGTACGCTTTTATCTCCCAAATTCGGAAAAGCTGTAGGATATTGGGAGCACATACCCCAGATGGAGTGGCAGTACAGGTTCCTGATAATTGTCGGGTTTTGTACGATTTTATGGCTTATCGTCTGCTTCTGCACAAAACCGACTTCAGAGGAACACCTTAAAAAGTTTTGCGAAAGAGTAAAGCCGTTTCCCACCTTCTGGGGGCCGATATATAAAAACTATCCTGATATCGGATGGAATCCTAACATCGTAAGATGCTGCATTCACTGGGCGCTGGGAGCAGCCACGGTTTACTGCTTCTGTTTCGGAATAGGCAGTATCCTGTTTTCGGAAGTCATCCTCGGTGTGTTGCTGATCAATATAGCGGCTCTGATCGGAACAACGATATTTCTTACGTGGAAAAAATAACTATGCCGTCATGTAGGGTGGGTGGAGCGAAGCGGAACCCACCGGATAACAAAAGGTGGGTTCCGCTTCGCTCCACCCACCCTACAACTTACTGAGACATATGGACGAACACCGCAACCTATCTGTAGAGCAGCGCATCAGAAATCTTCATATCAGGCGGAAAGAAATTCTTTCTTTTCCGGCGGAGAAGGCCCTGGATGCGATTCTTGATCATCCCCAGTCTTCTGCCCTGGTTCATTCATTCCCAGAGGAAGATTTTTATTTCCTGATCCATGATATCGGGGTTGAGGATTGCATTGAACTGTTGTCTCTTGCATCCCAGGGGCAGTGGGAATACATCCTTGACGTGGAAGTTTGGAACAGGGACAGGCTTTCGATGAATTCTGTCACCAAATGGCTTGATCTGCTCCTCAAAGCTGATCCGACCCGGCTCATCAAATGGTTTTTGGAGGATAAAACCGAGTTTGTCGAACTGTATCTTTACAAAAATATGGAAGTCGTTATCAGGGAACATGACCAGGATCCGTCGGATTTAGGCGAAGGTTTTTTCACGCTTGACGATGTATTTTACATCAGGTTTATTGACTTCCCATATGATCATGAAGTAAAAGACAGGGAACTCCGTGACGTATCCGTATCTGAATTTCTGAACCGTCTCGCGGATTATGACTACGCTGTATATCAGCGCGTTATGTTGGAAATTCCGACAGTTGCCTCCTCGGAAGGTGAGGAAGAAGCATTCAGGCTGCGCAATGTGAGACTGGCGGAGAAGGGATTTATGCCCTTTGAGGAGGCCATTGGCATTTACCAGTCGTTGAAACCGGAAAAATTCAGAACTCAGACCAAAAAGCTTATTGAAAAAAAAGAGGAAAACCAGGGTCATTTTCTTCCGATGCCTCAATATCCTCTCGGCATGATAAAAGAAGACAGTTTTTTTACCCGTGCTTTGCAGCAGATAGAGGCCGGCGACATTCTGCAGCAGCTCCAGGCGGAATTCGCAGGTCTGTGCAATCAGATTATTTCCGCTGATCAGAACCTGATCAGGGAACGGGAAGCATTAAGAAAGATCGTAAGAAAAGCCTGCGGATACCTCAGTATCGGGCTTGAACGCTTGTCATCAGAAGACGGGAAAGAGCCGGATATGAACTATAACGCAGCGATGATAAAAAAATTTCCGCTCTCCCGAATTTTCAGGCTGGGATACGGTCTCGCGCTTGAACTGAAGTGGAAGGCAGAACAATGGCGAGAACAAAGCTGGTTTGAAAAAGAGGGACTTCCTTTAAGCTTCTGGGGGGAAGAATGGCTCGGGGTACTCGGGGGGGTTTTAATAAAAAAACCATTATTTTTTGATAATTACGAAACCGGTGTTATATACAGAGAATTTGCCTCATCGGAGGATATCCGGATCACCGGAAGCGTACTTGACAGAATCATCGCTTTTGATAATCTTCTCTCCCTGACAGGAATAGAGATTGAGAATATTCCGGATCGTTTTATGACCTTTAAAAGCTTTGTGCTGACCCTGTGGGTCAGGCATTATCTCGGACTGGCAGAAGAGCTTATTCCGTTGGAACCGGAGGAATTCAGACATTTTTTTGATGATCTGTGGTCAGGCAGTGAAAAGCCGCGTAAAACAAAGCTGTCCATGAAAGAATCTTTTCTGAACTGGCTTTCGGATAAGACCGGTTCCGATGCTTATGATATTACCCGGAACGCGGGGGAAACACTGGAAGATATTTTTAACGAAATTGAGAGTGAATATGGCGAAGTCTCGGGAAAGGATATTGATCCCAGGTATATTCATCTTTTCCTGTTGAATAAAACCTGATTATAACGGATTTTGGGGATGGTATTTTTTGTCCCGGAGGGACATCTGAAAATAGCCCGGCAATTCATTGCCGGGTAAGAGACATGAACATCTCCCGGAGTCCCGCAGGGACGACTGAATCAGTCGTCCCTGCGCAGCCCGGCAATGAATTGCCGGTCTATTCCCGGATGTCCCTCCGGGACAGGAAAGTGCCTCCCCAAAATCCGTTATAATCAGAATAAAACATCGGAAATGAACTCTGATTACTCCGTTTCCGAATAGCGGAGTGCAAAGCTTGCTTTGCGAGATTCCGGCTTCGGCGAACTCAGTCGAGCCGTCGAACGACAGGCAAAGCAAGCTTTGCACTCCGCTAATTTAATACTTAGGTGATTTCCGGAAAAGAATATATTATATTCCAATTTAGGTTTTTCCTGGCACGAAAATTGCCTTCTGAAAAATCGGAATTTTCCGGTCTGTTTTCTTAAAATTTCCGTTCGGAATTCGCATTTTCTGTGTTCAGACTGATCTCTGCAAAAATCGTGCCTGGAAAAACCAAAATTGGATCATAATACCAAGCGAAGTTTGTAGTTCCGCCTTCAGGCGGCAGAACACCGCCTGAAGGCGGAACTACAAACTGGTATGTTCTTTATTGGAAATCGCCTTAGTACTCTGTCTCATAAATAATGTCCGGGGCGTCCAAAGTAGCACGATTTTTCAAATCGTGCCTGAACGAATTGTAAATTCGTTCTACTGCTCTGTCAAGATAGTCAAAGTGATATCGGAGAAGGCTTTCAGAAGTCGTTCCGCCAGCGGCCGAATATGCGCTCAACCCTGTATTCCTTACATCTGACCGCATCGCTCAGAGAGAGTTTTTTTCCCGGAAGATCTGTCACATAAGCACGCCAGCCATATCTTTCCTTCTCTTTTTCTATCTTTTTTTTCCGTCTCTGATGGCAACGGTGATCTGATATCGCACCCTTTCGGACACCTCTTTTTTACGCTTTGCGGAACCTCTTCCTCCGATGGATGACCGCGTTTTCTCTTTTTTCCTTTTTCTCCGGTATGTTTATCCGAAAACTGTGCGGCTTTGCGTCCTTTACCGGTTTTTTTCCGTACAACTTCCGGACCTGCTGTGAGACTCACCCTGATCTCCTGTCGCCGGGAATTTCCTTTATCCGGAGCGGTTATCGCAGGCAGCGCAGGCGTCCCCTGTTCCGGCTATCTGCAAAAATCAGTCAGTACTGCCGCTGATATCAGTATAAGTATTTTATCCGTATCCTTACCTCCTTTATGTCAGACTTCGGCATAAGCTCGCTGAATATCATACAAAGGAAACAGATACCAGCTTTTTCAAAAAAGAAAAGTATTGAAATTCACATCCGGTTATGAAAGATTCAAAAGTGTCGAACAGAAAAAATGAGCTTATGCATATGGCTTATGTAAATATGTAAGGAAAAATATCTTTTTGTGTATCGTTATCGCGTGGACACGAACATTGACAGGCCTGATAAAAATATCCCTGATTCTAAGAGGTTTTGTGGTTCAACCTGATTTCAGATAGTTAGAACTGTCATTCCGGGGAGCTCCCGATTAAAACGAAATATGAAAGTCGGAGCAGATGACAAAATACTGAACACCAAACATTTTCATATTCATATCTCGTGAGTCGTAAGTTCTCATAAATAGCTGAAATGACTCACCAGGAAACTCCCCCCTTTTTTAAAGGGGGGCCGGGGGATTTCCCCCGACCTGCTGAAATCCCCCTGAATCCCTCTTTAAAAAAGGGGGACTCAGAACAGCGGAGAACTTATGACTGTCGAGATTCATATAAGGGAACTCCAAATTAAATAATATATCCGATTCGGGTAAACAGGTCACTCTCCTGCTCGGTTCGGATTGACAAATTCGAACCCGCTGCGGGGATTTATCAATCCCCGCGAGCAACAGGCGGGTGTTTTATTATCGGGAAATCCCTAAGCGGTCACAACGAAACATGAAAGTCGGAGCAGATGGCCAAACACAAAAAATACTTTCATATAAAAATTGAAAAATGAATATTTTTCAATTTTAACCGGAATCTACCGGATTAACTACGGATTCATGGTTAAAATCGGAAAATACCCCGTAATAACAATTCGGAAAAATCCGTTAGAATCAGAAACATCCGAAGGCCATCAGCCCGGCCTTGCTCCTTGCTCCCGTTGGATTGACGAATCCGGCGGACATGGCTCGGAGCTGCCAATCCGAACCGAGCCGCGTGCCTGACAAATATCAAAGTCCATCCGAAAGCCTGATAAAACACTTGAATTTGGAATTAAATTGTTATAATTATACTATACAATAACAGCCGTTCCGATGTATAACTTCTTAAATAAAAAGGAGAAAAAGATGGAAAAAAGAAAATTGGTCAATTTTATAATTATGCTGATTATAATATGCGCTATCACCCCGGCTCAGGCACAGGTGCAGCTTGTCGGAGATCCGGAAGCGACAGCCGTGGAAGGAACAAGGGTAACAGTCAGTTGCAGTTTTGCTGCGATGATGCTTCCCAGCGAAATGGGATTCTGCTGGGCCGGGGAGGGAGATGCCAAGCCGACCCTGGACACAAACCTCGGTTCCACAAACGAAGTCAGTCTGCAGGGAATGAGTTTTTCGGCAGAAATTACAGGGCTTGCCCCGAATACGGCTTTCCAAGTTGTTTCTTATGCGATTTCCCAGGACGGAAGCTATACGTCTTACTCAAGAAAAACCGCCGCGTTTACCACAGGGGAGGCCTCAAATGCCGCGCCAACCGATATCACACTGGACAATAACAGCCTGAATGAAGGGAAGCCCGAAGGTACACTTGTCGGCACCTTTACCACCGAAGATTCGGATGAAGATGACACCCACACATACCAACTGGTATCCGGGGACGGGGATGATAACAACACATCCTTTGCTATTGACGGCGACCGCCTGGAAACAGCCGAAGAACTGACTGTGGGAACATATAAAATCCGTGTGCAGACCGATGATGGTAATGATAACACATTTGAAAAAGCTTTTACCATAACCGCAAATGAGGTCACAAACCCCCCGCCGTCTGTGACGTTTGATCCGGAAGACAATGACACAGATGTTCCGACGAATCAGCAGATTACCATTACGTTCAGCGAGGCTGTCAGACTGATCAGTGATGATGAGATTACAAACAACAATGCGGACGATCTGATCACATTGAAGGAAAACAATGCCAGCGGGTCAGATGTCCCGTTTGATGCTACCATTAACACCCAGAAAACTGTCATCACTATTGAGCCTGATACGAATCTTGACGCGGAAAGCGTGTATTATGTGGCTGTGGAGCCGGTTGAAGGAGACGCTGACAATGCCACCGATGCCGAAAACATCACCTTTGAAACCGCGACAGGAGCGGCAGAACCGGTTTTGTCTGTAACGCCTCCGTCTCAAATAGTTTCCGAAACAACGGGTCTCGCCAGCTTTGAAGTGAAAAACGACGGCGGCACAATGGCATGGACTGCCGTATCCGGGGCTGACTGGCTGGTAATTGCCGGCGGGGCTTCCGGAACCAATAGCGGAACCATCAGCCTGATTTATAAAGACAACACCGGCGGGGAAAGAACAGGCACAATAACGGTTACAGCCCCGGACGCTGCAAACAGCCCTGTGAGTGTTGAAGTAAAACAGGTAGCCGGTTCGGGCGGGACCGATACGCTGTCTGTCACACCTGAGTCCCGGGAAGTCGCAGAAACCATGAGTATGACCACCTTTGAGGTGGAAAACGACGGCGACGGCACAATGGCTTGGACAGCGGTGTCAGATGATGAGTGGCTCATCATCACCAGCGGTGATTCCGGAACCAACACCGGAACCATCACAGTGGTTTATGAAAGTAATCCCGGGGCCGAACGAACCGGAACCATCACAGTGACTGCCCCGGATGCGGAAAACAGCCCGGCAACTGTTGAAGTGAAACAGGACGGTATTGTGGTCACCAACCAGCCCCCCACAGATATCGCCCTGAGCAGCACCAATATCAGCGAAGACCAGGACATCGGCACCATTGTCGGGATACTCACCACGGAAGACCCGGATGAGGGGGATACACACACATACAGCCTGGTTTCCGGCACGGGCGATGAAGGAAACAGTTCCTTCAGTATCAGCAGCGGCAACGCACTGCTCAGTAAGGAAGTGTTTGACGCGTCTGTACAGGATGCCCACAATATCCGGGTGCGCGCCACGGACAAGGGCGACCTGCATTTTGATAAAGAATTCACCATCTATATTGACGGCGAAGGGGTCAACCGAAATCCGACAAATCTTACCCTGAGCAGTGATAAAATTGCAGAAGGACTTTCCATCGGAACAGTGGTGGGAACCTTCACCACATATGATCCGGATGAAAGCGATACCCACACCTACAGCCTGGTAACGGGGACAGGCGATTTTGATAATGATTCCTTCAACATCACGAATGATATGCTCAAAACCGCTGAGATATTCAACAGGCAGGTGCAGAGCGTATTTTATATCCGGGTACAGACCGATGACGGCAACGACGGCAGGCTTGAAAAGGAGTTCACCATCTATGTCACAGATGAACCCGAACCACCGTCGGATATCCTGCTGGAAGGAACCACCGTGGGTGAAAACCAGCCAGCGGGGACTGCGGTGGGCACGTTTACGACGGTTGACACGGATGGCGATGATATCCATTTCTACTCGCTGGTATCAGGCGATGGCGATCAGGATAACGCTGCATTCACCATTGATGACAATGTCCTCAGAACAGCAGACGAACTGGATTATGAGACAAAGAACAGCCTGAGCATACTGGTTCAGACCAATGACAACAACGGCGGCACGTTTCAGAAATCCTTTATCATCAGTGTTACAGATACGAATGATCCGCCCGCGGATATCACCCTGGATAATAATATTGCCGGGGAATTCCTGAGTTCGGGAACCCTTGTGGGCAAGTTCACAGCGGATGATCGGGACAGCAGCGATATCCATACCTTCACCCTGGTATCCGGGGAAGGCAGTGATGGCAACGGGGCCTTTTCCATTGACGGCAGCTCACTCCTGACCAACCAGCTATTTGATTCCAGGATAAAGGACACCTACACGATCCGCGTCCGCGTGGCAGATTCATACAATACGTCTTTTGAAAAGGCTTTTACCATAACGATTTCATCCGCACCGACCATCACCTTTTATCCTGAAAACGATGCACGTAACGTGGGACTGGATGAAAATATTACCATCACGTTCAGCGAGCCGATCAGATTTATCAATGACAGCATGATCACGAACACGAGCGTTGATAAGCTGATAACCTTCACCAAGGGCGGGCCCGGGGGAAGTAATGTGATATTTGACGCGACAATCAACAGCACTAATAAAATTATCACCATTGATCCCTATAGCAGCCTTGAAAGCGAGCAGACTTATTATGTGGCGGTCATCGCGGATGTGGAGGATTATGAGGACAACCCCATTGAGCCAGCGAGCGCGAGTTTTACCACAAAGGATGCAAGCCCGCCTGTGGTGACATTCATTCCCGCGGACGGGGCCGCGGATGTATTCCCGGAGACAAAAATCAGGATCATCTTCAGTGAGCCGGTCAGACTGATAGATAATACCGAAATCACAGACGCTAATGTTGACGATCTGATCGCACTCAGGAAGGACAGTTCAAGCGGGGATGACGTATCGTTTTCTGTCACGGTCAATGCCCAGAAAACCGCGATTACCATAACACCGTCCGAACTTTTTTCCAATAGTCAGACCTACTATATCGCGCTTGAAGGCATTATAGAGGATGATTCGGACAATGAATTAAAAGAGATGCTGGAAGCAACATTTACAGTGGTCTCCCTGTTCACCGACATCTCTGCCGGTGTTACAGGTGTTGCCAGGAGTTCAGCGGTGTGGGGGGATTATGACAGGGACGGAGACCTTGACATCCTCCTGTCCGGCTACGATTATGAGAATTCCGAGTCCGTGACCGAGATATGGCGCAATGAAAAGGACAAGGACAAAGATACTTACGAATTCTACCTGAGCGCGGGGCTGACCGGGGTATATTTCGGCGATGTTGCTTACGGGGATTATGATAATAACGGCTGGCCCGATATCCTTCTCAGCGGTTATGACGGAACCAACAGCGTGGCTGCTGTCTATCAGAACAAACAGGGCACGTTCCAGCCCCTTAATATTGACCTGACCGGGGTTCATCACAGTGCTGCTGCCTGGGGAGATTATAATAAAGACGGTAAGGCAGATATCCTCCTGACCGGGTATAATGATGAGACCTCGGAGAACGTGGCCAAAATCCTGCGGAACAACGGCAACGGCAGTTTTACGGATAGTAACGCGGGCCTGACCGGGGTATATTACGCGTCTGCGGACTGGGGAGATTATGATGAAGACGGGGACCCTGATATTCTCATGACAGGGAATGACGGGCTTCTGAAAACCGCGAAAGTCTGGCGGAATGACAATGGAAAATTCACAGATACCGATGCTGTCCTGCCCGGCGTAACCAGCGGTTCCGGCGAATGGGGGGATTATGACAACGACGGAGACCTTGATATCCTCATTACCGGCAATGACGGCGTTACCCAGATCGCCAGGGTCTATCGGAACACCCGCGGGAACTTCACCGATATCAATGCCGGCCTGACCGGTGTTTATCAGAGTGACGGTAAATGGGGGGATTTTGATAATGACGGTGATCCGGATATTCTCCTGATCGGTGATACAGGCGGTGAAGGCATTAATAAAATCGCCAAAATCTACCGGAATGACAACGGGGAATTCATTCCTGTCAACTCGGATCTGACGGGCGTCAGCAACGGGTCAGCAGACTGGGGTGATTATGATGATGACGGCGATCTTGACATCCTCATCACCGGGGATGACGGCGTAAACAAAATCACCAGGGTATATCGTAATAACCTGAACGGAGATCCCCTTCCCAGCGAAGCCCTGAGATATGCCATCGCCGCGCTCAAGGCCCTGGTGGATCGCGGCACCCCCGCTGAGTATCCGATAGACGATGTGGACGGTGACAGGAAAGTGGGTATGGGAGAGGCGCTTTTTTACTTGGTGGAAGCTGCGAATGAAAGGTGATACGTGATACGTGATGCGTGATACGTGATACGTGATACGTGATACGTTTTCAATATGCTCGCGGGGGGATTGACAAATCCCCGCACTGCGGGGTTTCGGATTTGTCAATCCGAAACGAGCATTTTTCATATATGTTCGCTTAATTTCACGATGCTTGCTTAATACTGATAATGCTCGCGGGGGATTGACAAATCCCCCGCACTGCGGGGTTTCGGGTTTGTCAATCCGAAACGAGCATTTTTTCATATTTCGTGATGCGTGATGATATTAATACGCTCTCAATATGCTCGCGGGGGATTGACAAATCCCCCGTACTGCGGGGTTTCGGATTTGTCAATCCGAAACGAGCATTTTTTCATATTTCGTGATGCGTGATGATATTAATACGCTCTCAATATGTTCGCTTAATTCACGATGCTCGCTTAATACTGATAATGCTCGCGGGGGATTGAACAATCCCCGCACTGCGGGGTTTCGGATTTGTCAATCCGAAACGAGCATGTTTTCATATTTTATATGCTCGCTTAATACTGATAATGCTCGCGGGGGATTGACAATCCCGGCACTGCGGGGTTTCGAAACGATTTGGAAAATCGTTCTACAGTAAAGTGTAAACCGATAAATGAAGGATGCCATTTTTTCACGCATCACGTTTCACAACTCATGACACATTCCCTTTCAAAACGCATCCGCCGCCATGTCAGGAGCCGGATGCATGATTTTTTCGCTGTGGTTTCCCCCGGATTTGAATCAGTGTGTCTGGAAGAACTGGGAGAAATCCCCCCTTTAAAAAAGGGGGGAGAAGAAAATCCCCCCATTATGAAGGAAAAAAAGCAACTCCCTTTCCCAAAGGGGGGCCGGGGATTTCTCCCGGAATTCAACATCGTCACAGGCGGCGTGGAATTCAAAGGCCGGGTGCATGACTGCTATGCCGCGAATCTGCACCTCCGAACAGCAACCCGGATACTGATGCGGATCGGGGAATTCAGGGCAACCAGTTTCAGCCAGCTTGAAAAACGGCTGTCTGATTTTCCGTGGGAGCTTTTTCTCTGTCCCGGGGCTATGCCGCGGATATCTGTCACCGCCAGGCATTCCAGGTTGTACCACAGCGATGCCATTGCCGAACGCTTTGGAAAGAGTATATCAGCGAGGGAGCAGTTGGCAGTTGGCAGTCGGCAGTCGGCAGTCGGTAGTTGGCAGTCGGCAGTCGGCAGTCGGCAGTCGGCAGTCGGCAGGAAGCGGTCGGCAGTCGGCAGGAAGCGGTCGGCAGTCGGCAGTCGGCAGGAAGCAGTTGACAGGAAGCAGTTGGCAGTCGGCAGTCGGCAGTCGGCAGAAAGCCGGGATTCTTCTCCTCAGATTTTCGTAAGGGTATCGGATGATTGCTTTACCGTATCCCTTGACAGCAGCGGGGCACCCCTTTACAAACGGGGAATCAGGAAACATACCGGCAAAGCTCCTATCCGTGAAACCATCGCTGCTTCGATCCTGAAACTCGCGGGCTATCAGAAGAACGAACCCCTTGTTGATCCCTTATGCGGAGCCGGAACTTTCTCTCTTGAAGCCGCGATGATGGCTTCGGAAATTTCTCCGGGCTTGTTCAGAAAATTCGCATTCGAGGAATGGCCAGTGTTCAGTCCTCGGAAATGGGCATATATCCGGGGCGAAGCTGAAAAAGCCAGGATTCGGTTCTCCGAACCCATGATTTTTGCTTCGGATAAAGACAGGAATGCCTGCATCCGCCTTGATGAGTGCGTCAGGGAATACGATCTCTCCGGAGTGATCAGTATCTCCTGCCGGGATTTCTTTGAGTTTTCACCCCGGATGCTGACCCGTCAGACCGGTCTTGTGGTGCTGAATCCGCCTTACGGGCGCCGCATCGGGACAAGGCATGAAAGTGTGCAGATTTTTCATGCCATATGCCGTCATCTGAAAAAGGAATATAAAGGGTGGAAGATCGCTATGATTGTCCCGGACAGGCAGCTTGCTAAAACAATTCCTTTTAAACTCACCGCTCATCGCTTTCACCACGGGGGGCTGAAAGCAACGCTGCTTGTCGGGAGAATAAAGCCGGGGGATCAATCCCTCGGCTGAAAGCGAAAGCAGGCTGAAGCCAGCTATCACCATAGTGCGCTTCAGCGTACTTGGGCTATCAGCCGGGGGATTAATCCCTCGGCTTTCTGAAGCCATACAGATAGTAAGATTAATTGCCTGAACAAAATCGAAAGGAATCAGAATGACAATGCAAGTCCTGAGGAGAAGGGAACATATAAAAGACAGCACCCTTGTAATGACGTTGCCGAAAGAATTCGGACATCGGAGGTGGAAGTTATCATTATCCTGTTGAAAGAAAAAAACGGAAATTCAGATCATCGGATATGATTTCCGTCAGTACGAAAGGAAACCGCTTTGACAGAGACGAACTCCACAGCAGATAAGGCTGTTCTTGATACAAACATTTTGTTAATCCCGAAAATCTGTTAATCCTGTAAATCCGAGTTCAGACAAACAGGCGAAACGAAGATCAGGTCCGAAAGCGGGGGATTTGTCAATCCCCCGCGAGCAACAGGCGGGTGTTCACAATTTCAGCGGAGTACAAAGCTTGCTTTGTCTGAACTCGGATTTACAGGATTTAAATCCCGAAAATCTGTTAATCCTGTGAATCCGAGTTCAGACAAACGGGCGAAACGAAGATCAGGTCCGAATCCGGCGGGGGATTTGCCAATCCCCCGTGAGTAACAGGCGGGTGTTCACAATTTCAGCAGAGTACAAAGCTTGCTTTGTCTGAACTCGGATTTTCAGGATTTAAATCCCGAAAATCTGTTAATCCTGTAAATCCGAGTTCAGACAAGCTTTAGCTTTGTACTCCGCTGGTTCGGGATTGGAAATTGCTTCAGGGTTTGCGTTTGTCCTTGAAGATTTGATTGGAAATCACCACCCGCTGAATCTCCGATGTCCCTTCGTAAATGGTGAAGACACGCGCGTCCCTGTAAAACCGTTCCACGGGGTAGTCCTTGGTGAACCCGTATCCGCCGTGCATCTGAAGGGCTTTTCCCGTGACCCGGTTGACCATCTCAGATGCGAAAAGCTTGGCAATGGAGGCCTGAAGCGTGTATTTTTCCCCCCTGTCCTTCATTGCCGCGGCAGAGAACATAAGCTGCCGCGCGGCTTCGATCTCAGTAGCCATGTCCGCCACGATCCAGCGCAGACCCTGGAATTTGGATATCTTCTTACCGAACTGATCTCTCCCTTTGGCATACTTCACCGCGGCATCCAGGGCAGCCTGAGCGACCCCCACAGACTGGGCTGAAATTCCGATACGCCCCCCGTCCAGGGCTGTCATGGCAATTTTGAATCCGTCGCCTTCTTTGCCCAGCAGGTTTTCAGCAGAAACACGGCAGTCTTCGAATATCAGGTCTGTGGTATCCGAGGCCCGCAGTCCCATCTTATCCTCTGTATGTCCGACAATAAGCCCGGGGGTGTCCCTTTCCACAATAAACGCACTGATTCCCTTGTGCCGCTTGGCCTCATCTGTTTTTGCCGTAACAATGACAAGCCCCCCGTTTTTCCCGCTGGTAATAAACCGCTTTGTGCCGTTTAAGACATAGTAATCGCCGTCACGGACCGCGGTGGTAAGCTGGGACACGGGGTCAGAACCGGCATGAGGCTCGGTCAGGGCAAACGCGCCGATGATCTCCGCCGAGGTCATGGAGGGGAGGAATTTTTGCTTCTGTTCCTCATTCCCGTACCGTCTGATACTTTCGCAAACAATGGAATTATGCACGGACATCACGACAGCCGTGGAAGCGCATGAATAAGCAATTTCGGAAAGGGCAAGTACATAGCTCACGGTATCTGTTCCTTCACCGCCATATTCCACAGGGACCATCATCCCCATGAGTCCCAGTTCCCCCATTTTCTTAAAATTTTCAGCAGGAAATTCTTTGGTCTGATCGCGCTCCGCGGCTGTCGGCGCAACAACTTTCCTTGAAAACTCCCTGACCATACTCTGAATCATGAGTTGTTCATCTGTAAGCTTGAAAAACATAACCCATCCTTTTTAGTTGAGAAGTCAGAAGCGAAGGTAAAAATGAATCCGGGGTCAGACGAAA
The DNA here is from genome assembly GCA_030378015.1 of Desulfococcaceae bacterium HSG8. Taxonomy (GTDB): domain Bacteria; phylum Desulfobacterota; class Desulfobacteria; order Desulfobacterales; family 4be13; genus JAUCGG01. Next base: position 16,289 of record JAUCGG010000039.1, read on the forward strand.
AAGTTCGTAGTACCGCCTTTAGGCGGCCTTTTTAAGCTCACAGACAGACCGCCTGAAGGCGGGACTACGAACTTTTTCCATCTGCCGGCTTTTAAGTACCTGATCAATAATTTTGTAACATTCCAGAGATATCTTCGGTGACAAAGGTATCGCTCCTACGGAGCTTTGAAAAACCGGCGGCTCCCTGATGCTACAAAGATATCACTCCTACGGAGCTTCGGAAACCTGATTATCGGATGTTACAAAATTTTTGCACAGGTAGTTACTTTCAGCCTCTGCTTCCGCTTCTTTTATGGTCCGTAAATTACAACAATAAGCTCTGCTGCATCGTCGCCTACATTTTTCAGATTGTGCCTTATTCCCGAGTTAAAATGAAGGGAATCATCCTTTTTCAGGGTATTGACATTATCCCCCACTGTAATTTCAACCTTTCCTGACAGCACATAGACGAATTCTTCTCCTTCATGATGATATCCGACCCCCCCGTGATCCTGCATCGAGTCAATCGTCACTCGGAAGGCTTTAAGATGCTTATTTTCCGCTCCCGGTGTCAGGGTTTCGTAGGCATAGTTATCTGTCCGTTTCGTATATTGCTGAACCCGATCCTTGAGATTTGACTCCTGTTCTCGGAGGAAAAAACCAGAATCAATTTCCAGTGCCCTTGCGACCTGCAAAAGCGTCCCCACAGGGGGGATTACTTTCCCGGCTTCCAGTTCTTTCAGGTAATCAGTCGAAAGGCCGGTATCGTTAGCCACCTGGTCTAATGTAAACTTTTTCTCCGTTCTTACTTTCTTTATCTTCTTCCCTACTGAAACAACTTCATTTTTTTTTGCCGGCATAAATGCCTCCCCTTGTTAATCGAAAAGTAAGAATTTTTTCAATTCCCAGCTTTTATTTGTATTCGTAAAATCCGCGGCCCGTCTTTCTGCCAAGCCATCCCACTTCTACATACTTCCGAAGCAGGGGGCAGGGACGATATTTTGAATCTTTGAATCCGTCGTGAAGGGTTTCCATAATGGCAAGACAGGTATCCAGCCCGATGAGATCCGCAAGCGCGAGGGGCCCCATGGGGTGGTTCATTCCGAGTTTCATCACGGTGTCAATTGCTTCCGCAGTGCCCACGCTGTGATACAGGCAATACACGGCTTCGTTGATCATGGGCATGAGAATCCGGTTGGCAATAAACCCGGGGTAATCATTTGCTTCCGCGGGGGTTTTACCGAATTTTTCAGAAAGTTCCCAGGTCGCTTTGAAGGTATCTTCGGAAGTCGCTATTCCCCGTATCACCTCCACCAGCTTCATTATCGGCACAGGGTTCATGAAGTGCATACCGATAACTTTGTCCGGCCGTCCGGTCTGGGCTGCAATGCGTCCGATGGGAATTGAAGAGGTGTTTGTGGAGAGAATCACATGAGACGCGCAGGTCTCATCCAGCTTTCTGAATATCTCGAATTTCAGGGGTTCGTTTTCCGTGGCTGCTTCCACAACAAAATCAGCAGCACTCATGTCTTTTATATCCACACTGGTCTTAATCCTGCCCAGCACCGCATCTTTATCCGCGGCCGTCATCTTTCCCTTATCCACACCTCGGGACAGGAGCTTTGTAATATTTCCCAGCCCCTTCTGGACAAATTCATCCTTGATATCATTCATGATGACATCCAGGCCGCTCATTGCTGCAACCTGGGCAATACCGTTTCCCATCTGACCGGCGCCGATAACGCCAAAAGTTCTGATTTCCATATTTATCTCCTTTTTTGTCAGTTGTCAGTCTTCAGTCTTCAGTCTTCAGTCTTCAGTCTTCAGTCTTCAGTCTTCAGTCTTCAGTCTTCAGTTTTCAGTTTTCAGTCTTCAGTCCTCAGTCTTCAGTCTTCAGTCCTCAGTTTTCAGTCTTCAGTCTTCAGTCTTCAGTCTTCAGTCTTCAGTCTTCAGTCTTCAGTCTTCAGTCTTCAGTCCTCAGTCTTCAGTCTTCAGTCTTCAGTCTTCAGTCTTCAGTCCTCAGTCCTCAGTCCTCAGTCCTCAGTCTTCAGTCTTCTTCAGTCTTCAGTCCTCAGTTTTCAGTCTTCAGCCGTCAGTAGATCGAAATTTTCTGCGAACAGTGGATTCCGGGTTAAAATTAAAAAACATCCGTTTTTTAATTTTCCCCGGAATGACAGTATATTGCCCGTCATTCCGGGGAAAATCGGAAAACGGATGTTTTCCGATTTTAACCCGGAATCCACTGTTTACAGGATTTATTGGAACGTCAACAGACTATCTGCAACGGACAACGGACAATTCATCAATTTAACGTTTTACGATCATCGCAACAGCTTCCCCGCCTCCGAGGCACAGGGTAGCCAGTCCGGTTTTCTTATCCTGTCTGATCATTTCATGCAGAAGCGTGACAAGCACGCGGCACCCGCTGGCTCCGATGGGATGTCCCAGGGAAACAGATCCGCCGTTTACATTGACCTTTGCATGATCCAGTTCGAGTTCCTTCATAACTGCGCAGGTTGATCCGCTGAATGCTTCGTTGATCTCGTACATATCAACATCTTCTTTTGAAATGCCTTCCTTTTTAAGACACTTGGGAATGGCCCAGATGGGTGCAACAAGGACATATTTCATGTCAATGCCATAAGAGGCCTGAGCCCCGATGGTTGCCATGATGTTACATCCGAGTTCTTCAGCTTTGTCCTTGGACATGACAACAACAGCGGCCGCGCCGTCACTGATGATGGATGCGTTGCCTGCCGTGCCTGCGCCATCTTTTTTGAATGCGCTTCTCATTTTTGCCAGGGCTTCATAGGTTGTCTCCCTGGCACATTCGTCCTGGCTGAACAGCAGCGGATCACCTTTGCGCTGGGGAATTTCAACTGGCACGATTTCATCTTTGAACTTTCCTGATTCAATGGAATCAAGTGTCCGGCGGTAGGATTCGGCCGCGTAGCGATCCTGGTCTTCACGGGTGATATTGTATCTCTCCGAGCAAAGTTCGTTTGAGATGCCCATATGGAAATCATTGACAATATCCCAAAGCCCGTCATGAATCATGTGATCCAGTATCTGGCCGTGTCCCATGCGATATCCGGTACGGGCTTTCTCCAGGTAATACGGAGCCATGCTCATGTTTTCCATTCCCCCGGCCACTATGACATCCGCATCTCCGACCTGGATGGCCTGGGCAGCAAGCATCACTGTTTTCAGCGCAGATCCGCAGACCTTGTTGACCGTGATACATTCCGCTTCCCACGGCATATCTGCGAGAACCGATGCCTGCCTGGCAGGGTTCTGGCCGTAGCCGCAGGGAAGTACCTGTCCCATAAGAACCTCATTCACAGCATCTTTCCCGATGCCCGCGCGTTTCACAGCCTCTTCAATGACAATTGCCCCCAGTCTGGTAGCCCCGATATTGCCCAAGGAACCGTTGAAACTGCCCAAAGGCGTCCGTACCGCACTTACAATAACCGCTTCTTTCATTTTTATACTCTCCTCATCCGACCTGGGATTGAATACGCCCCAATTCCCGATTTTTTATTTTTTTATATTCAGTAGATGGAAAATTGCCCTGAGCCGCTCCCGGCGGCTTCGGCGTGAGATCAGTCGAACGCTCAGTCGAACGATTGACAAATCCGCCGGAATGCTTGGGATTTATTCAGTACAAATTTTATTCTATATTCAGCAGATAAAAATCTGAACGAGCGCTCAGTCAATTCGTAGCACACAGGGTTTTGCCTTGTCAAGTCTTTTCATGAGATATTTTAAAATTTCATGAAGTTAACCATAGCGCATTTATAAACTTGGAAAATGCGTATGAAGGGGGAAAATAAAACCCGGTGATTTTCATTATCATATCGGAAATAGGTGGAATTCAGCCAAGTTTCGCAGTTCCGACTTCATGTAAACGGAATCCTGTATGGTCCCGGAAGGGAGAGTTCATCCGCGCAGATGGGCAAATGTGTTTGTGTTCAGACCGAAGGGGTTAGATAATATAGCCCAAGGTAAGCGTAGCGCCACCCTGGACGGAGAACTGGTCGAAGATACCTATGACTGGTATGCACAAGACAATGAGGGGAATATCTGGTACTTCGGAGAGGATTTCAAAGAATCCGATTATATCCGATATGAAGATCAATGAACATCGGCGCAAGCCACGGGCCAAGCCTACCTCGGTTTTCGTTTCGTCTGAACTCGGATTTACAGGGCGATCACCCCCGGTCATGTAAATGCATTTTCACGGTAAAGGATTTACAGGATTTGCAGTATGTTAATCCCGTAAATCCGGGTTCGGGCAAAGGGCCGAAACAAAGATCAGATCCGAATCCAGCGGCGGGGGATTTGTCAATCCCCCGCGAGCAACAGGGAGGAGTTCACAATTTTGCAAACACTCGCAACTCGCAAAGCTTTGCACTCTGGACACTCCGGCGTTGATTTTCGGAGATGCAAATTAATCGGGAGTTAAAAATGTCCGATCAGAAAACAGAAACCCTATCCGTTTGAATTTCTTTATTCAGCCTATGGGAATCAGCCCTTCCAAGCTACAGGCATCCTTGGAAAAACTGTTTTACAGCGATCATATTCACGCGGAAGACCATTATGCCGTCAGAACCATGTTCACCTCAAATGTGGCGGAGTCAAACGCCCCGGAATCCGACGCGGAAGACCATTATGCCGTCAGAACCATGTTCACCGAAGCCACTTTGCAGGGATTTGTGAATTTCATATGCAACACGGAGTTTTTTACACGTCTCGTTTCTCATTTCTCACTTAAACTGGACTCTCGGATCAACAATGGCAACACATATATCCGACAGAATATTGCCGATCATCAGAAGCAGGGAGGATATAACCAGTATTCCCATTACCACGGGATAATCCCGCTCAACCACAGACTCGTAGCCAAGCAGCCCCATTCCGTTGATATTAAAAACTTTTTCGATGAGAAATGATCCCGATAATATGACAGAAATATTGTTTCCGAAATGGGTCGCTATGGGAATCAGGCTGTTTCTGAGCGCGTGTCTGAACACTGCTTTCCTGAAAGTCAGCCCTTTTGCAATCGCGGTTCTCACATAATCAGAAGCAAGATTATCCATAAGAGTATTTTTCATCAGAAAGGTCATTACAGTAAATGATCCGATCATATAGGCGATAAGCGGGAGAATCGTATGCCAGATAATATCCCCGAGCTTCTGAATCCCTGTAAAATCCTCAAAATCATCACCGACAAGTCCGCCAAGAGGAAATATCTCCCAATACGAGGCAAACAGCACCAGGATCAGTACACCGACCACCCATCCGGGAATAGCGTAACCTATAAAAACAATAACGGATGACACATTGTCGAAATTACTCTTATGTTTCATGGCTTTGTGAATGCCAAGGGGAATGCAGACCCCGTAAACCAGGATCATGGTTACGATCCCGAAATACAGTGATACAGGTATCCGCTCTTTTATCATGTCCCATACCGGATCGTAATAGCGGGTGGATACCCCCAGATTTCCTCTCAGTACCTTGCCTAGCCAGAGAAAATAGCCGACCAGCACAGGTTTGTCAAAACCGTAATATTTTTCCAGTTCCCCGATCTGCTCTTCGGAAAGAGGCTGACTTGGTCCGTCAGTTCCCATCGTGCTTCCGCCCATGCTTTGCATCTGCTGGGCCTGTGCGATAATCCGCTCAATCGGGCCCCCGGGGACAAACCGGGTGATGGTGAATACCATTACGGTAATGCCGAAAAACGTCGGGATGATCAGGATAAGGCGTCTGATAAAATATGCTGTCATTTTTTATTCTGTCCGCTGGCCAACTTCCGGGTTCAGGCGGTTTGTGAATACAGAGCTGTCAAAGTCAGTAGTACAGCACTTTTTAAGTTCCTCCCCCCTTTTTTAAAGGGGGGCCGGGGGGGATTTCTGGCATAACTCACTTTTCTGTCAATGAAAAATCCCCCCGGCCCCCTTTAGAAAAGGGGGCGGCTTCGGCGTGAACTCGGACTTCGGCGAGCTCAGTCGAGCCGTCGAACGATTGACAAATCCGCCTGAAATGCCTGGGATTTGTAAACTTTCCATCTGCTGAAAGTGTCGGCTACTTTATAAATAAGGTTACAACATGAGAGAAATATTACATATATCGGATTCGGAGTCAATCTTTAAATGCCGTTTTTTTTACAGCACCGATTTCAAATAACAGAATGCTGTTCAGATATTGTATGGATTTTACAATTATAAAAGTAAAAGATCGGCCTCTTATCTTTCATCGTTGCTTGACATTCCTGTGATTCTGTGATTGAATCCTTGATATTTACGATTTCAGTCCGATCATAAATCTGAAATCGTAAATCATTACCATGCTCAGTAGATAGAAAAAGTCCTTGGAAGCCTCTCGTTCCCACGCTTTGCGTGGGAACGAGCAAATCTGAAATCGTAAATCATTACCATACTATCTGAATATTGAGGGAGAAGATTGTTTTCAAAAGATCTGGCCATTGACTTGGGTACTGCTAATACGCTCGTATATATGCGTGGGAAAGGTATTGTATTAAACGAACCGTCGGTGGTTGCGCTGCAAAGCGACGGCAGGGCCGGACACCGGATCCTGGCATACGGCAGGGATGCGAAAAAAATGTCAGGGAAAGTACCCGGAAATATCGTTGTTATCCGTCCCCTGCGTGACGGGGTGATTACCGATTTCGAGGTTGCCAGCGCGATGCTGATGCATTTTATCATAAAGGTACGGAAGTGGCTGAGGATTTTCAAACCCAGGATGGTTATAGCGGTACCGTCCGGGATCACACGGGTGGAGAGACGCGCGGTAACGGAGGCAGCGTTAGAGGCAGGGGCGCGCAAGGTGTTCCTGATCGAAGAGCCTATGGCCGCGGCAATCGGCGCTGATCTTTCGGTTACCGAACCGGTATGCAGCATGGTAGCGGATATCGGCGGCGGCACCACAGATGTAGCAGTGATTTCCCTGGGGGGGATTGTTTCCGGCAAATCTGTCCGGGTGGCCGGTGATAAGATGGATGCCTCAATTATCCGATACATCCGGAATAAATATCATCTTATGATCGGGGAAAGCACAGCAGAAAATGTCAAGATGGCCGTCGGGAATGCCTTCCCTGACCCCTGGAATATAGAAACCTGGGAAGTGAAGGGGAGAGCGGTTGCATCAGGCATTCCCGGAATTATTACTGTCACCTCAGCGGATATCCGGGAAGCGATTTCAGACCAGATGGAGTCTATTATCACTACATTCAGGGAAGTTCTGGAAAAGACACCGCCGGAACTGGCCGCCGACATTACCGAGAGAGGTATCGTGCTGACAGGCGGAGGCGCACTGTTAAAAAATCTGGACAAGGCTCTCAGCGATGAAACCGGTCTTCCCATAAAACTGGCTGATAACCCTTTATTAACGGTGGCTCTCGGATCAGGTAAAATCCTTGATAATATAAAGGTTCTCAAACAGGTGATGATTGATTAGAAATTTCATTTTCAGAGCTTGAAAAAATGAATTTTAATTACTGCATGTTATCAGCGGCAGGGAGCTTTTCCTGTGTCACTGTAACAGCTTAAAATTACAGTTTATGTGATCAAATATCAACAGAACCCAAAGCTTTTAAAATAATGTTTGCCAATGCTGGGTGCAAAGCTTTGCTTTGTGACCGCCCGCAGTTTCGGACACGGTAATCCGGCTAATCTTTTTGTTAAAAAATTAGGTGCTGTAAATTTTTCTGTGATACGGTGAAAAATAACTTTTTGCATCAAGTGAAATCAATAAGTTAAAATCCGAAAATGTGCCAACACCCAAAATTATATTATAATCACAGGATGCTTACGACAACTTATTATTAACTAATACAATAAGTTGTAAATTCATTCCCTCTTTATCTATTTATAAGAGAGGGACGAATTTACGTTCCTGTACTAGTACACCAAGGCAGAAGTTCGTTACCCCCTCGCTCGGCTCGGATTGGCAAATCCGAGCCGACGGATTTGTCAATCCGACGGGAGCAGAAAGGGGTAACGAACTTCTGCCTTGGTGTACTAGGTTCTATTGGGGGGAGTGTCCCACCTTTTACACATGCCGCAGGAATGTGACGTAATCTTTCAGATTGCGTTCTCTGCTCCGGCGCAATCTGAAAGATTACGTTACAATGAGCGTGCGATGCGGGTGTGTCCCGCCTTTCATACACAGGAGTCCGGATCATACCGTGTCCGGTGAGCGTATTATATTATCAGTATCTCCGGAACGATAATTCCGGATGCTGGCAGCCGTTTTGTGTAAAAGGTGGGACACACCCAATAATTTACAGCTTAGAAACAAATTTTCGGGCAACCTTTAAGGCATTACGTGTCCGCTCACCCCGATCTTTTCTGCGAAAAGCATCTCCTGAAACCCCGACTGGTAAGAAAATCACTTTTTTACTATGACGTCCGCTGCCGGCTAAAGAACTGCCCGCATGAGTTTGTTACGGGAATAAGCGAAGCGGTGGGATTAATCGGCTCGGGCGGTATTTTTGAATTACAGAGAGACAGGATTTATATAAATCTGTGGTCTGAGTCCGATAAGAAAGCCGGGAACGCGGACATAGACATCCTGGAGATACGGGACACCGCGGGCATAAATTATGATTACGCAATCAATGCGGTGCTGGTGTCCCTGAAGAACGACGCACCCAGACCGTCGGGATATGTCAGGCAGATTCCCGTGGTAATATACGGGAATCCCCCGATCCCCGAAGGAGCGATGAGAATCCTTGACCATGAATTCGGGGAGATAAGACACGGGGAAAGAATAAAATGCTGACGGAGACAAAAATAAAAGATACCCTGCTTCTGGGAAGCTTATATCTGCTGATAGCCCTTGCCTGGCTGTCCGGCTGGTTTTTCCTGGGAATGAGATGGGAATTTCTGTCCGCTCCGCTGATGTTCGCGGTGATACTGGGTTGTCACCGGTTCAGCGAAAGAGCATCAGGAATTATCATAGGCGGAAGCGTCGGAGCAGTCTATAGTGTGTTGTCAGTCGGAATTATCCCAGGTTTATCAGCAACTGTAATGGGAACCCTGGCAGGGTTGGCTGTAGGAGAGCTTGCATGGGAATTTGAAAAGATGATAGACGAGGGTACCGTTGAAGGGAAGGCTCTCGGGAAGGTTCTCAGAAAGCTCGGAGAGGAGCCGCTGACCAAAAATGCCGGAGATGAAGTGGTATTAAGGATAATTATGTTAGCTTTAGCTTTCGTCGTGATCATATTTTTACTCCCGGGATGGATAGCTAAAATAGCATTTCTGTCAGCAATTCCGGGAAGTCTGATACTTTTCCTGATGTTAGTCAGGGGATCGTCATTCATTACATACATCAGGAAAACATATTCTGTATTTATAAATCCGCATATCAGACTGTCTGCATTTCTGCTTTTGCCTCCGTTTATCCTGTTTTTATCTTTGTATGTGCTTCGCATAGCTGATTATTCTGATACATCATTATCTTTATATATCTCACCGATAATAATGGGTTATACCGGTGTTATCGCAGCTTTGCTGTTCATAGTTTTCACGCGTCCGTACAACGGCTTTTTCCTTCCTTTCCGCCATGCCTCTCAGAATGAAAAGGAAAGATGGCATTACCTATCTGCCTATCCTCGGCTCTTCTGCCAAAATCATCTCATGAAACCCTGCAAAGTGAGAAGATCACTTTTTTACTATGACATCCGTTGCCGAGCAAAGGACTGCCCGCAGGAGTTTCTGGCGGGAGTAAGGAAAGTTGCAGGATTAATCGGCGGCAATGCCGGAGATTACAGAAGGGACGGAGACAGGATTTATATAAACCTGTGGTCTGAATCTGAGAAGAAAGCCGGAAACGCGGATATAGACGTCCTGGAGATACGGGACACCGCGGGCATAAATTATGATTACGCAATCAACGCGGTGCTTGTGTCCCTGAAAAACGACGCATCAAGACCGGCAGGATATGTCAGGCAGATTCCCGTGGTGATCTACGAGAATCCCCCGATCCCCGAAGGAGCGATGAGAATCCTCGAACATGAGTTCGGAGAGATAAGGCACGGGAAAGAATGAAATGCCGACGGAGATAAAAGTATTGTAGTAATTTGGAAAATTGGGAGGAGAACAGAGATGAAAACCGTTACCATACCGGAAAGCGAATATTCGGAGATGCAGCAAACAATTTCAGATTTGAAGAATCAGATAAGGCTGCTCAGGGATGAGGATTTTATCAGAAAATTATCCGTTGCATACCGTTTTTTTTGCATGAGAGAATCCCTTACCGAAGATGACATGGGGATATCCCTGAAACGAGGTTCCGCAAAAGGAATCATCACTTATATGGCTGAAGACTTTGACGAACCTTTGGAAGATTTTAAGGAGTACATGGAATAATGAATATTCTTTTAGATACCCATATCCTCCTCTGGCATCTGGCAGATAATCCGAAACTGAAACCGGAGCACAGCGAACTCATAGAAGATACTGCCAACAGCATATTTTTCAGCGTTGTCAGCCTGTGGGAGATTGCGATCAAACTCAGTATCGGAAAACTGGCAATCTCTCAGACAATTGATAAAATTGTCCCGAATGAAGTAAATATCCTGGGACTGAAAGTGCCTCATATCCTGAAAGTCACAGACTTGGATTTCCATCATCGCGACCCTTTTGACAGGATGATTATCGCTCAGTCCATGGCGGAAGGTATCAGAGTTATGAGTTATGATGGCTATTTTAAACTGTATGATGTTGATCTGATTTCTTCAGGCTAAAGAATTGCCAGCATGAGCTTGTTCCGGGAATAAGCGAAGCGGTGGGATTAATGCGGTGCTGGTGTCCCTGAAAAATGACGCATCCAGACCCGCTGGATATGTGAGGCAGATTCCCGTTGTGATATGCGGGAATCCCCCGATTCCTGAAGGCGCTATGAGAATCCTTGAACATGAGTTCGGGGAGATAAGGCACAGGAAAGAATGAAATGCTGACGGAGACAAAAATCAAAAATTTCCTACTTTTTGGGAATGCGCCCCTTTGACAGATTCCCATAGTTCTGTCAGGTAACGGACATCCCACCCGGCACGATGCTGAATCGGCATACAAGCTCTGGTCAGCGATTTCAATTTTAATATCTCAACGAATCCCTCGATTCTGCCGCTGGTATCAGGACAAAGCGTATCAATCAGAAGTGAATCCAGATGCAGCATATTGATGTTGGGATATGACTTCCCTACAGCATCGAATAATCGCATCATCCACATGCTGTCGAAATCCGGGTTGTCACTGTAAACCCGTTTTCCGGAAAGAGCCTGCTCAATTTTTTCGCATACCCTGGAAGGAGACTCTCCCTGCGCCAATATTTCAGAGCGTGTGATACCGTGCAGTTTCTGGGCTTCCGGGTCCCAGTCCGTCCATTCAGGGACGTGTTTCGGGGATATCAGACAGCTCTCAATATTTCCGTTTTCCATATTCCAGGCAACTTCTATGGGATAAGAGTGCCAGGAAAGGCTCGAAGCTTCAAAATCTATGAAATGAGGTTTCATTATTTCCGAAATAAAAATGCAGGGTGGGTGGAGCGTAACCCACCATTTGTTATCGGAAAACAAACATTTTCCGAAATCTGAACGGATTGTGGAGAGTTAAGACCGGATAACAGAAAATGATGGTTTCGCTTCGCTCCACCCACCCTACGTCAGAAGGTCTCAGAGATCCACCCGAGAGGATTCAGAAAACAGGCCAGCAAATGATGCGTCATTTGTGGTTACGATAACCTGCCGTTTCCGGGCGATTTCAACAAGCAGGTAAGCAAGGGTCTGTTTCCGTTTCAGATCAAGTCCGTCAGCAGGATCATCAAGGATAAATATCCCCAAATGCCCCAGTGCATCGCCGATGGCCAGCTTTAGCATGAGATAGAGGAAAATGCGTTCGCTTTTGCTCATCTGATTCAGCTTATACTGATAACCTTTGGCCTGTATGATCGGAAGCAGTTCCCTGTTTGTGATTTCAATATCGAACTGATTCAGAAACGTGAAGTGCTCAGTCCATGCTCGGATACTTTTCCTGACCCTGTGCAGAAGTCCGCTGCCCACTTCCCTGACAGCAGTGTCAAGGGCCCGATGAGCAACGTCGCATATGACTACTCTTTTCTCCGCAATTTCCGTCTCTCTTTTTCTTTTCTCAGCGTGCTTTAACTCGTTCTCATACTGCCTGATCCTGGCTTTATCCTCGATCATCTGTTTTTGAACCCGGGATCGTTCTGTTTCCAGTTCTTTTTTTCGAGAAGCATGTTTCCCTATATCCACGATTTCCGGATGAGCATGTTTGTACTGATTCAGCTCTCTCTCTGATTCAGCCGCCTGTGCCTGTAACTGCCGGATATTTTCATCCAGCCTGCGAATTTCATAAATATCCCGGTCAATACTGCTGACCCGTTTTTCCAGTGCCCGGATTTTTTTCAGTTCTTCTTCAATGTTGTTTAATTCTTCTTTGCTTTTTAACTGGTCCTGTATGGCTTCGAGCATCTGTTTTTTTAACCTGGGAATCAGACCCGACAGATGCTCTGATGACAGGATTTGCTCGCAGGCAGGGCACACAGCCTGTTTTTCCAAATCCGATAATCTTTCGATACGCAGCTTCAGATCTTTCTCTTTTTGTTCATGCGCTCCGATCCGCCGATGGCATTCGCTTTCCCGCTTCAGAACAGCATCTTTGCATTTCAGATATTTCTCTGCTTCTGCTTTCTCCTTTCCGAGTTTCTCGGCCAAAGGCATTTCCTTTTTCAGCTTCAGGGCATTCTCAAGCCTCTTTTTCTTTTCCTCACACTGTTCATGAAGTTTTTTCAGAAACCTTAATATACCCGGATCAGCAGATATGCTTTTATATTTTTTTTCAACAATCTGAAATTCTTTTTCCAACTCCGCCACCTTTTTCCTCGATTCTTCCAAGATATTGTAGGTGACAGGCTTTTCCGGGATGGCCTTCCGGGTGATCTTCAGGGCTTCCCTGGCCATGGCCAGGGTCTTTTTCAGTCTTGATTGGAGAATCGCCACATCATCAATCCCGATCAGGCTTTGCAGCAGGGTTTTGTTGTATTTGGGGATATCCTGCAAAAAGTAGATCAGCTCGCCTTCACGAAAGAAAGAACTCAGGGATGCCACTTCGGAAGAAACAGGGATGTACGACTTCCAATCAGTCAGGCTGTCTGATGAGAGCGGCTGCCATGTCATATCTTCCGACTTCGCATATATCCCCGGCATTCCCACGGTTGATCTGCGCAGCTTATAGCATTCCATATGATCGGTATTTAAATACAGGGTCAGCGTACCGAATTTTTCCCCTTTCCGGCACAGGTCTTCCAGCCTCAGGCTTTTATGAAGATGAATTCCGAAAAGCGCGAAAAAGATCGCGTACACCAAGGTTGATTTTCCAGCGCGATTTTCACCGTGAACCACCGTGAGATTTGAAAAATCAAATTGCTGGTCTTTAAAACAGCCGATATTTTCCAGTCTGAGTTGTCGGATTTCCATTTAAGTTGTCGGTTGTCAGTTGTCAGTTGTCAGTCACAACGGGCAGAGGACAACTGAGAATTCATGTTTCTACTACATCAACTTGTAAGTTCCTCCCCTCTTTTTTAAAGGGGGGCCGGGGGGGATTTCTGTCGCAACACCTTTTTTTGTAACATAAAATCCCCCCGGCCCCCTTTAAAAAGGGGGGGACGAACTTAAAAAGTGGTGTACTACTACATTCAGTAGATCGAAAACTTTTGCAAACAGTGGATTCCGGGTTAAAATCGGAAAACATCCGTTTTCCGATTTTCCCCGGAATGACAGTAAGTTAAGTTGTCATTCCGGGGAAAATTAAAAAACGGATGTTTTTTAATTTTAACCCGGAATCCACTGTTCACAAAGGTTAGCGGAAAGTTTTCGATCAGAAATCGGATTTAAAAAAAATCCGATTTCTTCGCGGTCCCGGAACTGTGTACTACTTAATTTATTTATCAATACGTGATGCTGCGTTTTCAAAAAATTGTTCCAACTCCCGCACGGCTTCCATGTCTTCAAATATGACATCCGCGTGTGTCCTGATCTTTTTCCTGACCGCGTCTCTCCATGCATTGTCACTTGCAAGCCTGACCGCGATATCTATATAGGACTGGGGATCATCAGCAACGCAGTCCGTGACGCCCATCTGCCGGTAAAGCGCGAGGGTGACTCTTCCCCGCATAAAAGGGCCCGGCCACGTAACAAAAGGGACACCGCAGGCAAGGGCTTCGTAAGTGGTATTTCCTCCTCCGAAATAAGGGGGTTCGAGAAGAACATCCGCTGTCATCATGAGGGACATAAAATCCTTTGTCGGCATGTTCGGCATGAAACGCACCCGGTCAACCACATCGGGAAAGGTATTTCTGAAACGGTTCATCAGCAGGCTTGCCCAGTGGTTAAATGTCGCCCCTTCAATCAGAACCAGCAACCCCCGGGGATCGCTACGCAAAATACTGGCAAGAGCGAGATCGAAATCCGGGTGGAATTTGAACGGCGCGTGGGGGCACGCGTACAGGTTGTAACCTTCGGGGAGGCCGAATTTCTCGCGAGAAGGTGGTTCATCAGGAATTTCCGGGCGATAATAATACACGCTCAGTCTGCTCATGCGGACCAGTTTTTCCGAATAATGATCTTCCGAACCCGGGGGTTCCAAATCTTCGGATGAGAGAAAATAGTCCATGTTGGGAATGCCCGTAGTTACGGGATGTCCCCATGTCACACACTGCACCGGGGCAAGACGTGAAAAACCCAAGAAATACGTGAGTGAATCCATCCCGATATCAGGATAGAACAAAATATCAGGCGAATGGGACGCGATCATCTCCCGGGCAGGTTTCAGTTCAGAAGGCAGATCAACCACTTCATCCGCGCCTTCGTGGATGGATCTGATCAGGCCCGTTTCTCCTCCCGGGAACCGAAATAATATGATATGAAATTTCTCCCTCGAAAGATTCCGGATAATCCCGCGGGTCAGCTTTCCGATGGTCTGCTGGCTCATATTGAAAAGATGCATGGAGACAACACCGATTCTGATCCGTTGTCCGTTGTTCGCTGCGGCTGAGGACTGGCGACTGCCAACTGTCAGATTACATGCAAGATCGGGACAGACATCCATGTAGAACGATGCGATTTTCTGCTGGATTTCCCTGTCGTTCAACCCGTGGTATGCAAGATAAAAATTCGAGGTGCCTACCTGCCTGTTGGGGTCATCGAGCCGGATTCCCCTGTTTTTTAAGGATTCGAGTTCGCTGATAATTTTATCCCGGCAGGACAATATCTGTTCTTTGGATTCATAGATGACAGGGATCATCAGGATTTTCCTGACTTCGATGCCGGGGTCAGGCCTTATTTCAAGGCTTTTCTCACAACATAAAACAGCCTCTTCCACCTTTCCCTGGTACATATAGGCATTCCGCATGTTGTCATAAGCCACGGCATAGTCGGGCCTGATCTCCAGTGCTTTTTCATAACATGAAATCGCTTCATTCGGCTTTCCCATATCCTGGAAAGTATTGCCCATATTCAGGTAAGCAGCGAAACTGTCCGGGGTGATCTCCAGGGCCTTCTGATAACAGGGAATCGCTTCGCTGAACCTGCCCTTCTCTTTCAGCAAAGTTCCCAGGTTATTGTAAACATCGGAAAACTCCGGTCTGATCTCCAGTGCCTTTTTATAGCAGGAGACAGCTTCATCGAATCTTCCTCGCTCCCTGAAGGCAGTTCCCATGCTGTTCCAGACTTCCGCGTAGTTCGGTCTGATCTCCAGAGCTTTCTGATAACAGGAGACCGCCTCATCAAACCTGCCCTGATCCTTGAGCGCGGTTCCCATATTATGATAGGCTTCGACGTATTTCCCATCAGATGCCAGTGCTCTCTGATAAAAGGAAATCGCCTCTTCTGTTTTGCCCTGATCTTTTAGTGCGGTTCCCAGGTTATTGCAGGCTTCGGTATAGTCCGGTTTTAGTTGCAGAGCTTTCTGATAACATTCAATGGCCTCATCTGTTTTTTTCTGATCCTGGAGCGCAAAGCCCATGTTATTATACGCGTCAGGAAAATCCGGCTTGATTTCCAAAGCTTTCTGATAACATGCGATGGCTTTATCCTGTTCGCCCCGCTCTTGGAATACGATCCCGAGATTGCTGTGATAACTCGGGTGTTCGGGATTGATCCGGATGGCCTCGCTGATCAGTTCCGCGGCAGCATCTTCCCTGCCTGTCTGATGAGAAAGGACCCCCAGCAGATGCAGGGCATCCGAATGATTCGGATGCCCCGCGAGTATTTTCCTGTATATCTCCTCCGCCTGTTCAAACTGCTCTGCCTGATGATACTGAACTGCTTTCTGAAATTCACTGCGGCTCACATCTGGCGAAGACCGGTTCGGAGATACCGCTCGTTTTGCCGGTTTCCTGCCCCCAGGCGATTTTATATGTTTCTTTGTTTTCTTCTTTTTACGACCCATTTATTATGCTCCTAGAACGTGAAGCGTGAAACGTGAAACGTGAAACGTAATGCATAATGCTTAAAGGTTGCCCGAAAATTTGTTTCTAAGCTGTAAATCATTGTCTGGTAAAGGTTCGGGAATCCTCGTTTATATAAGAGCCGATATTAATTGCTTTTTTACATAAAAAAATATAACATTTTGTAAATATTAATATTTATTCTGAAGAAATATTGGAATATGATGTTCCCTTGTTCGAAAATATGAAAATACTGCAATCTGCGGTTTTCAGAAATTTATAA
>JAUCGG010000235.1 GCA_030378015.1 Desulfococcaceae bacterium HSG8
TTCCACGCCTTCGGCCACGACTTTCAACCCCAGACTGTAGGCCAGGGAGATAATGGCCTGGGTGATGGCCATGTCATCCGAATGACCGGGGATATCTTTTACAAAAGATTTGTCAATTTTAAGCTCTATCAGGGAACATTTATGCGGGAGATGCTTGCAAAACGGTTCGTTTTTCGGATGTCGGATGGACCGATATCACTTCTACCACCGCGCTGAGTACGGTGGTTCTGAAAGGGCTCGGCTATGATGTCAAGACCCATGTGCTTGCTGTTCCGGTTACCTTTGCAAGCATAAAAAACAAAGATATTGATGTGTTCCTGGGGCTGTGGATGCCGAGCATGGCCGCTGATGTGAAACCTTATAAAGATGATGGGTCCGCAGAGATATTCCGGACCAATCTCACCGGGGCAAAATATACCCTTGCTGTTCCCAAGTATGTCCACGATGCAGGCGTCAAAGATTTTGCTGACATTGTAAAGCACAAAGACAAATTCAAGAGCAAAATTTACGGCATTGAGCCTGGAAATGACGGCAACCGACTGATCCAGACCATAATTGATAAAAACGCTTTCGGCCTCGGGGGATGGAAACTTGTGGAATCCAGCGAGCAGGGAATGCTGGGGCAGGTCCGGCGTATGGTGAAGAAAAAAGAATGGATCGTTTTCCTGGGTTGGGAACCTCATCCTATGAACACCAATTTTGAGCTTGCTTATCTCTCAGGCGGCGATGACTATTTCGGCCCGAACCTGGGCGGCGCAAGTGTCCATACCGTGGTTCGCAAAGGCTATGTCTCAGAATGCCCGAATGTCGGAAATCTCCTGAAAAATCTGGAGTTTGATCTGAAAATGGAAAATCAGGTCATGGGCATGATTCTCGACGACGGCATGGAACCCAACAAAGCTGCTGAAAAATGGCTGAAAGAGAACCCGTCAGTTCTTGATAAATGGCTGAAAGGCGTTACGACAGTTGACGGAAAAGACGGGCTTGCTGCTGTGAAAGCTATTCTGAAGTAAAATGACTTGACGAAAATTGCTGTTGCTCGGTTCGGATTGACAAATCCGAACCATGCGCGGTGCGGGGGATTTGTCAATCCCCGCGAGCGGCAGCGGGCCGTGTTGCTCGGTTCGGATTGACAAATCCGAACCATGCGCGGTGCGGGGGATTTGTCAATCCCCCGCGAGCGGCAGCGGGCCGTGTTGCTCGGCTCGGATTGACAAATCCGAGCCAATTCGGTGACTGGCTGAATCAAGTTTCAACCCCCTATTTCAACTCAACATCAGGAGAAAAAAAATGAGCCTGACTCCAGAATTTTTAACTGAAAAAATTCCTATCGGCAAATGGGTAAAAATTTTTGTCGAATATCTTACGGATAATTTTGACGAACAATTCCGTTTTTTCTCAAATATATTGGAGTGGATTATCCACAATACAATCTACCTGCTGGGACTGATTGACCCCATAGTGCTGATTCTTTTCCTGTGCGGACTGAGTTATTTCCTTCACCGCAACTGGAAAATGGTGATCGGTGTGGGGCTGGGCCTGATACTGATCCTTAACCTGGGATACTGGGAACAGACCATTGAAACGGTCGCGCTGGTACTTTTTTCCACAGTTGTATCAGTTGTCATCGGCATACCTCTCGGTATTATGGCGGCCCATCGCCGCTGGCTGTTTACGCTGATGCGGCCGATCCTGGATCTCATGCAGACCATTCCGACCTTTGTTTATCTCATTCCGACACTGATGCTCTTCGGTCTTGGCATGGTTCCGGGGCTGATTTCCACAGTCATTTTCGCCATTCCCGCACCCATTCGCCTGACATATCTCGGCATCACCAGCGTTCCCAAGCAGTTGGTTGATGCAGGAAAAGCATTCGGCGCATCCAAGATGCAATTGCTCTGGAAAGTTGAACTGCCCCACGCGCTTCCCACTATCATGGCGGGGCTGACCCAGTGCATCATGCTTTCCCTTTCAATGGTGGTCATTGCTGCCCTGGTCGGTGCGGACGGACTTGGAAAACCTGTGATTCGCGCCCTGAATTCAGTGAACATCGCGCAGGGTTTTGAAGCTGGCCTTGCCATTGTCATCGTAGCAATTGTTCTGGATCGTCTTCTCAAACAGCCGGATGTTCGGAAAACCGGTACCGGAGGTTAATTATGGCCGTTGTCCGTTTCAATGAAGTAGATGTTATTTTCGGCCCGAATCCGTCTGATGCTACAGAAATGCTTGATAGCGGCGCGGGGCGGGACGAAATTTTTAATAAAACACAGAACCTGGTGGCTGTTCACAATGCTTCTCTCCAGGTTGAGGAAGGGCAGATATGTGTGCTGATGGGGCTTTCCGGTTCAGGAAAATCCTCACTCCTGCGCTGCGCTAACGGTCTGAACAAAGTTACGCGGGGACAGGTAATCGTGAGGCACGACGACGAAGATATTGATGTCGCGTCCTGCGACTGGCAGACCCTTCATCAGTTGCGTACAGAGCGTATTTCCATGGTGTTTCAGCAGTTCGCATTAATGCCGTGGCGAACAGTTCGCGACAATGTGGGATTCGGTCTTGAACTGGACGGTGTCCCCAAAGAGAAACTTGGCCGCATTGTTGATGAAAAACTCGCGCTGGTCCGCCTTTCCGAATGGGCGCACAAATACCCGAAGGAATTGTCCGGCGGAATGCAGCAGCGGGTGGGACTGGCACGGGCCCTGGCAACGGACGCGGGAATCCTTCTCATGGATGAACCCTTTTCCGCGCTTGATCCCCTGATTCGTGAACATTTGCAGGATGAACTGATCCAACTCCAGGATGAATTGAAAAAGACGATAATCTTTGTCAGCCATGATCTTGACGAAGCCCTCAAACTAGGCTCGCTGATCGCCATCATGGATGCGGGGAAGATTGTCCAGGTCGGAACCCCGGAGGAGATTGTCTCCGATCCGGCCAATGACTATGTCCGCCGGTTTGTCGCGTCCATGAATCCCCTGAAGGTGCTGAACTGTGCCTCACTGATGCGCCCCGTGTCCCAGCTTCAGACTGTTAACGGGAATACTGACAGGGCACTGGACATGGATAAGAAATTTATCTGTTCCCTGGATGACAAAGGCCGTCCGGACAAGATAACCCATGCAGGCACAGATGTTTCGCTCATACCTTTCGAGGATGATCTTGACCTTGAATCCCTGCCACACAATGTCCTGGTTTCAGCAGATCTGGAGACACCCATGCGTGCGGCTGTTGAGATAAACTACGTGTTCGGGCTTCCCATGCCTGTGATAGATAAAATCGGCAGGCTGATCGGAGTTGTGGGTACAGAGGAAATTTTCAGCGGGATTCTTGGTGATGCGTGATGCGTAATGGTCTGCCTTCCCCCTTTTGTAAAGGGGGACCGAGGGGGATTTTTATGCGTAATGCGTAATGGTCTGCCTTCCCCCTTTTTGTAAAGGGGGACCGAGGGGGATTTTTATGCGTAATGCGTAATGGTCTGCCTTCCCCCTTTTGTAAAGGGGGACCGAGGGGGATTTTTATGCGTGAAACGTGATGTTTTTTAATTTTCAGGAGGAATGAATGTCTTATCTGATCGGGCATTTTGATAAATGCACGGGATGCTCCATCTGTCAGTTGGCGTGTTCCGAAAGAACCCACGGCGGATTTAATCCGAGATTCGGAAATCTGGATATCCGCATGTCTGACGATGCGCTGGTTCATCACCCTTTTGTATGCCATCAATGCGAGAACGCATTTTGCGAGAAGGTGTGCCCGGCATCTGCAATTTCAAGGGATGGAGAGAGCGGCGCGCTGGTTGTTGACAGGGAAGTGTGTGTGGGATGCGGCACCTGTGCGGATGCCTGCCCCATAAATATGATCCGGGTGGTTGGAAAAAAAGCATACAAATGCGATCTGTGCGGGGGGGAGCCGGAGTGTGTGGCAGTGTGTCCCGCTGGAGCTATAGAGCTTATTGTGAAAACAGTGAATGCGGAGGTGATGCCATGACTTCATATATGGGAAAATTCCTTATCATTGATCTTTCCCGGCAGGAGGCCTCTGCCGCGGTTCTGAATCCCGGCATTCAGAAACTGCTTATCGGCGGCAAGGGTGTGGGCGCGAAGATACTGTATGATCTGGTACCGGAGGGATGTGATCCCCTGGGGGATGAGAATGTCCTCGTCTTTATGACGGGTCCGCTGACAGGAACCCAGGCCCCGGCCATGCGCGGGTGTGTGATTGCCAAATCACCCCTGACCGGAACCTTTGCAGACAGCTATTACGGGGGCCATTTCAGCCCGGAGATCAAGTATGCCGGATATGACGGCATTGTTATCCGTGGGCGGGCCAGCTCGCCTGTCTATGTCTGGATTGATGACGACAAGGTGGAATTTCGCAGCGCATCCCACCTGTGGGGCAAGGACACCTTTGCCACCAACTGGCTCATAAAGAATGAACTTGTTGACAAGAGTATCAAAGTGGCCTGCATCGGCCCCGGTGGAGAAAACCTTGTCCGCTTCGCGCTGGTCAGTTGTGAATACAACCGCCAGGCAGGAAGGGGCGGTATGGGCGCGGTTATGGGTTCCAAGAACCTCAAGGCCATAGCTGTCCGGGGTAATCATATTGTCAGGGTTAAGGATTCGGATACGTTCAGGAAAGCCGTGCATAAAGCTTACAGCGAGATGAATGAGAACACCACAGGAGCCTTCACCCTTGAAGGAACCGCGGGTTCCATTCCCTTTGCCAATGAGATCGGTCTCCTGCCTTCCCGGAATTATTACGACGGCACATTTGATAAGGCCGAATCCATCGGGCCTGAGGCCCAGCGCAAAAAATTATGGTATCGGGACCTGGCCTGTGCAGGATGTCCCATCCGGTGCAGCAAAATGGGGAAAATCCGCAGCGGGAAATTCGCTGGTACAATTTCCGATGCAGTGGAATACGAACTGCTGGGCCTGTTAGGGTCAAATCTGGAGATATCTGATATCAGGGCCATTACCCATCTGGCCTCACGATGCGATGCCCTGGGGCTGGACGGCATGTCCGCGGGCGGTGTTATCGGCTTTGCAATGGAGGCTTTTGAAAAAGGGCTTATCCGGCCCTCTGATGCAGATGGGAAGGAATTGCGCTTCGGAAGTGTCGAGGCTGCGGATTATCTCATTGATGCTATTGCCTTCCGTAAGGGAGAATTAGGGCGTACTCTTGGCGAAGGGGTTCGGCAGGCAGCCGGAAAATTCGGAGGAGAAGCGGAAGGATTCGCTGTCCACATCAAAGGTCTGGAATATCCGGCCTGGGGACCGAGAGGCGTTCCGGGTATGGCCCTGGCACTGGCAACGGCTGACAGGGGCGGGTGCCACCAGCGGGGATTTCCTATCCTCGCGGAGATTGAGGGAGAATGGAACGGGAAGACCATAGAACAACTGGGCCTGAAGCACAAAGGCGAAATGGTCGCTCATATGCAGAATTATCTTGCAGCCTTGGATACGCTGGTGAAATGCGACTTTGCCCAGTACGGCATCCAGGAGGATACTTATCGCGAGATGCTGGCCGCGGCAACAGGCACAGAGTTTTCTTTTGAAGAACTCTTAGCTCTCGGGGACAGAATCTGGAATATGGTAAAATGCTTCAATGTGCGAGAAGGATTTGAGCGCAAAGATGACACCCTGCCCCGGCGATTTATGGAAGAACCTCTTCCGAGCGGGCCTTGTAAAGGGCACAGGATAACAGGGGAAGATCTGAAAACCCTGTTAGATGACTACTATCGGGCCCGGGGATGGGATTCGGATGGGAAACCTCTCCCGGAGACACTGGAGCGGCTTGATCTGGTGGAAGAGAGAGTCTTGTTTAAGGAGTGAATTTTGGGCGTACAAAACCCGGCATTTTGCATTCTCATGAATTTTCTGATCGCAAAATTCCGGGTTTTCCAAAGAGTTTGGCGAGTTGGGGAACGAGGAAATATCTCTTATACTCTCGATTATCGTTTAACCAGCATTAACGGTTCCTTATTGGCTCCCAATTTGTGGCTGCATTCCATAATTCTTCATATTGTTCGCAAAAAAAGTCAAACCATTCTTTGTGTATTACAGAATCAGGATTTATGGAAGGTCCTTTTAAAGAACTGGAGCGAAAAGGAAAAAATCGGGCATGGCAATGTATTTTTTCATTTAGCGAATTCGGTTCTATAATTGTGATTGCGTATGAGGGAAGATGATTGATAAACCTGACACCGACTTTAAAGCCTCTTTTAAGATCCATCCATTGTCTAATAATTCTCAAAGTCTTTTCGACTTCATCAACATACCTCTTTTCTGCCCACCTCTTTGAACTTCTGAAACTGCATTCATGTATTGCCGTGCTGTTCGGATTGATTATTATCAGTCTTAATCTTCCTCCGTTTTTCAGAGATATTTCAATCTCTTCTTTGTAGTTAGTGAGCATATTGTGCAGAGAAATACTTGATAAGGATATCTTTTTTGCACTGTTCAGCTTTTTTTTGAATAATTCGCCGGGTGAATCCATACGAGTCAGTAATTTTTCATAAGCCTTGTTTCTTTCACGCCATCTCTCATGTACGATGTTTGAAAATTCTTCATCGAACTTCTTATCTGCTTTTTCATCAAACAGATATTCTGTGTCATTTTGTAAATTAAAGTAAGTCATTGCAGCTTCCAGGAATCGGATACATTTTTCTCGCTTAGTATCATTACCGAAATCTCCGTTCAGAAATTTTTTGACAGCAGATTCGCTGTATCCTCTCTGTTTTTTCATATGTATCGAAATCGTCTGTTGAAATTCCGAGTCTTCCCTAATAAAATAGTTCCTTGTATAACCTGTTATATCCATAGCAAGTTTTATTCTTTTAACGGCTTTTTCTTTTGCTTGTTGAAGGTCATCCTCATACTTGATGTTCGATATCATATCTCTCAGGCTCATTTTGCCTCCTTAATTTCTTTCCGTGTTTTTTGTCCCAAAAAATATAAAAAATATTTTTTTCCACAATCAGCCTTATTTTACTTTGTTTTCAATAATGCCATTATCCTCCCATCTTTGAAAAAAAACACTTTTGGTATCTGCTTTGAAGAAAGGAGGAAAACATGAATATCATTTTATCTCATGCTTACAAACAGCTTCTGATTTTCGAACTTCTTCGTAAAATCAGAGAAACACGGTTTTTTTATGTCCCGTCAAAGTATGCAGAAAGGTTTGCTGATATAAAAGGCAATTACAGTGAATCCGTATTAATTGAGCAGCTTTTTTCTGACAAGGAACTTTTGGAAATCAGAAGATTTGCCTCACTGCCATGTTAGTTTCTATTTTCTGGTGATTCAGTATTATCTGCCAAATAGGAGACCGATATTATGATGCATCAACAAACGGCTGTTATAAAAGAGCAGGCTGAAAAAAATTCCGAATTTCTACCGGATTATTATCAATATTATGATATTCTCTCCCGGCATCTTGGCTGTCGTATAGAAGAAACAGCGTTTAACAAAAAGGCAGTTTATCCCAGGCAGCTTGAAATTCATCTTGGTAATGATTCTGGAAGACCGTGCAATCTTCAGTGTAAGCACTGTCAGGGAAGTGAACTGCAAAAGGAAATGACAGATGTTTCTGAATTTGTAATCAGACTTATTCATAATCTTAAAGGGAAAATACCTTTTTATATTTTCGGAGGGCTTTACAGTGAACCGCTTAAAAATTCAAACATAATCAATATTATCAGAAGTATCAAAAAATATGGCAGCAACTTCGGAATACATACTAAAGGGACGCTCCTGTGGACGCTTCATAAAAAAAAAGGATTTATTGAACAATTATACACGCTTTCAGATTGCAATGATTATTTGTCTGTCAGTATAGATTCCGGCTTTGCCGAATCTTTTTCAAAAACTAAAAATGCATCTCCGAAACTTTTTGATAATATTATTAAAGCCCTCGAAATAATAAAGGGATTACGTAAGAGCGACAGCAAAAAAAAATTTGTTTTACGTCTGACATATCTTCTTAACGAGCATAATTCAGATCCCAGAGAATTGATGAATATTATCGCAATTGCCAAACAAATGCAAGTGGATTCGCTTCGTTTCTCGGTCCCTTATCATTTCTTCGGGCGGACTGTGAATGATTGCAAAATTTACAGGGATAATTATGAAACGCCGATGTATAATTTTGTCCGACCAGTTCTTGAACCGTATTTGACCAATAATATGGGAGAAAAACCTCAATTCGCATTGATGTCTCCTGATCATCAGGATATTTACAAATTGTCTTTTTCCCACTGTTTTTTCGGATATTATCAGATTACCTTGGGAGTTGACGGTTATTTCTACAGGTGCAGTTCATGTGCAAGTCCTTCATTTTCACATATAAGACTGGGCAAAGCAACGGATTCTGTTGAACGATTTGAATGGGTATTGCTTATGAATCAGCGTGAATCTTTTAACCCGCAAAAAATGTGTTTTCCACGACATGCACGGTGCAATCGGATCGCGACAGAAATAAATTCTGTAACAGAAATAAGAAAATATGGGTAAGATATAATATG
>JAUCGG010000236.1 GCA_030378015.1 Desulfococcaceae bacterium HSG8
TCCAAATAAATAAAATACCCGATTCCGGAAAATGTAGGGTGGGTGGAGCGCTAGCGTAACCCACCATCTTTGTTGGCTAATGATACGGTGGTGGGTTACGCTTCGCTCCACCCACCCTACATTTTCGAATGATACGGTGGGTGGAGCGTTAGCGTAACTCACCATCTTTGTTGGCGAATGATACGGTGGGTGGAGCGTTAGCGTAACTCACCATCTTTGTTGGCGAATGATACGGTGGTGGGTTACGCTTCGCTCCACCCACCCTACATTTTCGGGTATTTTATTTTTGGGGAAATCCCCGATGAAAAGGACATATTCATTATCTATTGGTTAAAAGGTAATGAAAAGATTGAAGAAAAACCCATGTTTGTGAAACTGGAGAAAAACCTCGGAGGTCTTCCGGGTGTACTTTGTGAAGCGAAGCCAGACCTCCGAGGTTTAGGCGTGAGATCAGTCGAACGATTGGCAAATCCCGGGCATTTCAGGCGGATTTGTCAATCCGCCCGGCGTGAGCTCAGTCGAACGATTGA
The DNA here is from genome assembly GCA_030378015.1 of Desulfococcaceae bacterium HSG8. Taxonomy (GTDB): domain Bacteria; phylum Desulfobacterota; class Desulfobacteria; order Desulfobacterales; family 4be13; genus JAUCGG01. The sequence continues at coordinate 531 of JAUCGG010000236.1, forward strand.
CAAATCCGAACGGGTGCAATTAAAAGTGTTAGGTGAGCCAGGTGAGCCATCCTCGTTCCGAACTCCGTTTGGGAACGCAATTGCAGGCAAAACTCCGTTTTGCATGGCAGACAGAGTTTGCCGGGCAGGTGTGTTCCCAAACGGAGTTTGGGAACAAGGACACATACTGAACCTGACACTTTTAATTACACCCAATCCGAACCCCGCACATGCGGGGATTTGTCAATCCCCCGCGAGCAGCAACGGGTATTTTATTTATTGGGAAATCCCTTACTTAAATTGGTTAATGAAGTGAAACTACGAAAGGAGGTATTTATTATATGTATTTTCAGTTAGCTTGGCGAAACATCTGGCGGAATCCGCGGCGGACATCCGTTATTATGATTGCGATTATTATCGGGGTCTGGACCATGATTTCCATGACCTCACTGATGCGGGGAATGGCTGACAGCATGGTTCGTAACTCTGTAGCCACTCTGACCGGGGAAATACAGATTCATCATAAGGGATATCGTGGTGATCCGGTCATTGAAAACAGCATAACTGATCCTGAAATGGTGGAAGACACCCTTCGCAGGGTTCTCGAGCCCGGAACACTGCGGGCATCCAGGGTTCGGGTCAATGCCATTGCCAGCAACGCCAGACATTCATCCGGTGTCACCCTGGTGGGAATTCAACCTGATCAGGAAGCAAAAGTTTCATTTATCGGTAATGAGGCTGTAACCGAAGGACGTTACCTGAGAGCCGACGACGTTTACGGCATTGTCGCCGGCAAAGCCCTGGTGGACAAATTTGAGACAAAACTGGGCAGGAAACTGGTTCTCATGTCCCAGGATTCTGAAAAGGAAATCGCATCCAAAGCCTTCCGTATCGTCGGAATATTTCGGGCAGAAATGGAAGCGACTGAGAAGCACTTTGTTTTTGTCAACATGCCAGTTGCACAGCAGATGCTGAAGTTAAAAAAAGGCATGTCCGAAATTTCACTTTTGCTTCCGGATCGGAACAATGCCGACAAAGTCGCGGCTGATCTGAAGGCCGCGCTGCCCGATAACTATGAGATTCATACCTGGAAAGAACTGCTTCATGCGATTACCGCATATCTGGAGCTTTTTGACAGCTTCATGGTGTTGTGGTATCTGGTGATCTTCATCGCTATGGGGTTCGGAATTGTCAACACCCTGCTGATGGCAGTTTTTGAGCGGATGCGGGAGTTCGGCGTACTGAAAGCTCTGGGCATGAAACCGGGCAGAATTATCAGGGAAGTTCTTACAGAATCGTCTTTTCTTCTGATTATCGGAATGATCGTCGGAAATATCCTTGGCCTTCTCACCATCTTTTTCCTGTCTGGCAACGGAATTGACCTTTCCTCCTTTGCCGCGGGCGCGGAATTCGCAGGTATCTCCCGGATCATTTACCCGGTTATCCAGATCAGGGATCTGATCATATCAAATATGGTGGTATTCGTTCTCGGATTTCTGGTCAGTATTTACCCGGCCGCGAAAGCAGCCAGATTCACACCGGTTGAAGCGATGGCGAGGAACTGATGGTGGGAGAACTTTCAATTCTGAATAATCAGCAAAGCCTTAGCAGTCAGGGATTAGGAAAAATTATCGGAGCCTGCTCGGAATGATCATCGGGCGCATTTACAACTTGGGAGCAGTCCCGGAGGGACGACTGAAAACAGCCCGGCAATTTATTGCCGGGGCGGATGTCCCCGTTTTTCAGTCCCGCAGAGACGACTGAAAAGCTTTCAGTCATCCCTGCGGGACCTGATAATCCGGGGGACCTCACCCGGCAATGAATTGCAGGGCTGTTTTCAGAAGTCCCTCCGGGACTGAAAGTTACTCCCCCGACTTATAAATACGCCCATGATCATCCCTGTTATGGGGTATCTCTCCTTTACTGAACGGATTGCCTTAACTGATATCATGAATCTTGACCAGTGCCCGAATGAAAAGAATTAATTATTTGGCATCTTCCATAAAAGCTGAAAAGTAGTTTACACTTTTCCGGCTGTAGAACAATTTTCAAATTGTTTAAAACAAACAATTTGAAAAATTGTTCTACATAGGCGCACAATCTTTCAGCCCCGTCCTTTCCGCGTTACATTATCTTTTTTATCCCCCGCACAGCCTGGCTGATTCTCATATTGTTCTCTATCAGCGCGAAGCGGACGTAGTCATCGCCGTATTCACCGAATCCCCTGCCGGGAGAAACAGCAACCTTGGCCTCCCGTATCAGGAACTTGGAAAATTCCACGGATCCCATTTTAACATACTGATCCGGAATTTTTGCCCATACGAACATGGTTCCTTTGGGGCTTTTTATATCCCAGCCCACACGACTCAGGCCGCTGATAAGGGCATCCCGTCGGCTTTTATAGGTATCACGGATTTCCTCCACACAGTCATAAGGCCCGTTCAGCGCGATGATTGACGCAATCTGAATCGGCTGGAAAATACCGTAATCAAGGTAACTTTTGATACGGCGCAGGGCAAAAATGATATCCTTGTTTCCCACGCAGAAACCGACCCGCCATCCGGGCATACTGTAGCTCTTGGACAGCGAGAAGAATTCGACACCCACATCCTTCGCGCCCTTTGCCTGGAGGAAGCTGGGGGCTTTGTAATCGTCGAACACCAGATCCGCGTATGCAAAGTCATGAATGACCATGATGTCGTGTTCTTTTGCATAATCCACAATTTTCTCAAAAAACTCAAGATCAACAACTTCCGTTGTCGGATTATGCGGATAGGATAAAATCAGAACTTTGGGCCTGGGCCATGTCTGGTGGGTCGCATGCATAAGGTTTTCAAAGAAGTCGGAATCGGGTCCCAGGGGGATACCGCGAACATCTCCGCCCGCTATAATAGCCGAATACGGATGAATCGGATACGTGGGATTCGGAGCCAATACCACATCTCCGGGCCGGATTGTCACAAGAATCAGATGGGACATCCCCTCTTTGACACCGATGGTGACAATCGCCTCGGAATCAGGGTCAATGTCCACATCAAAACGGCGCTTGTACCAGTTGGAAATCGCCAGTCTCAGCTTGGTGATCCCCATAGATGCCGAGTATCGGTGATTATGCGACTTATGGGCAGCTTCGGTAAGTTTATCAACAATATGCGGGGGAGTTCCCAGATCCGGATTCCCCATTCCCAGATCAATGATGTCCTCTCCGGCACGCCTTGCCTCCATCTTTATTTCATTGACGGTAGCAAATACATACGGCGGTAAACGGTCAAGTCTTGCAAATTCTCTCATAATAATAACCCCCTGTTGGAATTCAAAATTTACCCCGGCATCAATGCCGGGGCTGAAAGCTGAAGCAGCCGTTCGACTGGGCTTACGCCGCGAAGCCTGAAGGCAGCTATCACATAGCTGCCTTCAGCCTGCTTTCGCTTTCAGCCGGGGGATTTATCCCCCGGGTTGATCCCTCAGCTTAATTGCCCACCCGTCTGACATCCAGGATCCGTCTTATCTTCCTGATGTCTGACAGGACTCGTTTCAGATGTCCGGTATCTTTGACAGCCAAAGTAAAAAGACTGTCAACGGTCTTATTTTCGCTGATTTTGGAATTTACATCCAGTATATTGGCCCCGTTTTTGCTGATATTGGATGCAAGGTCTGCCAGCAAACCGACTCTGTCATGGGAAAGTACGCGGATTTTTACCGGGAAAGATTCTTTAATATCCTCATTCCATGCCACTTCGACCCGTCTTTCAGGGCTCATTTTCAGAACATTCACACAGCCTGCCTTGTGAACTGTAACACCGTATCCCCTGGTAATATAGCCGGTTATAGAATCACCTGGAACCGGCTGACAGCACTTGCCGAATTTGATCAGGATATCGTCAATCCCCTTTACAAGCACCCCTTCCCTGGGTTTCTTTTTTCGCTTAACACGACTCATCAGCTTGTTAAGGATGGATGCGGATTTTTCTTCCGGATCGGATTTGGGGAGAAGCTTTCGCACCACTTGGAGCGGTGTGATTTTACCGTAACCGATTTGTTCGATAAGGTCATCAGTGGTCTTAAAACCGAAATGCTCCAACACCTTTTCTATTTCTTCTGATTTGGAAACCGCGTTGTAATTGAGGCGGTGTTTCCGAAACTCCTTTTCGCACATTTCCCGCCCGAGGGTAATGCTTCGTTCTTTTTCCTGAATTTTGAACCACTGCCTTATCTTGGCCCTGGCTTTGGCTGTTTTGACAAATTTCAGCCAGTCCCTGCTCGGGTGGTGTCCGTTTAATGTCATAATCTCAATAATATCACCGGTCTGCAGCTCATATTTGAGAGGAACCATTTGCCCGTTCACCTTGACGCCGACGCATTTATGCCCTATTTCCGAATGTATCGCATACGCGAAATCTATGGGGGTTGACCCTTTTGTCAGACATTTGATATCCCCGACGGGCGTAAATATGTAAACCTCGTCAGGAAAGAGGTCAATGCGTACGTTTTCCAGGAATTCGTCCGGGTCCTTGATATTTCCGTGATCCTCTATCAGTTCCTGAATCCAGATCAGGTGCTTGCTCAGTTCTCCGTCAACGGGTTTTCCCTCTTTATAACTCCAGTGCGCGGCAATGCCGGATTTGGCAACTTTATCCATCTCCCAGGTTCGGATCTGGATTTCAACTCGTTCTCCGTAGGGGCCGATAACGGTGGTGTGAAGGGACTGATACATATTCGGCTTGGGACGGCCGATATAATCTTTGAACTTTATGTCAATGGGCTTCCACAGGGCATGCAAAAGCCCCAGGGCCTCGTAGCACTGGGATTTTGTGTCAAGGATAATTCGGAATGCAATAATGTCATATACATCCTCAAAAGCAAGGTCCTGGGTCTTCATCTTCTGCGCGATGCTGTAAAAATGTTTGTACCTGCCCGTAACCTCACATTTCAGACCTGACTTTTCCATCTCTTCATCTATCTGTTTTTTTACAGATTCAATATAGGCCTCCCGCTCCTTCCTGTCCTTGTCCACTGTATTCTCTATTCTTGCATATTCATCAGGATCTATATTCATGAAGGACCTGTCTTCAAGTTCCTTCTTTATCCAGTAAATCCCGAGTCGGGAGGCAATGGGAGCGTAAATATCAAGGGTTTCGCGGGCAATTTTTTTCTTTTTCTCTTTCTTACTGTGGAACTGGAGTGTCCGCATGTTGTGAAGCCGGTCAGCCAGTTTGATCAGGATGACCCGTATGTCATCTGCCATGGCAAGCAGCATCTTTCTGATACTCTCGGCATGGCGCGCTTCTGCTGTGTGAAAGGGAAGTTTACTTAGCTTGGTCACCCCGGAAACAATATGGCAGACTTCCGGGCCGAACATATCCTTTATCTCATCTTCTGTGGCATGGGTATCTTCAACCACATCATGCAGGAGACCGGCCGCGATGCTTACCACATCGAGATTCATTTCAGCCAGAATTTTGGCCACTGCAAGCGGATGGGACAGATAGGGTTCACCGGATAACCGAATCTGCCCGTCATGAACCCTGGCAGAATAAATATAGGCCCGTTCCACCAGGTCCAACTCTGCCTCCGAGTTGTTTTCAAAGATTTCATCAATAATATCGGTGATGCGAATCATTGTGTTGTCCGTCGTCAGTCGTCAGTTGTCAGTTGCCAGTCGCCAGTTGTCAGTCGCCAGTTGTCAGTTGCCAGTTGCCAGTCGCCAGTTGTCAGTTGCCAGTCGCCAGTTGTCAGTTGTCAGTTGCCAGTTGTCAGTCGCCAGTTGTCAGTTGCCAGTTGTCAGTTGTCAGTCGCCAGTTGCTGAGTAACGAGCCAGAAATTTTCGTACACAAGCGTAAATGCATAACCGAAAAATGGCATAATGTTTGTCAGGAGGATTCTTTGCATTCCTCTGAAAGCTTGTAACAACGGACAACGACAACTGACCACGGACAACTGACTAATAAGCCTTTGCAAATATGACCCGCCTGTCGGAGGGAGCGTTACAGCAGATGCACTTTCCCTTCTCTGTTCCGCTGTCATAGGGAATGCATCGGATCGTTACACTCAGGTCTTCCTTTATTTTGGATTCACACGCTTCTGAGCCGCACCAGTGGGAGAGTGAAAATCCGCCGTGAATCTCAGGTTTTTCCTGTTTTTTCGGGGTGAAAAAGTCATAGAAGTGTTTGTTCTCATCAATAATGATGGTGTTCTCTTTTCTGAATGTCAAGGCCCGGTCAAAAAGAGTTTTATGGATATCATCGAGGATATCGGTTATTTCCCCGACAAAGCGGTCCTTCGGGATCGAGGTTTTGTCTTTGTGGGATTTGTCTCTTCTCCCGACATATACGGAATTTTGTGCAATATCCCGGGGGCCTATTTCCACCCTTACGGGGACCCCTTTTTTGATCCAGTCCCAGCCCCTTGCACCGCCGATGTCCCGTGCATCAATTTCCACCCGAATCCTGCGATGATGGTAGAATTTTTCCCTAAGTTCCTTTGCCAGGGCCTCGGTAAATTCCATAACCCCGGGTCGGTCTTCCGGCTTTCTGATAATGGGCATGAGTACCACATGGGCAGATGCGACTTTGGGCGGTAAGATGATACCGTCATCATCACCGTGGGTCATAATGATACCGCCGATCAGCCGGGTGGACGCTCCCCATGAGGTGGTCCAGGCATATTCCTCTTTTTCTTCGGGAGAGTGGAAACGGATCTGGGATGCCCTGGCAAAGTTCTGCCCCAGGAAATGGGATGTGCCGGCCTGAAGGGCCTTCTTGTCCTGCATCATTGCTTCTATACAGATGGTGTCCACGGCTCCCGGGAATCTTTCTGAAGAACTTTTTGCCCCTTTGACTACAGGCATGGCCAGGTATTCTTCGGCAAGCTTTGCATAAATGTCAAGCATCAGGCGGGTTCGCTCAATTGCTTCCGTATCTGTCGCATGGACAGTGTGCCCTTCCTGCCACAAGAATTCACTGGTTCTTAAAAATATCCGGGTCCGCATCTCCCACCGGACCACATTCCCCCACTGGTTAATCAGAAGCGGCAGATCCCGGTAACTGCTGACCCATTTGGAAAAGGAATCCCCGATGATGGTCTCTGATGTGGGCCTGACAACCAGGGGTTCGGATAGCTCCCCTGCGGGAACCAGGCCCCCGTCAGCATTCTTTTCAAGCCTGTGGTGAGTGACCACCGCGCATTCCTTTGCAAAGCCCTCAACATGCTCGGCCTCTTTTTCAAGGAAACTCAGGGGGATAAAAAGGGGAAAATATGCGTTTTTAACCCCGGTTTCCTTGAACATGTCATCCAGTTCCCGTGTAATATTTTCCCACAGGGAATATCCCCAGGGTTTGATTACCATGCACCCTCTTACCGGGGATTTTTCTGCCAGAACCGAGGCTCTGACCACCTGCTGATACCATTCAGCGTAGTCTTCAGCCCTTGTCGGTGTGATTGCTGTCTGTATTTGTTTTGCCATATACTCCTCTCTGCCCTTCGGCAGGCTCAGGGACAGGTCAGGGACAGGTCAGTGAGCCTGTCGAACTGCCGAACTGCCGAACTGCCGTTCCCTGAGCCTGCCGAAGGGTAACTTTTCGATTAAAAAAGCTTACTTCCGATTTTAGCATTCGCTGCGGGTGATACAAATGTGGCTTCACCGCTTTCTGCTTTCGGGTACTGAACTCCGATAATTAAAACTTCGGAAATAACGGGGCCCATTTGCCTGGGCTCAAAATTCAACACGCCTAACACAAGCCTGCCTTTTACCTCTTCTGCAGGGTGTTTCGTAAAGCGGCCATAACTTATACGTTTTCCGTACTTACCAAAATCCACGACCATTTTATAAGTTGGCTTATGGGTTCTTGTTTCAATATCAGCTTCTATGACTCTTCCGACCCTGATATCGAGTTTATCGAAAGAATCTTCGAATGATACAATCGGCTTTGTATCTTTTGCCATATCTTAGTCCTTTCAACTTCTTGAATTTATATCATATCGGGTAACGAGGAGCCTTACGGCTCCTG